>JBJTQP010000020.1:0-26535 GCA_046075685.1 Planctomycetaceae bacterium | reverse complement strand
CGTTGACCTGCTTGTCCGAAGTCGAAGTCGACTCGCATGCCGTAGGCGTCGGTCATGCTGTTGCCCTTGGTGGTGCGGGAGTCTTCCAGAAAGGCACGGATGTAGTTGAACTTCCAGCGGGTGTAGGGATTCAGGTACCAGTTGAGTCCCACGGTGAAGTCGGTGAGGTTGTTGCCCTGGATGTTCTTGTCGTTGAGGACGATGTTCGAGAATCGGGCGGCGATCTCCCAGGCGCCCAGGCCGGTGCGAATGCCGCGCGACTTCGTTCGCACGCGGAAGAAGTCTTCGGAGGGGCGAAGCCGGTCGTGGATGCCGATCTTCCGGTCGTACGGCCGGTGCTCGCCGGTAAGGAAGTAGCTCAGCTGGGCCATGTAGCCGTTGAAGAACAGGTTCGGGCCGTCGATCTGGTCGACGATGGCGAAGGCGTATTCCGTCTGGAGCGACAAGGGTCCGAGGATCACCGCGAACTCGGGGTCGAAGAGCTGGAAGTTGTTGGCTGGGATGAGCCCCGTGTCGACGAAGATCGGCGCAAACGGCCCGGGCTGGCCGTTGATGTAGTTGCTCGGTGACGGCGGGCCGACGGGGCCGAACACGCCCGACGGCTGCTGCTTGCGGATCTCGGGCGTGTTGCGGAAGCGGACCTGCTTCTGATAGGCGTCGCGATAGCTGTAGGCGGCGCCGAGATGGAGGTAGAAGCGGCCGTCGCTCGCGTCGTCCCACCAGGGCAGCATCGTGCCGCGCATGGTCAACGCCTGGCCGCTGTCGAACGAGTCGTTGCCGACGTTGTCGCTGTTGGTGCGAAACGTGCCGATCGCCCACGTGGCCCGCTCGTTCTCGGTGTTGCCGTAGGCCATCACCCCCATGTTGCGGGCGGGGGCGAAGGTGTCGACGAGCGACCGCTCCATGAAGGTGTTGTTGCGGTTCTGCGTGACCCGCTCGAGCGAGAAGGGCTCGAAGTAGTGGCCCGCCCGCACGTGTTGCAGGTAGGGGAGATCCTTCCACTCGAGGTAGTTGTCGAGGTAACTCGGCTGGTTCGCCAGCGCGAAGTCGACGCCGAGCGAGTAGTCGAGCGCCCCGAAACTCGTGCCCCGGGCGCCGATGCGGAGACGGCGGAACTGGACGCCGTCCTGCAGGTCGCCCACGTCGATCCGGCTCTCGTCATCCTGACCGAAGTAGACGGTGTCGGCCTGGACCTGGCCCGTCACCACGAGCGACGGCTTCCGGGCGTCGTCCTGCTTCTTTCTCGCAGCCGCCTTGGTCAGCGTGCCGAGCGACTGCTCGACCGCCGCCAGCCGCTCCTCCAGCAGCAGGTTGGCCTCCCGCTCCTCCCCGCCCCGGGCGCGAGGGCCCGGCCCCGTCGCCAGGATGGCGGCGAGCGTGATCGCTGCGACGATGCGAAGGGAACTCGCCACCTCATGATGATCGGCATAACCGATACGATCCGTTCAAATAGCCCAGTTTTCCGCCGCGGCGGGGTGGCGCTCCGGGGAATTCGGGCTGATCACGCAAGGAGTCGCACGTGGACGTGGCAAGGCTGACAAGGCAGGCGGTTCGCGAACTCGATCGGGTGGCCATCGAGGAGTTCGGGGTGCCGGGCATCGTGCTGATGGAGAACGCCGGCGGCAACGTCGCTCGCTGGCTTCGCGGACAGGGTGCGACGGGCCCGATCGCGATCGCCTGCGGCCGCGGCAACAACGGCGGCGACGGCTTCGTGATCGCGCGGCACCTCGATGCGGCCGGGCATCGGGTGCGGGTGCTGCTCGCGGCGGCGGCCGACGCGTCCAGCGGTGACGCCGCGGTCAATCTCGGGATAGCCCAGCGCAGCGGCCTGTCGATCACGTGCCTGGCGGATGCGGATGAAGACGCGTGGCGGCGGCACCTCGACGGCGCGGTCTGGATCGTCGATGCGCTGCTCGGCACGGGAGCCGGAGGCGGTCCGCGGGGGACCGTGGCGACGGCCATCGAGTCCATCAACGCCGCCCGCTCCGGTGCCGCGGCGCCGCGGGTCGTTGCGGTCGATCTTCCGTCCGGCCTCGACGCCGATACGGGCGCTGCGGCCGGGGCATGCGTGCGCGCCGAGGCGACGCTCACGTTCGTCGCGGAGAAGCAGGGGTTTGCGAACCCGGCCGCCAGAGCCTGCACCGGCGCCGTGCACGTGCTCGACATCGGGGCGCCGGGAGCCGTGCTGCGGCGCTTCGGCGTCAGTCGGTGAGTTCGTCGTCGAGAAACGTCCAGCCCAGCGCGTCCATGAACGCCTTCTGCCGATTGTCGGCGGCGCCGCCGTGCCCCCCCTCGATGTTCTCGTAGGAGAGCACGGGCTTGCCGTGCTCCTCGAGAAGGGCGGTCATCTTGCGGGCGTGACCGGGATGCACGCGATCGTCGCGCGTGGAGGTCATGATCAGGATCGGCGGGTAGTCCCGATCCGGCGCGACGTTGTGGTAGGGGGAGAAGCCGCGGATGAAGGCCCACTCCTCGGGTTTGTCCGGATCGCCGTACTCGCCGATCCAGCTCGCTCCCGCGAGCAGCCGACTGAAGCGGCGCATGTCGAGCAGCGGCACCTGGCAGACGATCGCCCCGAAGAGATCAGGCCTCATGGTGTGCATGTTGCCCACCAGCAGGCCGCCGTTGCTGCCGCCCATGACGCCCAGATGCGCCGGCGAAGTCACCTGGCGGCTGACGAGATCCTCGGCCACGGCGACGAAGTCCTCGTAGGCGCGGTGGCGATCGCCCTTGAGCGCCGCCTGATGCCACCGCGGCCCGAACTCGCCGCCGCCGCGGATGTTGGCGATCACGTAGGCGTTGCCCTGCTCCAGCCAGGCCGCGCCCACGACCGGGTTGTAGGCGGGCACCAGCGGGATCTCGAAGCCACCATAGCCGTAGAGCAGCGTCGGCATGTGGCCAGACGGCCGGAACGGCTTTGAAACCTGGAAGTAGGGCACCCGCGTGCCGTCCTTCGACACCGCCTCGAACTGCTCCACGCGGACGTCCGTTGCGTCGAAGAAGGCGGGGGTGTGCTTCAGTCTGTCGGGCGGCTGCGCCGGCGTCGCCGCCGAACCAAGCGCCAGGGTCGAGGGCTCGATCGGGCTCGACGTCACCAGCCAGTAGTCGTCGGACTCCATCTCGTCGACGGCCGACACCGAGGCGGTGCCGAACTCGGGCACGCCCGCCAGCGGCGTGCGCAGCCACCGCCCCTCCGCGAAGGTGAGCACGGCAACCCGGCTCCGCACGTTGTCGAGCGTGGTCAGGAGAAGGTGGTTGCGGGTGCCGGCCCAGGCGACGAGCGACGTGCGGTCCGTCGGCTCGAACAACACGTGGATCGTGCGGTCGCCCCGCAGGAAACCCTCGAAGTCTGCGGCGAGCAGGGCCCCGGCCGGATACGTGGTCTGGCCAACGGTCCACGGCGTCCGCGGTTCGATCAGCAGCCATTCCCGATGCACCGCCGCGCTGGCGTCGTCGGGCTTGGCCACCTTGATGAGCCGCCCGTCCCGGCGCAGGAAGAGCTCATTCGTCCAGAACGTGATCTGCCGCGACACGAAGTCTCGTTCGAATCCCGGCGTGAGATCGCTCGACGCCCCGACCGACATGTCGTCGGGCCGGCCCTCGAACACCGTCTCGGCGGCGGCCAGGGAATCGCTCCGATCCCAGATGCGAACGCACCGCGGATAGCCCGATGTGGTCAGCGATCCCGGGCCGAAGTCGGTGGCCACGAACAGGCTGTCGGCGGCCCGCCATGCCACGCGGCTCTTGGCCTCGGGCAGCGTGAACCCGTCGGCGACGAAGGCCTTCGTCTCGAGGTCGAACTCGCGGATCACGTCGGCGTCCGCACCGCCCCGGGAGAGCGACACGAGACAGCGGCGGTCGCCGGGTTCGAGAATGGTCGCGCCGTGCCAGACCCAGTTCTCGCTCTCGTCCCGGGCGAGGGCGTCGAGGTCGAGCACCGTTTCCCAGTCCGGCTCCGCCTTCCGATACCCGGCGAGGGTCGTCCGCCGCCAGAGCCCCTTGGGATGGGCGGCATCCCTCCAGAAGTTGTAATACAGCCCGCCGATCTTCGTGGCCGGGGGGATTCGCTCCTTCGAGTCGAGGATCGAGAGGATTCGCTGCTCGAGCGCGGCGAAACCCGTGCCCGTGGTGAGGGCCTGCGTGCTCTCCGCGTTCCGTTCGCGAACCCAGGCCAGCGGCTTCTCGCCGCTGACGTCCTCGAGCCAGAGATGCGGATCGGCCGGAGCGTCGGCGGGCTGGTCCGCTATCTGATCGGCAGGCTGATCGGCAGGGCGGGCGGACATCGGGCATCCCACGAAAACGGCGAGGACGAAGGCGGTGCGGAGGTTCATGCGCGGGGGTTCATGTGCGGACGTGGCCGGATCCGGTCACGACGTACTTGTAGGTGGTGAGCTCCCGCGTGCCGCAGGGGCCGCGGGCGTGCAGTTTGTCGGTGGAGATGCCGATTTCCGCGCCCAGGCCGAGTTCGCCGCCGTCGTTGAATCGCGTGCTGGCGTTGATCATCACGCAGGCGGTGTCGACCCGCGAGGCGAAGCGGCGGGCCGCGTCGGCGTCGGCGGTGACGATCGCGTCGGTATGCCTCGAGCCGAAGCGGTTGACGTGGTCGATGGCGGCGTCGAGCGAATCGACCACGGCGACCGAGATCTTGGGCCCCAGATACTCGGTCGCCCAATCGGCATCCGTCGCCGGGCCCGCAGTGGGCACGAGTCGCCGCGTGGCGTCGTCACCCACCACCTCCACCCTGCGGGCCGCGAGGGCCGCGGCGATCCGCGGCAGGAAGGCGTCGGCAACCTCGCGGTGCACGAGCAGCGACTCGGCGGCGTTGCAGACTCCCATCCGCTGGCACTTGGCGTTGATGAGGATCGTCTCCGCCGTCGCGAGGTCGGCCAGCCGGTCGACATAGACGTGGCAGTTGCCGGTGAAGTGCTTGAGCACGGGCATCCGGGCCTCGGCACAGACCCGACGGACGAGGCCCTCGCCTCCCCGCGGGATGACGATGTCGATGAGATCGTCCATGGCGAGGAACTCGCCCACGGCCTCGCGGTCGGCCACGTCCACGAGCTGCACCGCGTCGACGGGCAGCCCGCTGGCCGTGATCGCCGCGCGGATGCTCTCCACGATCCGGCGACTGGAGTGCGCGGCCTCCTTCCCGCCCCGGAGGATGATGGCGTTGCCGGAGGCGAGGGCCACGGCGGCGGCGTCGGCGGTGACGTTGGGCCTGCTCTCGTAGACGAAGAACACCACCCCGAGGGGCACGCGGACCTTGCGGACGAGCAGGCCGTTGGGACGTTGCTCCTCTCCGAGCACCTCGCCGACCGGATCGGGCTGGTCGGCCACCGCCTCGACGCCGGCGGCGATCGCCTCGACCCGCGCCGCGTCGAGCAGCAGCCGATCGACCTGGGCGGGCGTGAGCCCGAAGGCCGGCGCGGCGGCCACGTCCCGGGCATTGGCGGCCAGGATCTCCGCGGCGTCACCGCGGATCCGGGCGGCGGCGGCCCGCAGGCAGGCGGCCTTGTGCTCCCCCGGCACGTCCACGAGGTCGATCGAGGCCTGCCGGGACCGGGAGGCGATGCCGCGGCAATGGTCGTGCAGAGGGCTCGTGGCCGGGGCGGCTGAGGCGGTTGCCATGCGGTCGAAACCGTGTGGGGAGGTGGAAACGAGACGCTATCTTACCGGTCGGAGAGGGTTCCTCCACGCCGTCGATGCCCGAGCCCGTTCAGGAGTCACCAGCCATGCCCGCAGCCGTCGTCGACCGTCGCTCATTCCTCGCCGCCGGTGCAACGCTCGCCGGCGGACTCCTGGTGCGGCCCTGCGGTGCGGCCGCGGGCGACGACGGGCCCGCTCTCGGCATCCAGATGTATTCGCTTCGCGGCTTTCCGGTCGACGCCGCCCTGGCGCACGTCGTGGACCTCGGTCTGAAGGTCGTCGAGTTCTATTCGGGCATGTTTCCGGTGACCGACGACCGGGCGGCGATCGATGCGATGCGGAAGAAGGTGGCCGACCTCGGGCTGACGATCTCGGCCTACGGGGTGAACCGGTTCACCGCAGACGCTGCGGCCAACCGCAGGATCTTCGCGTTTGCGAAGGCCGCCGGCATCCCGATCCTGTCCGCGGATCCCGATCCGGATTCCTTCGCCAGCCTGGACGACCTCGTCAAGGAGTTCGACATCCGGGTCGCGATCCACAACCACGGCCCGACGCATCGCTACAACAAGGTGGTCGACGTGCTGCAGGCGATCGAGAAGCACGACGACCGGATCGGCGCCTGCGCCGACCTCGGGCATTTCATCCGCAGCGGCGAGAAGCCGACCCAGGCGATCCGGCTGCTGGCCGGCCGCCTGTACGGCATCCACCTCAAGGATTTCGCCGACATGCAGGACAAGACGAAGGGGGTGATTCTCGGCAGGGGTCACATCGACGTGCCGGCCGTGTTCGCGGCCCTGGAGCAGGCGAAGTTTCCAGCCGACGGGGCGCTGTCGATCGAATACGAGGAGAATCCCCGGGACCCGATCGCGGAGATTCGCGAGTGCGTGGAGGCGGCCCGCACGGCGATGGCGGCGGCCTGACCCGCTATCCGAGCGCCGCGAACATGTCGAGGGCGGCGCGGACGAACCCCACTGCATGGACGCGGACGATCTGGATGCCTTGGGCGGCGAGGCTGCAGGCCGCCCCGGCGGTGGCCGCGTCCCGGTCGGCCTCCGTGGCCGGCCTTCGGAGCGACTGCTCGACCGTCTTGGCAAGAAAACCCTTGCGGGAGTGGCCGATCAGGATCGGCACGCCGAGATCGAGGAACGTGGCGGCCGCCCGCATCAGCGTCAGGTTGTGTTCGTGGGTCTTCCCGAAACCGATGCCGGGGTCGAGGCAGATGCGGTCCAGCGGAATGCCTGCGTCCACGAGCGCGTCGCGGCGTGCGGCCAGGTAGCCGTGGATGTCGGTGACGACGTCGCCGTATCTCGGGTCGATCTGCATCGTTTGCGGCGTGCCCCGCATGTGCATGGCGCAGACCGCGACCTCGCCGGCTCGGGCCACCTCCACCATCCGTGGATCCCCCTCGAGCCCCGTGACGTCGTTGATGATCTCCGCGCCGAGGGCGATGGCCCGTTCGGCGACCGCCGCCTTCGACGTGTCGATCGAGACCGGCACGCCGCCCTCGGCCGCCAGCCGACGGACCACCTCGGCCACCCGCCGCAGTTCCTCGGCCGTGGCGACCGGGTCGGCGAACGGCCGGGTGCTCTCGCCGCCGACGTCGAGGATGTCGGCGCCGGCGGCGGCGAGCGCGAGACCGTGCTCGACCGCGGCCTCCACGTCGGCATGCCGGCCGCCGTCAGAAAACGAGTCGGGCGTGACGTTGACGATCCCCATCAGGAGCGGCCGCCGCAGCGATCCACCGGGATGCGGGAGTTCGAGGCTCCGCGTCCGCAACCGCCAGCACGTCGGCAAAGAGACTGGCAACATGGCCCGAGTCTAACCAACCCTCAACCGGGGAAGCGGACCCGCCGGCGCGTGCGATCACCACGGTTCTTCCATGAGCCCCACGATCTGCTGGGCGAGTTTCACGATCGCCTCCTGCTGCGTGCTGGCGACCGACCGGCCGTACTCCGGCACCAGGGCCGCCGACTGGCCCACGTCGACGGTCGCGGCCGGAAGGGGCACCTCGCCCGCGGCGATCACCGTGCCGCCGCGATCCGCCCACGTGACGAGCGTCTGGTAGTTCATCTCCACGTAGCGCGATTGGTCGGTGGGGCTCTCGACCACCATCCGCTTCGTGTCGGCCACGATGCGGGCCGTGAGCACGCTGTCGGCGCCCTCGGCGCTGCCCACCACCTTGAAGGGCGTCCGCTTCTCGATCTCCTTGCACACGGCCTCGGTGAGCCGCTCGCCGATGTCGATCGCGGGGGTGGTGCGGAAGCTGTCGCTCTGGATCATCGGCACGTAGATCGTGCGGACGTTCGCGGCGTAGAGCGTGTTGTTGCCGAAGCGGTAGGCGGCGCACCCGGAGGACGCGACGAGCAGCGCCGCGACGAGGGCCGCCGCCGGCGGGCGGAATGTCCGGCGGTGTGCGCAGGCGGTCATGGCGGCATCCTTGCCGGGGGCGGTCAGAACCTCGGCGGATCGATCCCCGACTCGTTCTGGCGGGCGATCTGCGTCTCGGCCTCCGCCATCGCGTCGAGTTCCGCCTCCTTGAGCGAGTCGGGATTGAGCACCCGGGTGAGCAGCGGAAGCGGGTCGTCGGAGACGTCGGGCGTGTCCTTGATCGCCAGGTACTTCTCCCGCGCCTGCTGGGCGAGCTGCGTCTTGGGGTAATCGCGGGCGATCATCGCGTAGTAGATCCGGGCCGACGAGTAGTGCTTGCCCTTGGCGTAGAACTCGGCCCGACGCCAGTGCCGCGTGGCCTGCTGGGCGGCGATCTCCGCCCGCGTCGTCTCCACCCGCTCCGCCTCATCGCGGCCGAGCTGGTCGGGGAACTGCACCAGCACCTGGTCGGCGAGGATCTCGGCCTCGTCGAGGATGCCCCCTTCGTAGCCCGGCCCCTGGTAGGCGCGGAGCTTGGACTGCAGCCCGAGCAGGTGTGCCTGCAGGAGGAAGTCGCTGTCGGGGTACTCGCTCCGCAGCAGGCCGTAGAAGTAATCGGCGTCGAGCCACTGGCGGTCGAGGAAGTGGGCGTTGGCGGCGGCCATGATGCTGTCGTCGGCGAGCGGGCCGCGGGGATCGTTGATGCGGACGTGATCGAACGCCTTGAGGGCCCTGCCGCGGGTGTCGAACAGCGGCCGGCTGCGGTCGACGAGGTTCGGCACGATCACCGGGAGGTGCGTCTTCTGATCGAGGGCGATCCAGTACTGCGCGATCACGAACTGCCGCTGGGCGATACGGTCGAGGTACTTGGTGTTGGCGTACTTCTTCACCAGCTCGTCGTACTGGTCCTCGGCCTTGGGATACTGGTCGGTGAAGAAGTAGCTCTCGGCGAGCTGCCACATGGCGTCCTCCTCGATCACAGAGTCGGGCCAGCGGTCGATCGCCACCTTGTACTTCTTGATCGCCTCCGGATACTTCGCCTCGCGGAACAGCGCGTCGGCTTCGGCGAGTGCCGCCCGGGCCACCTTCTCGTTGGGGCCCCGGCCGACCATCTTCTTCCACCGCTTCTTGACGTTCTCGCCCTTGAAGTAGTCCCAACCCGGCTCTTCCGCCGGCGTCGCGTATTCCGACGAGATCACCTCCGACTCGGCATCCTCCCCGAGCTGGCCGTCGACCCCCGTGCCGGCGTCGGCTGAGGCCTTGGCCCACGGCCACTGCGGCTTCTGCAGGCTGGCACAGCCCGAGATGGCGAGCATCGCCATCGCAAGCGCGGCATAAAGTCGGCCGGGGTGGCAGCGGGGTGCGGAGCGGGTGCTCATGGGCGGCGGGCCCTCCTTCCGCCGCCGGCGAGCGTGGCGGGAACGCGGAGCGATCGGCCCACGAGGTGCGACAGCAGGGTGGTCATGATGCCGCGGACCTCCCCGGCCACCGGAGCCGGGAGGGGCACGTCGTCGGCAGCGACGCGGCGGTCCGCCAGCAGCCGCAGGGCGGCGAGGGCCGCGGGCGACACCGAGACCACGCCGCGGCGGCCGCCCCGGCAGCGGTCGCAGAGCGTGCCGCCGTCGAGCATGCCGAACGCCGTGCGGCCCGTGCCATGGAGCGGTTCGTGGCAGTCGGCGCACCGCGAGAGCACGGGACCATGGCCGGTGAGCCGCAGCAGGGCCAGTTCCAGCGAGATCATCAGGGCCGCCACGGGGGAGTCGTCGCCGCTCCATCCGGACAGCCGTCGCACCGTCGCATGCGCCACGTCGAAGAGCTCCGGCTGGGGATCGGCATCGGCCGTGAGGGCGTCGAGCAGCTCGGCGACACGGAGGCCGCCGAGCACCGCCGCCAGACTCGTGCCCACGCGGAAGCGGCTTTCGAGGCTCGCCTCCGTGAGCAGATCGAGCCCGCCGGACGATTTGCGGAGGACGAGTACCTGACTCGAGGAAAGCAGGTCAAGGCCGCCGTCGAAGCCGCTTTTGGGCCGCCACGCGCCCTTGGCCAGGGCCCGCAGTTTGCCGAACTCCCGGCAGTAGAGGCCGACGACGCTGCTTGTCTCGCCGAAGGCGGTCGTGCGGATGACGAGCGCCCGCGCCTTCTCAGCGGCCATCAGCGGCCCTCCCGAGCCGCTCGACGCGGACCAGGTCGATCCGGCGGCGGGTCGCGGCCAGCACCTCGATCGCGGCGCCGTGCGACTCGATCCGCTCGCCGACCTCGGGGATGCGGCCGAACTGGTGGAACACGAAGCCGCCAATCGTCTCGAAATCCTCCTCCTCGGGCAGCGTCAGGCCGAGCCGGTCGTTGACCGCGGCGATGCGGACGTGGGCCAGGGCCTCGCAGGCCCCGGGAGAGGCCATGCGGATGCCGTCGGCGAAGGCCTCGTCGTGCTCGTCGGCGATCTCTCCCACGATCTCCTCGAGGGCGTCCTCGATTGTGACCACGCCCGACACGCCGCCGAACTCGTCGGTGACGATCGCCATGTGCGTGTTGCCCCGTTGGAACTCCAGCAGCATCTTCTGCACGCTCATCGACTCCGGCACGAACCAGGGCGGGCGGAGGATGGTCCGCAGGTCCGGCGGCGTGGCGGAACGTGGCTCGGCGAGGCGGGTGAGCACGTCCCGGGTGTGCAGAATGCCGACGACGTCGTCGGGGCTTCGATCCCAGACGGGCAGCCTGGTGTGGCCGCTGTCGGCAGCGAGACGGACGGCCTCGTCCCACGGCGCCGCCAGCGGGATCGCCGTCATCCGCGTTCGCGGCGTCATGATCGTCGCGACCCGGATCTCGTCGAGCCCGATCACGCCCCGGATCATGTCGCGGGCCGGGCCCTCGAGCCGCCCTTCGCGATGGGCCTCGTCGACCACCAGCCGCAGTTCGTCGTTGGGGTGGCCGGCATCATCGTCGGCCCGGCGGCCCACGATCGAGGCCAGGCGGCCGATCTGCCTCACCGCGGGGGCGATCAGGCCGACGACCGGTCGCCACGCGGCCCAGGTGGCGACCACGATCCACGGCCCGGCGAACCGCACGAGCAGCATGGGCACCACCACCAGCGCGAGCCACACCAGGCCGGTCCAGGTGAGCACCGCCGAGACCTCGAGTGCCAGCGAGCGATCACCGGCGGCCAGCAGCCGGGGTATCACCAGCAGCGTGGCGCCAACGGCCGCGACGACGACGACCGACGCGGCGATGAAGGCGATCGTCTCGCTGCCGGCGACGATCTCGGCATAGCGCTCCGGACGCCCCCGCTGGTCGCAGAGTGATTGGATGGTGGTCCGCTGCGCACCGCGCACGGCCCGGGCCTGGATGGCCGCCAGGCTGGCGACAGCCAGCAGCGTCAGCGCCGATTCCACATCCCGGGCCGCCGGCGTCTTCGGCGGCCTCGCGACCCGGCGGCCGGCCGCCGGGTGGACACCCGCCGAGGCCGGCGTCGTGGCGGCATGGGCAGGCCGATGGCGGCCATCACCCGGCGCTCGCTCGCGCGCATCCGCCGGCGGGCGTGCGGGTCGACGTCGTCCTCACCCGCGAGGTGCAGCAACCCATGGACGACGTAGTAGGCGAGTTCGTGCCGCGTCTGCCAGCCGAGGTCGCGGGCCACGCGGCAGGCCGTCTGGCCGCTGACCGCGATGTCGCCATGGAGCGGACCGTCGCCCGGCCCGGCGAGGTCGAAGGTGATCACGTCGGTCGGATCGGGCTGCCCGAGCCAGCGGTCGTGGAGGCGGGCGATGCCCGCGTCGTCGACGACGACCACGCTGATCTCCGCGCACGGCCGGCCGATCGCTTCGATTGCCCGTCGGGCGACATTCGTCAGCCATCGCCGGTCGACGGGCACGGCACGCTGACGGTTGACGACGGACACCACCCCGTCCACGACGGCCCGCGACGCGGGCGTGCGCGGCGGCGGGCGACGGCTGGTCGGTGGCCTGGAAGGCATGGATGCCCGCATCGCCGGCCTAGGCCGTCCGCTGGTCGGGATATTTGACGCGGCCGTGGTACACCGCGGTCAGGCTCTTCACGAGGCTCTGCTCGATCAGGCCGAGTTCCTCCAGCGTGAGACCGCACTCGTCGAACTGGCCGTCGAGGAGCCGCTTCATCGCCAGGTCGTGCACGAGGCTCGCGATCCGGGCCGGTGTCGGCTCGGTAAGCGTGCGGCTGGCGCTCTCCACCGCGTCGGCGAGCATCAGCACCGCCGACTCGCGGGTGGCCGGCCTGGGACCGGGATAGCGGTAGGTCTGCTCGTCCACCTCCTCGCCGTTCGGATCGGCCTGCGACCGCTCCTCGGCGCGGCGGAAGAAGTATTCCACCAGCGTCGTCCCATGATGCTCCGCGATCAGGTCGATGATGGGCTGCGGCAGATTGTGCTGGCGGGCCAACTCCACGCCCTCCTTGACGTGGGCCACGATGATCAGCGTGCTCATCGCGGGCACGAGCGACTCGTGCCGGTTTTCCCGGCCCTGGTTCTCGACGAAGTAGGCCGGCTTGAGCATCTTGCCGACGTCGTGGAAGTAGGCGCCGACGCGGACGAGCAGGCCCCGGGCGCCGATCGCCTCGGCGGCCGACTCGGCGAGGCTGGCCACGTTGATCGAGTGGTTGTAGGTGCCGGGCGCGCGGCGGACGAGCTCCTGGAGCAGCGGGTGGGCCACGTCGCCCACCTCGAGCAGGCTGAGGTCGGTGAGCACGCCGAACGTCCGCTCGATGAAGGGCAGCAGCCCCGTCATCAGGAATCCCGCCAGCACCGTCCAGGCGCCCGTGCGGCCCGCCTCGTGGAGGATCCGCATGTCGAGCGGCCGCTCGTCGAGCAGGCTCGCGCCCAGCTGGGTGAGGGTGGCCACCGCGCCGGCCCAGAGCCCGACGTAGATCAGCTTGCTGCGGCTGCGGATCCTGCCCGTCCAGAAGACCATCGCCGCCGCGGCGGAAGTCAGGGTGATGTAGGAAGCCAGCCCCCAGCCCAGACCCTCCACCACCACCAGCGCCACCTGGGCGGTGAACAGCAGCGCGAGATCCTCGTCGTAGGCGATCGCCACCGTCAGGGCGAACAGCAGCAGCGGCACGATCTCGGCCTGCCACGACTCGTGGGCGACGAGCATGCAGAGCACGACCGCCGCCAGCGACAGGCCGACCAGCGTGAGCACGTCGCCGATGTCGTCGAGCAGGCGGCGGTGGTGGAGGTGGATGTAGAAGCCCGAGAGGGCGAACATGGCCGCGAACAGGCCGAGCATCGCGAACGTGCGGGCCAGTCGCTGCCGCGTGTCGCGCTGGCGAAGATACTCGTCATGCTCGCGACGCAGGAGCACGAGCTCGTCGGACGTGACCGGCACGTTGGCCTCCGCGATCACGTCGCCGGCCGCGTAGCGGATGAACTGCGGCGGCGTCCGCTCGATCGCCTCCTGCTTGGCCTTGTCGGTGCCGTCGCGGTCGATCTCCAGCGTGCCCGAGAGCCGGGGCTCGATCCAGGCGGCGACCCTGTCGGTGAGCGGGCCTTCGCCGAGTTCCTCCTTGAGGCGGGTCTTGAGCCGGGCCTTCGCCTCGACGAGCACCACCTCCGACACCTGCACCCTGGTCGTCTCGTCGCTGCCCGCGGGGTGCACGTCGATCTCGTTCTGGCTGCCCTCGTCATAGGCGTGCTGGATCTTCTCGAGCACGCCCTTGTTGGCGAGATCCTGAAACGCCAGTTCGATCGCCTTGTCGAAGAGCAGAAGCTTCTCCTTGGTGTCGACCAGGCCCCGGAACCGTTGGAACTCACGCTCCGCATCCACCACCGCGGGGTTGGGCAGCGCGGCGGACGGGCCCTTCGCCTCCGCGGCCTCCTGCGCGGCGCCGGCGTCGTCCTCCGCCGGCGGCACCGGCGGGACCGGGGCCGGCTCCGGCTCGACGGCCAGAGCCTCGAGGGCGGCCGCCGCCTCGGGGGCGAACTCCAGCCAGGCTTCACGGATGGCAGGGCCGAGACGCTCGGCGGCGGCGATCTCGGCGGCCCGGTTCTTCAGGGCATCGCGGAGGCGGACGATCGGGGCCTTGTCGTTGGCGTAGACGACCCGCACCTTGGCGGCGGCGCGTTCCTGTGCCGTGCGGGTGGCCTCGGGGTCGGGCTTCTCGAAGGCGACGCGCGACACCACGCCCCGCGGCGGCACCCAGCCCGTCCGGAAGGCGAAGGGCTCCTCCCAGCCCTGAAGCACCAGCAGCAGCGCGAGGGCGGCCGCGGAGCAGATGCCGAGCCGAGCGAGCACGTCCGGGTGCGAGATCCTGTCGAGCAGCGCGGACCAGAAGCCGAGCGGCGCGTCGACGGATCCGCCCCGGCGGGTGCGGCGACGATGCTGGGACGAGAGCGGCGGCATCAGCGGTCGTAGGCCTCCACGATGCGTTGCACGAGCCGGTGGCGGACGATGTCGGCGCCGCCGAGCCGCACCTCGCCGCAGCCGGGCACGTCGCTGAGCCGGCGCATGGCGTCGACCAGGCCGCTCGTGCGGTCGGATGGCAGGTCGATCTGCGTGGTGTCCCCCGAGATCACCATCTTCGAGCCCATCCCGAGCCTCGTCAGGAACATCTTCATCTGCGAGACCGTGGTGTTCTGGGCCTCGTCGAGGATGATGAAGGCGTTGTTGAGCGTGCGGCCGCGCATGTACGCCAGGGGGATCATCTCCACGACGTCCTGCTCCGTGAGTCGCTTGAGATGCTCGTAATCCATCATCTCGCGGAGGGCGTCCATCAGCGGCCGCAGGTAGGGGTTGATCTTCGCCTGCAGGTCGCCCGGCAGATAGCCGAGGCTCTCGCCGGCCTCCACCGCCGGTCTCACCAGCACGATCTTGCGAACCTGCTCGGCCCGCAGCGCGGCCACCGCCATGGCCACCGCGAGGAACGTCTTGCCGCTGCCGGCAGGCCCCGTGCAGAGCACGATGTCGTTGTCGCGGATCGCCTGCACGTAGGCCGCCTGGCCCGCCGACCGGGGCACGAGCTGGCGGCCGGGCTTGTGGACCTCGATCGGGTCGTGGCGGGCGGGGGGCTCGGTGCCGGTCGCGACCGCCAGGAGCCTGGTCACGTCGTCGCTCTCGACGCCGCCGCGATCGCGGGCGATCCGGTCGAGCTCCTCGAAGATCTCGGTGGCCCGCCGCACGGCGGGCTCGTCGCCGTCGATGTGGATGGCGTCATCGCGGGCCGAGACGCCGACGCCGAGGGCGTCGCGGATGCAACGCAGGTGCTGGTCACGCGGTCCAAAGATGGCGCCGAGTCTCTTCGAGTCGACGACCGCGATCGTGGAACGGGGCATCGAAACCCGCGGTGGCTGGCGGGCCGCCGACGGTTCCGGGAGAACGGGACCACCCATCTACTATACCCCACCCCGCCCGCCCGCCCGCCGACCCGGAAAAACCGCCGAAATCGCCCGCCGAACGCCGCGGGAGCCGGACGCCCGAGCTCAGCCGAGGGCCCACAGCAGCCACGCCACCGGAGCGGCGAGGAGCAGCGAATCGACCAGGTCGAGAAAGCCTCCCATGCCGCCGAGCATCTGCCCCGAATCCTTCGCGGCCAGATCGCGCTTCACGAGCGACTCGGCGAGGTCTCCCAGCATGCCCGCGACGCCGACGAGGACGCCGAAGACCGGCCAGCCTCCGCAGGGTCGCGCTTCGAGCCCGCATCCCATGCGCTCCAGCACCATCCACGCCACGCCGAGGGATGCCGCGAGCGACGCCGCGGCACCTTCCCACGTCTTGCCGGGGCTGAGGGCGGGGGCCATGCGATGCCGGCCCACGAGCGAGCCGACCGCATACGCGGCAATGTCGCCCGCCTTGACGACGGCGATCAGGCTGACGAGGGGCACAAGCGCTGTGAACCGGCCTGCCACGACGCCCGCCGGCAGAAGCCGCAGGGCCACCATGAACGCCATCGGCAGGCCGATCGACACGGCGGCCGCGATGCTGCCGGCCGTCCGGACGAGGTGGCCGCCGCCGCCCGTGTAGCGGGCGACCCCCGCCACGAACGCGGCCGCGACGACCGCCATGCTCGTGGCGGCGGCCGGGCCGACGACCGACCACGGATCGTCACCAGCCGCCAGCCGCCGGGACACAAGGGCGGGCGCGGCGGCGATGGCCGCTGCACCAATCGGCACGATCCAGGCATCGAGGCCGATGCCGCCGCCGGCTGCGAGTCGCACCGCCTCCCGGCCGCTCCCGGCCGCCACGACCAGCACCACGGGCAGGAGCCACGCCATCGCTCCCGCGCCGGCGAAGCCGACGGCGTCCGCCCAGGCCAGCGCGGAGAAGCTGGCGAGCACCGTCGCCGCCGCGACCAGCCGGGAGGCGAGGCGGCCACGGCCATGGACCGGGATGCGCGGGGCTTCGTTCACGAGGGCGCCAGGCCTCCGAAACGCCGATCCCGTGAGGCATACGACGCCAGCGCCTCGTCGAGATGCCGTTCCTCGAACTCCGGCCAGCACACCGGGGTGACCCAGAGTTCCGCGTAGCTGATCTGCCAGAGCAGGAAGTTGCTGATCCGCATCTCGCCGGCGGTGCGAATCAGCAGATCCGGATCGACCATGCCGGCGGTATCGAGCCGGGATGCGACCGCATCCTCGTCGATCGAGTCCGGGTCGATCCTGCCGGCGGCGGCGTCGCGGGCAAGACTGCGGGCCGCGTCGGCGATCTCGGCACGGGCGCCGTAGTTGATGGCCAGGCAGAGCCGCATGCCCACGTTGGTCGCGCAGAGTTCGATCGTGCGATCGAGCGCCCCCAGTGTGTCGTCGGGAATGCCGGCGCGGCGGCCGATCATCGCGAGTCGGATGCCCTGCCGCATCAGCAGGGCTCGTTCCTCGATCATGTACTGTTCGAGCAGATGCATCAGGAACGAGAGTTCGGCGGGCGGCCGCCGCCAGTTCTCGCTCGACAGGCAGTACAGCGTGAGCTGTCCGATGCCCAGGCGGGCGCAGTGCTCGGTGATTCGCCGGACGGTGGCCACGCCCCGCCGGTGGCCTTCGATCCGGGGCAGTCCCTGCCGCTGGGCCCAGCGGCCGTTGCCGTCCATGATCACGGCCACATGCCGGGGCATGCCGCCGCCTGCCGGCGGGGATGCCTCGGGCGGGTCGCCTGCGCCGCTGGTCACGCCTGTGCCGGCTGGAGAGGAAGCCATGGTCGGCGGGCGGCCTCGGGGCCGCGAATGATGGTCTGGAAGCGGTCGGGCCCGACCGACACGATCGACACCGGTCGCCCCAGCAGTTCGGCGATCCGATCGACGTAGCGGCGGGCGTTCACCGGGAGGTCGTGCTCGCTGCGGGCCGTGGTCAGGTCCTCGCGCCAGCCGGGCAGCGTCTCGTACACCGGCACCGCCCGCTCGAGATCACCAAGCTGGCTGGGAAACTGGGTCGTTCGCCGGCCGTCGATCTCGTACGCGGAGCAGATCTGCAGCTCGTCGAGGTCGCCGAGCACGTCGAGGAGCATCACGGCGAGCTCGTCAACGCCGGAGAGCCGGGCCGTGTAGCGTGCGGCGACCGCATCGAACCAGCCACAGCGGCGTGGCCGCTTGGTGACGGTGCCGTACTCACGACCGCGTTCGCGAATGTGAACGCCGATCGCATTGTCCTGCTCGGTGGGCATCGGGCCGCCGCCGACGCGGGTGGAGTAGGCCTTCACCACGCCGATCACCCTGTTGACCCAGCGGCTGGGGACGCCCGAGCCGCTGGCGACGCCCAGCCCCGACGAGTTGCTGCTGGTGACGTAGGGGAACGTGCCGTGGTCGATGTCGAGCAGGGCTCCCTGGGCGCCCTCGAAGAGCACGCGGCGGCCATCCTCGACGGCGTCGAGGAGGAACGCCGTGGTGTCGACCACGTGGGGCCGCAGCCGCTCGGCATAGGCGGCATAGCGGGCGTGGATGGCGGCCGGATCGAGCGGCTCCACGGCCGCGGCAGGCCAGGACGCGAAGAGCCGGTTCTTGAAGCCGGCGACATGCTCGATCCGCCCGCGGAAGTCGGGGCGGTAGAGATCGCCGAGGCGGATGGCCAGGGCCCTGCCGACCTTGTCGCGGTAGCAGGGGCCGATGCCGCGGCCCGTGGTGCCGATGGCCCCGCCGCCGGAGAGGCTCGCGTCGAGGATCCGATCCTCGACGAGATGCCACGGGAAGACGACGTGGGCCCGATCGCTGATCCGCAGCCGACCCTCCATCCGCAGACCGCGGCCCTCGAGCCCGTCCATCTCCTCGATCACCTTGGCGGGATCGAGCACGACGCCGCCCGTGATCACGCAGGCGACGCCGTCGCGGAGGATCCCGCTGGGAATGATGGAGAGTTTCCAGGTCTGGCCGTTCGAGACGACCGTGTGCCCGGCATTGGCGCCACCCGCGTAGCGGACGACGACGTCGTGCGACTCGGTGAGGATGTCGACGAGCTTGCCTTTGGCCTCATCGCCCCACTGGAGGCCGATCACGCAGGTGGCGGGCACGGTTCGGAGGTCCTCGCAGCGTGAAACACGATGGAGGCCGCCGGAGCACACTCCTCCAAAGAGAGTCTAAAACCGCGGAAAAACCGGTCAAGCGTGGCCCGGACGGCCCGCCCATGGCATCATCGCACCATCATGAAGCGGCAGCAGGGAACCGTGCACCATGTGGCCGCCGCCGATGGCGGCAAGACGCTGGCCGCCTTTCTGCGGCCGCGGCTCGGCGCCGCAAGCTGGTCGCAGGTGCAGCGGCTGGTGAGGTCGCGGCACGTGCTGGTTCATGGCAACGTCTGCACCGACGCGGCGCGGAGGCTGAAGGAAGGGGAGGTGGTGAAGGTGCTCGAGGTGGCGGCGGCGGCGTTGCCGAAGGCCGACGACATCCGCATCGTGCACGTGGACGACGACGTGGTCGTGGTCGAGAAGCCGACCGGCCTGACCACGACCCGCCATCACGAGGAGCTGTCCTGGCCGGCGCGGCGGCGGCAGGTGCAGCCCACGCTCGATGAACTCGTGCCGGATGCCATCGGCCGCCACCTCCGCAAGCGGTTTGGCGGTGTGGCCGGCCGGCCCGCAGCGCGAAAGCGGACGCCTCCCGTCAGGGCCGTGCACCGCATCGACCGCGAGACCAGCGGCCTCGTCGTGTTCGCGAGAAACGTGCCGGCCGCCCGGATCCTCGCGGAGCAGTTTCGGCGGCACACCACGCACCGCCGCTACGTGGCCCTCGTCGTCGGCCGGGTGAAGGCCCGCACCATCAGGTCGCGGTTGATCCGCGACCGGGGCGACGGTCGGCGGGGCAGCACGCCCGCCGACGAGGGCAAGGAGGCGATCACCCACGTCTCACCCCTCGAGCACTTTGGAGACGCCTATACGCTCGTGGAGTGCCGGCTCGAGACCGGCCGCACCCACCAGATTCGGATTCACATGGCGGAGAGCGGCCATCCGGTCTGCGGCGAACGGGTGTACGGCTCCTCGCGGTCGGTGCAGGCCGACGAGGCAGCCGCGCCGCGGGTGATGCTGCATGCGGCGGAACTCGGCTTCGTGCATCCCGTGACCGGCGGGGAGCTGCGGTTCGCCAGCCCGCTGCCCGCCGATCTGCGGAGCGTGGTGGCGACCCTGCGGAAGCGCCACACCGCGGAACCCGGCGACTGAGCGGCCGACGGTTGGGAGCGGGCTACGGGAGCGGCAGTCCCTCGCCGCCTGCGATCGTGGCGGCCGCGGACCAGATCGCCGGGTCAATTTCGTCGGCCACGAACCGCACCCCGCCGTCCGCCATGCCCACGTGCACGCCCCCACGGTGGCGGCTGCGTGCCGCCCGCCACCCGTAGCCGGCATACATCCGCGCCCTGTCGGCAGTCGTCATCAGGGCGGCGAGGCAGTCGAGCGCCTCGCTGTCGGGGGGGCGGGCATGGTTGTAGAGCGTGGTCCGGTACTCGCCATTGGCCCAGGAAAAGCCGCGGAGATCGGTGAAGTTGTAGTAGAAGGGGCGGCCGCAGGCCGCTTCCGTGAGCGGGGTCGTGAACGTGAAGCCGTAGCTGGTGGCGGCGGTGATTCCGTCCCGCGAGGTGGTGGCCTTCGGTCCGGATCCCAGGGTGCTCTCGGCGAAGGCGACGGTCTTGGAAAGTCCGTCCTTCACGTCCTGACGCCGCGTCCGCGAGTTGATGCCGAACATGCCGTCGGTCTCGAACGGCGTGCCCCCGTCGATCCCGCTGCCGGTGCAGCCGGCGTAGTTCGTGGGACCGAACAGGTCGGCCACCGGAAGGCAGGCGTCGCTCGGGCAGAGGAACAACGGCACGGTCAGCTTCACGATCGGCCGGTTCTGCAGGGCGATGTCGCCCGGACCGAGGCCGATGTACAGCGGCACGGAGAGGTCGAGGCTGCGGAGCAGTTGCTGCTCCTCGTAGTAGGGCGAGAGGTGCGCGAGCACCGACCAGCGGAAGAACTGATGCGGAAAATCGGGCCGCTCGTCCCACTGCCGCGATTCGGCGCCGATCGGAAAACGGCCGCGGGCCGACTCGTGGTTGGCGGCGGCGACCCCGATCTGGCGGAGGTTGTTGGAGCAGGCCGAGCGGCGGGCCGTCTCCCGGGCCGTCTGCACCGCCGGCAGCAGCAGGCCGATCGTGGCGGCGAGAATCGCCACCACGACGAGGAGCTCCACGAGGGTGACGCCGCGTCGCGGGGTCATGATCGTCGCCCCCGGGGGCGACGGCCCGCCATGCCACCGATGGCGGCGAGCCCGGCCATGACGAAGGCCGCGGCGTGTGGCTCGGGCACGACGGCGATGCCGCCGATCTGACCCAGCCCGGAGGCATAGGTGTCGAGGAGGGTGCCGTCGTTGCCAAACCGATAGATGCTGCCGGAGCCCGACGGGCTGCCTGCGAGCAGGCTGCCGTCGGCGAGGATCGCCAGGCTTCCCACCTCGAACGGGCCGCCGGCGCTGGCGAAGGCCGTGGTGACGTCAGTGGCGAGGTTCGTGCGGAGCACGGTGCCGTTCATGATGCTCGCGGTGTAGAGCATGGTGCCGTCGAGTGCCATGCCGGTCGGTCCTGACAGGCCGCTCGAGCCGCTGGCGATCACCTCGCCCACGTAGGTGCCCGCGGCGTCGAACCGCTTCACGGGCCCGCTGGCGATGCCGCTGATGAAGGTGTAGGTCTGATCAGCCACGTACAGGCGGCCATCGGCCGCGAGCGCGATCCCCGGGCTGCTCGCGAGGGAGCCACCGCTCGTGTAGTCGGTGGTCGCGATCCCGCCGCCGGTGGCGTTGCTCACCTTCACGATCGGTCCCGTGTTCCCAAAAAAAGGATTGCGTCCGACCAGCAGGTCATTGCCCTTGAAGGCGAGGCTGCCGGGAAACACCTCGAAGCCGCCGAAGGCGACCAGCGTCGAGAGCGTGAGGGTCGCCGGCTCAAACCGGGAGATTCGCGGTGCGAACGTCGCGCCGTCGCCATCCTCGCCGATGTAGAGGTTGCCGTCGGGGCCGACCGCGAGTGCCGCCGGCTTGACCAGGGATCCAGAGCCGGAGAGCACGGTCTTCGTTCCCGCCGGATCCGCGGAGTCATAGCGGACCAGTTCGCCGGTCGTGAAACTCACCACGTAGACGGTGTCGGCGACCGCGGCGGGCAGGACGGTGAGGCAGGCGAGCAGGGCTGCGGACAGCATGCGGGACGGGGCGCGGGGCATGGCACACTCCAAGAAGATCAAACGGCAGGGTCGAGCAGCCGACAGGCGGCCGCAGAGAACGCAGGAACACGCGGGATGCCACAGCGACCGACCAGCGCGGTCGGCGGGCATCGGGACACCCGTCAGCAACCCTTCGGGTTGACGACGGTCAGCGGTTCACCAGCGGATCCTTGGGAGTGACGCAGCGGGAGGGTGACGCCTCCCGACGGAACGGAGAGTCTGCCGCGCGGCGGGATGGTTCGCAAGCACCCCTCCGGAGGGCAAGTTGCCCGACTAGGATTCGAACCTAGACAAAGGGAACCAAAATCCCTTGTGCTACCGTTACACCATCGGGCATCGAACCTCACTATACAGTCCCGCCCCATGGGGGTCAGGCGTCGTCCTGAGCCGGAGAATCCGCCGGCCGAGCAAGCCTGCTCGTGACCGCGAACGACAGCTGCTCGAGTTCGATGGCCAGATCGACGCCCACGTTCTGCACGTGCGGCGGCAGGCTCAGGGTGACGGGGGCGAAGTTGACGATGCCCTCGATGCCGGCGGCCACGAGCGTCTCGGCCGCCTCCTGCGCCCGTTCCGCCGGCACGACGATCATTCCCAGGCGGATGCCCCGCGCCCGGATCGTGGAGGGGAGTTCCTCCAGCGGCTGGATGCGGAGTCCCTGGATCGTCAGCCCGACCTTCGCGGGATCCGCATCGAATGCCGCCGCGATCGAGAAGTTCTGCCGACCGAAGCCGCGGTAGCCGAGCAGCGCCTGGCCGAGGTTGCCGACTCCCACCATGGCCACGTTCCACGAATGGTTGGTGCCGAGGATGTCGCGCATGGCCCGGATCAGTTCGTCGCAGCGGTAGCCCACGCCCGGATAGCCGAACTGCCCGAAGAAGCCGAGGTCTTTTCGCACCTGGGCATCGCTGAACCCCAGCAGCGTGCCCAGCTGGCCGGATGAAATCGTCTGCTGCCCGGAGGCCACCAGCCGCTGGAGTTCGCGGAGGTACAGGCTCAGTCGGCTGACCACGACCTTCGGCACCGGCGCGTCGCCAGGAGAGTCCGGCGACGGTGACGGCTGGGGACGCTGGTCCGTCATGGCAATCGCTGAGGGGAAAACGCGGTCGATGGGGGCTGACGGTCGTGCGGAGGTGCGACTGTAGCGGTCGTGCGGCGGAGTGCCAACGAACGCCCTGGTGCACCGGAAACCCTGCCGGTTGTAACGCGCCCGGGGCTCTGGAAAAACCCGGCAGGTCGCGACGAGTGGTCAACCTGCGGGGAGTTTATGGCCGATCTTTGAGGTTGTGTGGAGATGGGCTGCCCATCCCGCATCCCAACGGTCGTTTCCCGGTTCTACCCCCAGTGCAGGAGGCCTCCTCGACAGAGGCGGCAGACATGAAAAGGACGTGGTTCGCCTGTGTGGTGGCGATTGCCAGCGTCGTGACGTCGGTCCAACAGGCCGACGCCGCGTACTGCGGGCTCGCCAGCTACAAGCACGGCGGCGCGAAGATGACCACGGTCAGCTTCGCGGCGGCGCGTGCATCGTGTTCGAGTTGTGAATCGTCCGACGAGCCGAGTTGCGGCGCGGCGCCGTCGTGCTGCGGCACGCGGCTCGTCAAGGACGTCGTGTACGAGCAGAAGCAGTACACCTGCTACAAGACGGTCTGCGAGAAGGTCGTCGAGCAGCGTGAGATCGACTGCGTCCGCTACGAGACGGAGAAGTCGTTCAGGGAGGTCGAATACACCGTCTGCAAGCCGGTGTGGGAGACCCGCTCGCGGACGATCAACTACACGGTCTGCAAGCCCGTGTGGGAGACGGTCGTCAAGGAGATTCCGTACACGGTGATGAAGCCGGTGTACGAAACCAAGACCCGCGAGATCCGGACCACGGTCTGCAAGCCGGTGTACGAGACGCTGACCAAGGAGATCCCGTACACGGTGTGCAAGCCCGTGTACGAGACCCGTGAGCAGTGCTACACGGTGTGCAAGCCGGTGTACGAGACCCGCACGAAGGAGATCCCGTACACGGTCTGCAAGCCCGTGTACGAGACCCGCGAGCAGTGCTACACGGTGTGCAAGCCGGTGTACGAGACCATGACGAAGGAGATCCCGTACACGGTGTGCAAGCCCGTGTACGAGACCCGCGAGCAGTGCTACACGGTGTGCAAGCCGGTGCACGAGACCCGCACGAAGGAGATCCCGTACACGGTCTGCAAGCCCGTGTGGGAGACCCGCGAGCGGGACGTCTGCCGCACGGTCTGCAAGCCGGTGCACTTCACCAAGACGGTCAAGGTCTGCAGCGGCCGCTGGGAGACCGAGTGCCGTGAGATCCCCGGTCCGGTCGTCAAGCGGTGCGTCCGCGAGCCGGGCCACTGGGAGTGCGACCCCTGCACGGGCCGGAAATGCTACGTGCCGGGCGAGAGCTCGATCGTCGAGGAGCAGTGCCCGCCCCGGACCATCACCAAGAAGGTCTGGGTGCCGGAAGTCTCCGAGAAGGAAGTGCCGTGCGTCCGCTACGAGAACGAGACGATCGTCGAGAAGCAGTGCTACAAGGTCTGCCGGATGGTCTCGGAGCAGCGGGTGAAGACCTGCACCTACACGGTGTGCCGGATGGTTCCGGAGCAGCGTGTGCGGACGTACCAGGTGTGCCGGATGGTTCCGGAGCAGCGGGTGAAGACCTGCAGCTACACGGTCTGCCGGATGGTGCCCGAGGAGCAGGTTCGCACCTGCCAGTACCGGGTCTGCCACATGGTGCCCGAGCAGCGGGTCAAGACCTGCACGTCGAAGGTCTGCCGGATGGTCCGCGAGGAGCGGAGCCGGGAAGAGTGCTACAAGGTCTGCACGATGGTGAAGGAGACGCGCACCAAGCAGGTGCCGGTCTGCACCACGCGGCCGGTGCACTTCACGAAGACCATCGACGTCGTGAAGATGGTGCCGAAGCAGGTCGCCTACACGGTGACCCGCTGCGTGCCCAAGACGGTGTATCGCGAGGTCCCGTGCTGCGAGTGATCGCCGCGGGCTGATCCCCCTGCGCATCCCGCGGCTGCGGGTGTGACGGGAATGACCGGGAAACGGGGCGGCCCGGGCCGAAAGGTCCGGGCCGCCTTCGTTTGCCGGGACGGCACGTCAGGGTCCACCGAGCCCGCACGGCCGCACGTGATCGGCATTGTCACCGTGCCGACCGGGCAGGCTCGTCCGCCGCGCTGAGCCATGACCGGCCGAGGCCCCGCGTGCGGATCGATATGCACCCCGGGGTGGAGGAGCCGGGGGGATCGCCCATGGACTGGTCGAGGACGGGCCGAAACGTGGCGGGATTCGCCGCCCTCGTCGCGGTCGGGGTCGGGGTGCTCTATCTCCGCGACCCCCACTCGCTGCTGCTGCCCACGCTGTACACCGAGGACGGCGCCTGGATGGCGACGCTCTTCAACCGGGGCTTCTGGCACACCCTGATCCACGCCAAGGGTGGTGAGACACCCTACTTCGTGACGCTCAACATCCTGTTGCTGCAGGCCGCCAAGTCGCTGAACGCCGTCTGCTATGGGGCGTCGCTCGCCCACCTGCCGCAGTTCGTGTCGGCATTGGCGATGACCTTCTACGGGGTGCTCGCGGCCGCGCCCGTCTGGCTGCTGCGCGGACGGCTGACGGCATCGAGCCGCGGACTGCTCTGGCTGCTCGTGATCTTCATGCCCCTCGGCGAGTCGTCCTTCGAGATCCTCGGACGGGTGAGCAACATCGGCTACGGCCTGCTTGTTCTCTGCGTGTGCCTGCTCGCCTGGCGGCGGGCGGCTGATCGGGGGCATGTGCGGCCGATCATGGCGGCAGACGCGGCGGTGTTCGTCTGCGCCGTTACCAACCCGCTCTGTTTTCCGGTGATCGCCGCCGACTACGCGCTGCGGGGTCTGCAGGCCCGGCGGTCGGGCGTCGCGTTGGCCGCCATGCTGCGCTGCAGTGCGGCGGCCCGCAGTGCGGCCGTGCTGGCGGTTGCGCTGGGCTGCGCCGTGGCCGGCATGGCGACGCTCGAGCCGCGGCCGAGTCCGTTCCTGAGGGATCGACTCGACGCCGACTCCCTCATCGAGGCGGTCGTCGCCCGGCCCCTGCTCTTCCCGCTCCTGTTCCCCATCTACGGCCGGCTTGATGACGGGGCTGCGGTGACGATCGCGGTCGGCATGGTGATGCTGGCGTGGTGGCTGACGCGGGAGGCGCCGGCGACGGGTCGGTTCGTCCTGGCGACCGGGCTGACCTCGTGGTACGCGGCCATGGCGACGGTGGCGGAGCGGCCCGGCCTCACCGTGATCCTCGACGAGTACTCGACGACCAGAATCGATCGCTACTACTACGGCACGTCGCTCCTCGTCGCCGTGGCCGCCTGCGCGGCGATTTCGGCGGGCCGCCGCGCCGGCAGCGGCCTGCGGCGTGGCGTGGCGGCAGCGTGCATGGGCCTCATCGTGTCCGTCTACGCCACGCACGGGGATCTCCTCCAGGAGTTCCGCCGATCCCGCTGGCGCGACGTGCCGCAGCACGACTTTGTGACGGCGGTGGTGATGGCGGCCGCCACGGCCCAGGGCGAGCACGCGGGCCGGGTGCAGGTGCAGCTGCACCCCCGGGGCTGGCAGGCACGGTTTCCCGCGGCGAACGTCCGTGCCACGGCGGTCGCGGCTGCGGAGGGTGCCGTGCGCCGCTGAGCCGCCTTCTACGGCTCACACGAGAGCCTCGCGCGTTCGCGAGGCTCGGGGCTGCCCATGCCCGACGCCGGACGTTCGCGTCGGGCATCCTGCCCGACGCTCACTCGGATGCCGCCATCGCTTCGCCATCGTGGCTTCGCCGACCAATCCGCCGATGGCGGATCGGTGCCCGGGCATACGCCGGCTCTCGGGCATGGGCAGCCCCTCGCTGAGATTCCCGTAGCCGCGGGCTTGCA
>JBJTQP010000019.1:0-7419 GCA_046075685.1 Planctomycetaceae bacterium | reverse complement strand
CGGCCGCGAGATGCCGCCCGAGATGCAGGAGCGGATCAAGGGCATGATGGAGGAGGGCCGCAAGCGGATGGCGGAGAGCCAGGAGAAGATGGAGCAGGCCCGCCGGCGATTCGCGGAAATGGAGGAGCGGATCAAGAAGCTTGAGGCCGAGGTCGAGCGGCTCAAGGCAGGCAAGTAACTCGCGTCGGCGAAGGGCCGCCCTGCGCTGAGTTCTTGGCCGGCGCTGAGTACAGGCCGTCAGGCTGCTGATCATTTGGTGGTCGTCTCGGTGGACGCTAGGATGCGACTGCCCCGCCGATCGACCCGTGATGCACGGGTCCGCGGTCGGACGTCCGGTGTTTCCGGCGGCTGAACGGCGACGCGGGTGTCTTCCGTCGGAGCAATCCCGTGGGACACACCGCAGTGCCCGTCTCGGTCGTGCTTGCACTGGCCGCCGTGGCCGCGTCAGCGGCCGAGCGGATCGTGTTCAACCGCGACGTCCGGCCGATCCTCTCCGACAAGTGCTTCGCCTGTCACGGCCCCGACGACGCCAAGCGGGAGGCGGGCTTGCGGCTCGATCGGGCCGCTGAGGCGATCGCCGAACTGGAGAGCGGCACGCGGGCCATCGTGCCGGGCAAGCCCGACGACAGTGAACTGGTCTCCCGGATCGGGAGCACCGACGCCGACGTCGTCATGCCGCCGCCCCATCTCGGCAAGCCGGTCACGCCGGATGAAGCCGCGATCCTCCGCCGCTGGATCGAGGAGGGGGCCGAGTATCAGGGCCACTGGGCGTTTGGGCGGGTCGAACGGCCGGCCGTGCCCGAGGTGCGGAATGCTGCCTGGTGCCGCGGCCCGATCGACCGCTTCATTCTCGCCCGTCTCGAACGGGCCAGCCTCGCGGCCAATCCCGAGGCCGATCTCGTCACGCTCGCCCGGCGGCTCGCGCTCGATCTCACCGGCCTGCCGCCCGCGCCGGAAGAGATCGATGCCTTCGTGGCCGACACGGCCCCAGACGCCTACGACCGCTACGTCGACCGGCTCCTTGCCAGCGAGCACTTCGGCGAGCGGATGGCGCTGGAGTGGCTCGACGCCGCCCGCTACGCCGACAGCCATGGCTTCCAGGCCGACTCCAGCCGCCAGAACTGGCCGTGGCGCGACTGGGTGATCCGGGCGTTCAACGCGAACGTGTCGTTCGACGAGTTCACGGTGAAGCAGCTGGCGGGCGACCTGCTTTCCGGCGCGAGCCGCGACGACCTGGTGGCGACGGGGTTCAACCGCAATCACCGGATCAACGGCGAGGCCGGTTCGATCGCGGCCGAATGGCTTGTGGAGACGATCATCGACCGCGTGGAGACGACCGGCCAGACGTGGCTCGGCCTCACGGTGGGCTGCTGCCGCTGCCACGACCACAAGTACGACCCGATCACGCAGCAGGAGTTCTATTCCTTCTACGCCTTCTTCAACTCGATCGACGAGACGGGGATGCTCTCCGAGAACCGGGGCGGCGGCAACTCCAGCCCCGTGATCCGTCTGCCCGATGCGAAGCAGGAGGAAGAACTCGCCCGGCTCCGCCAGGTTGTCGACGCGGCGGCGGCGGCCGTGAAGGCCGAGGAGGCGAACGCGGACGACCTCGCCGCCGCATGGGCCGAGAGCGTGCAGGGCCTGTTCGAGACGCCCGCCTCCGCCTGGCAGCCGCTGGAACTGCTGGAAATCCGCTCGACCGGCGGAGCCACGTTTCGCAGACTCGACGACGGCTCGTGGCTGGCCGAGGGGCCCGACCCGCCGAGCGACACCTACGAGATCGAGGCGGCGTTGCCGGAAGGCACGTTCGGGGCCCTGCGGATCGAGGTCGTTCCCGACGCGTCGTTTGCCGGCGGGGGCGGCTTCTCCCGCGGCGGCAACGGCAACGTGGTGGTCACGAAGGTCGAGGCGGAACTCGAGAAGCCCGACGGCGGCGTGGAGAAGGTCGACCTCGCGCGGGCGGCGGCCGACTACGCCCAGAGCGGCTACGACGCCGGCCAGGTGATCAGCGGCAAGAACAAGAAAAAGGGCTGGGCGCTCGGCGGGCACAAGAAGGACCCCACGCTCCGGGTTCCGCGGCGGCTCGCGGTGATGGCGACGCGGCGGCTCGACGTCGACGAGAACTCGCGGATCGTGCTCCGGATCCGGCAGGAGTCGTTCGATCATCACACGATCGGCAGGCTGCGCGTGGCGTTCTCCCCGGCCGATCCCGCGCTTCTCGCCGTGGACGGCTACGGCCTGCCTGCCGCCGTGCAGGAGTCCGTCGCGGCCCGGGCCGAAGACCGCTCGCCGGAGCAGCGGGCGGCGCTCGCCACGTATTACCGGGCGAACGTCGATGGTCCGATCCGCCGGGCCGAGACCGCCCGCGAGGCGGCCGCGAAGAGTCTCGCCGACTTCGAGGGCTCGCTGCCGGGCGCGATGGTGATGCGGGAGGGCAAGCCGCGGGAGACGTTCGTGCTCCTCCGCGGCGAGTACGACAAGCCCGGTGAGCGGGTCGCCGCGGGCGTGCCCGCCTGCCTGCCGCCGCTGCCGGACGACGCGAAGCCCGATCGGCTCGCGCTCGCCCGCTGGATCGTCTCCCGCGACCATCCGCTCACCGCGCGGGTGTGGGTGAATCGCCAGTGGGAGCGGTTCTTCGGCTCGGGGATCGTGAGGACGAGCGAGAACCTCGGCAGCCAGGCCGAGTATCCGAGCCACCCCGAACTCCTCGACTGGCTCGCCGCCGACTTCATGGAGAGCGGCTGGGACATGAAGCGGATGGTGCGGGCGATCGTGACGTCGGCGGCCTACCGACAATCGGCTGCCGTCTCGCCCGAGAAACTCGCCGCCGATCCGGAGAATCGTCTGCTCGCCCGCGGGCCGCGGATCCGCCTCGCCGGCGAGATCGTCCGCGACCAGGCGCTCGCCGCCGCGGGGCTCCTCGTGCCCACCGTCGGAGGCCCGAGCGTGCGGCCCTGGATGCCCGACGGCGTGTGGGACGAGACGAGCGTCTACGGCGATCTTCGCGGCTACAAGCCCGACACGGGGCCGGGCCGCTATCGCCGCAGCCTCTACACGATCTGGAAGCGGACCGCGGCGCCCCCCACCATGCTCCTTTTCGACGCCCCCAACCGAGAGATCTGCACGGTCAAGCGGGCCCGCACCAACACGCCGCTGCAGGCGCTGGCGCTGCTCAACGAGACGACGTTCGTCGAGGCGGCCCACGGCCTCGCCGGCCGAATGCTCGACGAGGGGGGCGCGACCCCGGCCGCGCGGATCACCCACGGGTTCCGCCTGGCGCTCGGCCGCACACCCGATACGGTGGAACTGGCCACGCTCGTGGCCGGCTTCGAGACCGACCTCGCGAGATTCGCGGCCGCTCCCGAGCAGGCGGCGACGTATGCGGCCGTGGGCCTGGTTCGCAAGCCCGACGGCACCACCGACGCCGAGTTCGCCGCGGCGTCGCTCGCCGCCACCGTGATCCTCAACCTCGACGAGTTCGTGATGCGGGAGTGACCGCCATGCCGACGCCGACCGACATCCTCCGCCTCCAAGACGCCGCCAATCGCCGCGTGTTCCTCGGCCGCTCCGCCGGCGGCCTCGGCGCCGCGGCGCTGGCCGTGCTGCTGCGGCAGGGCGACGCGCGGGCCGCCGTGATCGGCCGGCCCGGTCTCCCGCACCACCCGCCGAAGGCGAAGCGGATCATCTCGCTCTTCCAGTCGGGCGCACCCTCGCAGATGGATCTCTTCGACCCCAAGCCCGAGATGCAGAAGCGGCGGGGCGAGGATCTGCCGGAGTCGATCCGGCAGGGGCAGCGTCTGACCACGATGACGAGCAACCAGAAGAGCTTTCCCGTGGCCCCGTCGATCTTCTCGTTCGCCCAGCACGGGCGGAGCGGGATGTGGTTCAGCGAGCTGCTCCCGAACATGGCCCGGCACGCCGACCGCTGGTGCATGATCCGCTCGATGTTCACCGAGGCCATCAACCACGATCCGGCGATCACCTTCTTCCAGACTGGCAGCCAGCTCGCCGGCCGGCCGAGCGTCGGTGCGTGGGTGAGCTACGGCCTCGGCAGCGAGAATGCCGACATGCCCGCCTACGTCGTGCTCACGAGCTTCGGCAGCGGCCGCAAGGACGACCAGCCGCTGTACGACCGGCTCTGGGGGGCCGGCTTCCTGCCCACGCAGCACCAGGGAGTGAAGTTCCGCAACTCGGGCGACCCCGTGCTCTACCTCGCCGACCCGCCCGGCATCGACCGCGGCACGCGGCGGGCCACGCTCGACCGGATCGCGGCCCTCAACGCCGCCCGGTCGGCCACGATCGGCGACCCCGAGATCGCGGCCCGGACGGCGCAGTACGAGATGGCCTTTCGCATGCAGGCGAGCGTTCCCGAACTCACGCGGTTTGCCGACGAGCCGAAGCATCTGCTCGACGCCTACGGCCCCGACGTCCAGCGCCCGGGCAGCTACGCCTTCAACTGCCTGCTGGCCCGCCGGCTGGCCGAGCAGGACGTCCGCTTCGTGCAGCTCTTCCACATGGGCTGGGACCACCACGCGGGCCTGCCCAACGCGCTCAAGGGCCAATGCACCGACACCGACCAGCCCACGGCCGCCCTGCTCGACGACCTCGCGGCCCGCGGCCTGCTCGACGACACGCTCGTGGTATGGGGGGGCGAGTTCGGCCGCACGATCTACTCGCAGGGCACGCTCACCGACACGAACTACGGCCGCGACCACCACCCGCGGTGCTTCACGATGCTGCTCGCCGGCGCCGGCATCAGGCCGGGGCTCACCTGGGGCGCCACCGACGACTACTCCTACAACATCGTCACGCCGAGCGAGAAGGTGCACGTGCACGATCTCAACGCCACGATCCTGCACCTCATGGGGATCGACCACCTGCGGCTCACGTTTCCCTACCAGGGCCGCGACTTCCGGCTCACCGACGTGCACGGGGAGGTGGTCAAGGGGATCCTGACGGAAGGCTCTTCTGTGCCGAGTTGACGGGCGTGCAGGCCAGTGGGCAGGAGGTCGCGGGCCCGGTGTCGAGATGCGCATGGCGGGGTGATCCGGTTCGGCACGCATGGCGACGGTGTTCTCGGCCGTGGGCTGGTGTCTCGTGGCGTCCTTCCGAAGGGGGGAATACCAAAGGGGGGTTCGTTGGCAAAGGCCGTTTTCTGCACTCGTGCCGCGACGCACCGTGCTCTGCCGGCGGGTGGACGGCCGCCCGCCCGGAGCCGAATCCGGATGGCATCGTGGTGCAGCGTGGGTGGGGCCAGCCCCCGCTTCGCCGACGCAGGCGCCTCAGCCGCGTTCGGGCAGCCGTTCCGTGCGACGCCGGGAAGGCTTCTTCCGGGCTTGGGGGGTGCGGCGAGATGCCGCCCTGGGTGGCGGCTTCTCGGGCCCGTCACCCTCCACCGTCACGATCTTCGATGCGCGGCCCTTCGCCTTGGACGGCGTGGCGGCGGCCTTCGCGTCGCCGTTGGCCTGGCCCGGGATCACCTGCGGCACGATAATGCAGTTTTCCCCGAGCTCCAGTTCCTCCTCGTCCTGGATCGGCCGGCCGCGGTCGTCGAGCTTCACGTCGGCCTCGGCGGTCTTTTTCTTGGCCACCGCGAGCAGCTGCTGATGGAGCACGTCGCGATCCTGGCCGTTGATCTGGCCCACGGCCGTGGCCACTTCGCCGAGGTAGCGGAGAAAAATGCTCCGCCGCTGGCCCTCCTGGGCCACGCGAAGCCGCCGCCGGAGATACATCCCGAGCTTGCGTCCCACTGCCTGGAGTGCGAGCCGGATCTCCTTCTGGATTTCGGGATACGAGGCGATCGCCTCCTTCGACTCGCTCGTGAACGGCACCCAGACGCTCGCCACGTGGACCATCGCGGTCACCGGGCCGCTGGGCATCCCGCCCCGCGACTGCGAGAGGCCGTAGGACCGCCAGTTGGTCGAGGTGATCGTCTGGGTCACGGCACAGGCGGCCGGCTGGAACTGCAGCGGCACGCGATTGGCATACCGCAGCACCGTCATGCTCGTGCCCTCGTCCATGCTCACGTCCTGCATCGCGCCGTAGAGGGCGTCGAGCTGGGCCTTCTTGAGTTTCGAGGGGCTCTGGCGGGGTGCGAGCTGGGCCTCGGCGAGGATCTTGTCGGCCGCCTCGCCCCCCATGCCGGAGAACGTGGTGGCGAGAAACTGCCGCAGGCTGCGGGAGTCGCTCTCGGAGGCGAGTTCGCCGAGCGCCTCGCGGCTGATCTTCTGCGCGGCCACGCCGCCGCCGTAGGCGAGGGCCGCCTCGATCACGAAGGGATTGCCCCGGTAGACCGACGGCGGCCGCGTGCCCGCGGTGAAGAACTCGCCGGGTACGACCTGCCGCAGGCCCGCGAGCAGCCGCTGTTCGCCGATCGGCACGATGCAGTCGGTGGCCGGCGGCGGGATCTTCGTCTCCTGGATCGCCTTGAAGAGGGCGTCGGCCTCGCCGCGGCCGAGCTTGCCGGTGGTCACGCGGGTGGAGAGCTTGGCCGTGTCGCAGATCTTCTTGGCGACCCCGTGCGACACCCGGGAGAACGACTGCGTGAGGAACTGGGCGAGGGTGAGCTTGGGGTGTTCCTGAAGCATCGTCACCAGCCGGCCGAGCTCCACGCCGTAGGGGTGCGGCTTGATCTCCTTGGGCTCGGGTGGCAGGTCGTCGGCCGACCGCTCCAGGATCCGCTCCGGTCCGTCGGGCCCCTGGAAGTGGAACCGCGCGTGCGGGTTGGAGATCGCGGTCTGCTCGAGATATTCCTCGACGCTCCCACGGCCGCGCTGGAACTTGGCCTCCATCTCGATCGTCACGCGGGTGCCGTGCTCGATGGCGTCGCCACGGTCGTTTTCGGCGACCCACTCGATCGAGTGCTTCTTCATCAGCTCCGCGCCGCCCTTGCCGGCCGGGATGTCGACGCCGTCGCCCTTGCCGTTGAGGATCTCCGGCTGGTTCGTCTTGGTGTCGATCCGCAGTTCGGAGTAGTGGGCCGCGTGCTTGGCGTCGATCTTGGAGATGATCTTCACCGGCTTGCCGGTGGTCACGCGGGTCGAGAGCTTGGCCGTGTCGCAGATCTTCTTGGCGACGCCGTGCGACACCCGCGAGAACGACTGGGTGAGGAACTGGGCGAGCGTGAGCTTGGGATGCTCCTGCAGCATGGTCACGAGCCGGCCGAGTTCCACGCCGTAGGGGTGCGGCTTGATCTCCTTGGGCTCGGGAGGCAGGTCGTCGGTCGACCGCTCCAGGATCCGCTCCGGTCCGTCGGGCCCCTGGAAGTGGAACCGCGCGTGCGGGTTGGAGATCGCGGTCTGCTCGAGATACTCCTCGACGCTCCCGCGGCCGCGCTGGAACTTGGCCTCCATCTCGATCGTCACGCGAGTGCCGTGCTCGATGGCGTCGCCCCGGTCGTTTTCGGCGACCCACTCGATC
>JBJTQP010000018.1:0-6770 GCA_046075685.1 Planctomycetaceae bacterium | reverse complement strand
ACCTGATACGGGGCCCACGTGAGCCTCGCGCGTTCGTGAGGCTCGGGGCTGCCCATGCCCGTCGCCGGACGCTCGCGTCGGGCATCCTGCCCGCCGCTCGCTCGGATGCCGCCTTCGCTCCGCCATCCGGGCTCCGCTCGGCGGCATACGCCGGCTCTCGGGCACGGGCAGCCCCTCGCTGAAGTTTCTCGTAGCCGCGGGCTTGCAGCCTGCGGAATCCGCTGCGTTCCGCTGGAAGCCTGCACGGGCATGGAGACTTTTCTCTGTATGCTGCGGCGGGCTCAGGGTTGTGATCTGCCCCGAACTGGAGATCGTGATGCCTCACGAGTGCACGCGGCGACAACTGCTGAGGAATGCCACCGCGCTCGGCGGACTGGTCGCGGGAGGCATGGGCCGTCCCGTCCAGGCCGCTACGAGGAACGGCCGGCTGGCCTTCGCCGCGATCGGCATGGGGGGCCAGATGATGAACTACCTGGTCAAGGAGCTCGAGAAGCTCGACCAGGACATCGTCGCCGTCTGCGACGTCGATCGCGGCCGGCTGGCCGTCGCCGCGGACCAGGAGCGGCTGGCCACGGCGCGGGCCTACACCGACTATCGCGAACTGCTCGCCAAGGAGAAGGACGTCGACGCGGTCGTGATCGGCACACCCGATCACTGGCATGTGCCGATCGCCCTGGCTGCACTCGAGGCGGATCGGCACGTCTACTGCGAAAAGCCGTTGGCTCATTCGGTGGCCGAGTGCCATGCGCTGGCCGAGGCCGCGCGGAGGCGGCCGCATCTGGCCGCGCAAACCGGCAACCAGGGCTGTTCCACGGAGGGATTTCGCCGCAGCATGGAGGTGCTGCGGTCGGGCCTGCTCGGCACGATCACCGACGTGCACGTCTGGCATCCGGCCCACGGCTGGCCGAGCGGCGTCGATCGGCCGGATGGCGCCGACCCCGTGCCGGACGGCCTCGACTGGGCGTTCTGGCTCGGCCCGGCGGCGTCACGGCCCTTCAAGAGCGGCATCTACCATCCGGGCGAGTGGCGCGGCTGGTACGACTTCGGCGGCGGCTCGCTCGCCGACTTCTGCTGCCACGGATTCCAACTCGTCTTCAGGGCGCTCGACCTTGGTCCGCCGCAGCGGGTCGAGGTGGAGGCCGAAGGCCTTGGTCGCGAGACGTTTCCCACGCGGTGCACCGTCACGTATCACTTCGCCGCCCAGGGCGACCGCGGGCCGGTGCGTCTGGTGTTTCGATCGGGTGACGGCAACGTGCCCCCGGACGACATCACGCTCGGCCCGGCCAGCCGCACGGGCTGCATCATCGTGGGCACGGCGGGATCGCTCTCGGCCGGCCTCTGGAACACCGACTGCCGCGTGCGGCTCGGGGCGGCACGGGAGTTCGGCGGGGCGGAGCAGCCGGAGGTGGCGAGGATTCCGACGAGCGAGCCGCGCATCGATGCCGAGGACCTCGTCTGGCGTGGCAAGAAGGCGGCCGGTGGTGACCGGCCCCGCTGGGGAGCGGTGAACAACTCGCACATGTTCGAGTGGGTGCGGGCCTGCGCCGGCGAGGGTCGGACCTACTCGCCGTTTGAAATCGGCACGGCGATCACCGAGGTGGGCATGATCGGCCTGCTCGCCCTGCGGCTCGGGCGGGCGATCGAGTGGGATTCCGCCGCCCGGCGCGTCGTGGGGCTGCCCGAGGCCGATCGGCTCATCGACCCGGCTCCGGCGACGCGGGCGTTTTTTCCGTCCGCATGACACGGTGCCCGCCGAGACACACCGCCGCGCCGAGGCCCCGAACTCGTCGCCACCGTCCATATCGGGGAATCGGCCCCATGCGGGCGGAATCCGCAGGCTGCAGGCCCGCGGGGCGGAGCGCTCAAGCGAGGGTCGTGAGGGGGCTCGGTAAGACCTCCTCCACGACCGGGTTGGTGAGCCGGCCGATCCCCTCGATCTCGACCGTCACGCTGTCGCCAGGCTGCAGGAAGACGGGCGGCGTGCGGGCGACGCCCACGCCGTGGGGCGTTCCGGTGAGGATCACCGTGCCGGGATTGAGGATCATGCTCGCGGACAGAAACTCGATCAGGGTCGGCACGTCGAAGATCATGTCGTTCGTGTTCCAGTCCTGCAGTGTCTGGTCGTTGACGATCGTGCGCATCGCCAGCGTGTTCGGATCGGTGATCTCATCGGTGGTGACCAGCGCGGGGCCGAGCGGGCAGAACGTGGCGAACGTCTTCCCCCGGCACCACTGGCCGCCGCCGCCGTTCCGCTGCCAGTCGCGGGCGGAGACGTCGTTGGCGCAGGTGTAGCCGAGGACGTGCCCCAGCGCGTCGGCCCGGGAGACGTTGTGGCAGCGCCTGCCGATCACCACGGCGAGCTCACACTCGTAGTCGACCTTGTCGCTCCGCAGCCGTCGCGGGAGCACGATCGGGTCGCCGGGGTTCTGCACGGCCCCCGAGTTCTTCATGAACAGCACGGGATGCTCGGGCGGGTCCACGCCCCCCTCGGCCGCGTGCTTCCGGTAGTTGAGCCCGATGCAGAGGATGTCGCGGGGCTCGAGCGGGGCGAGCAGCTTGTCGACCGTCGCCGGCCGTCCGGAATCGCGCAGCGCACCGAACATCTCGCCTTCGAGAAGCGTCGTGCGGCCGTCGTCGTGGAGCCTGCCGAGCTGCTCGCGGCCCGCCGAGAGATAACGGATGATCTTCACGCCGTGGACGTTCCGGGGAGTAACTCACCGACGTTTCCTCGCGCCGGGACTGCGACGGTACGCTTCCCGGGAACGCCGTGCAACCGCGTGCCGCCCTGCGCCCTGATCGGCGACTCGTCCGCCGACCGCCTCGTGACGTCGGGCCCCGTCTCCTCGTGTCACCTCGACCGCCATGCCGAACCTCCGAGGCCTCACGATCGTGGCGCTTGTGATGCCGATCGCCGCGCTCGCCGGTGCGGCCGAGGTGGGCAGTACGGGCATCCTGCCGCCGCCGACCGGCTCCTGGCCCGCTGCTGCGGAGCTTGCGACGGGTCCGCTCAGGGTGAGGTTCTTCCCCGGGCAGCAGTCGCCCTCCCTGCAGCATTACATGAACCTCGAATCAGCGGCATCGGTCACGAACCTCGTCGCCGCGGTCGACGAGTGCGGCGTGCCGGGCTCATGGGCGGTCATGAGCGTGCCGTCCGTCGAGATGCTGACGCGTCTCGCCGAGACGGAGCGACCGCTCTGCTGCTACTTTGCCATGCAGCCGGTGCAGACTCACGCGCTGGCGATGCATCCCGCGACGCGGCAGGCGATGGAGGAGGTGCGGCGGCTGCAGGGGGCGTTCTTCACCTTCGGAGTCTGCGAGTGGGAGAACGCCTTCTACCGCCATTGGCAGCCGGAGACGGATACGTCCGCCGTGTTCGGGGTGACCCCGGCCGAGCTCCGCGGCATGAGCCGCGCCGAGATCCACGAGGTGGTGGTGCGGACGGCGCGGCGCTGGAAGGAGAGCGTGGGCGGTCGGATGACGATGGCCAACGGGTACGGGATGCTCAGCCACCTGGCCGAGATCGGCCTTGATGCCGTCGGCGTGGAGACGTCGGAGACGATCCCCGCGACGCAGGTGAAGCGGGCCTTCGCCCGGGGGGCCGCCCGGCAGTTCGGGATTCCATGGTTCGAGGAGGTTTCGGTCTGGTTTGGTGCCAGCGTGTCGGGGGGCATGCCCGAGGCGACCATCCTGCCCTTCTGGCCGGACACTCCGGTGGGCGGTGAGGCCGGCCATTCGGCCAGCCACCTCAGGCGTCACTGGTTCACGGCGTGGTTCAGCGGCGCCAGCCACGTGATGCTGGAGGCCTCGCCCCGGGTGCTGTTCGAGGTCCCGTGGACGGGCGAGTTTCCCGCCGCCGCGCGGCTCTCCCGGTATGGCCGTGAGGCCAGGCACCTCGCCGATCTGATGGCCCGTGTCGACCTCGGGACGCCGTACACACCGTTTGCGGTGCTGGTGGGCAGGCATCATGGGCGGTGGAGCGTGTGGGGCAGGCCCTGGGGCCGCCTGGAGCCGACGATCGGCGACGCGATGATGGAGCGGTTCTTCGACCAGGTGTTTCCGGGTCAGTCGCAGGGCCCCGGCCGGGAGGAGCGGTATCTCTGCTCCTCGCCGTTCGGGGACACGTTCGACGTGGTGGTCAACGACGCCGACCGGAGTTCGTGGCATGCCTACCCGGTGATCCTGGCGGTCGGTGACATCGCCTGGACCGCGGAGGACGTCGACTTTCTCGTGAATCACGCCGCCAGCGGCGGGATCGTGGTCCTCAACGAGATCCATGTCGAGGGCTGGGGCCGCGAAACGCTCGGCCTGGCCGCGGAGAGCTTTCAGCCGACCGCAGAGGCCCGGGTGGCGGTGGCGTCAGACGACGGCCAGGCCCGCGTGATCCGCCGTGACGTCGGCCGCGGGTGCCTCATGGTGTGCCGCGCCGAAGGGGGAAGCGGATCGCCCGACACAGCCTTTCCGGAGCTCCTGCTCGTCGAACTGGCCGAACGCTGCCTGCCGTTTCGGGTCAGGGGCGACGTGCAGACGCTCGTCAATCGCACCCCGGACGGGTGGGCCGTGATGATCGTCAACAACAAGGGGATCACCAAGGACCTGCACGTGGATCGTCCGCCGGCCATCGACGCATCGTCCGCGCAGCCCGTGGAGATCGTCTTCCGGGGGCGGCCCGCCGCCGTGACAGACATCGTCACCGGCGAATCCATCCCCGCGGGTCTCGACGGAATGGCGATTCGCTTCATTCTGCCACCCGGCGAGCTGAGGATCGTCGCCGTCGAGGAGTGATACGGCTCACACGAGAGCCTCGCGCGTTCGTGAGGCTCGGGGCTGCCCATGCCCGTCGCCGGACGCTCGCGGCGGGCATCCTGCCCGACGCTCGCTCGGACGCCGCCATCGCTTCGCCATCCTGGCTGCGCCGACCAATCCGCCGATGGCGGATCGGTGCCCGGGCATACGCCGGCTCTCGGGCATGGGCAGCCCCTCGCTGGGATTTTCTCGTAGCCGCAGGCTTGCAGCCTGCGGAATCCGGCCGGCCGCGGCGTTGAACCGACGCGGGAGGATCACGTGGAGTCCGTATGAGCGTCGCCCACATCCCGTCGCCCACGTGCCATGGTGCAGTCACTCGGCGGCCGGACTCCAGATGGTGGCCACGATGTGCTGTTCCGGCCGCTCCGCGGTCGTGAAGTAGGAGAGCGTCACCAGCCGGCCGTCGGGCCGCACCAGCGTGCGGGCGTAGCCCAGGTCCCACGTCCGGCCGTCATCCCGCAGCGTGACCGGCACGCTCCACGTCCGGCCCTCGTCACGACTGAGGGTGGCGGCGAGGCCGCAGGGATCGAGCCGCGTGCCATAGACCACGCAGAGTCGGCCGTCTGGGAGCCGCGCGAGGCTCGGAGGATTGCCGTTCTTGCCGGCAACGTCGGCCACCTTGCAGCGGAGCGACCACGTGGCACCGTCGTCGTCCGACCCGCAGGCGTCGATCCAGCAGTGGTCGCCTTCCCGCCGCCGCAGCACCGAAACGAGCCGCCCCGGGGCGACGCGAACCGTCGTCGGCATGACCGAGCGGGTCGTCAGGGGTTCCCCCGTCATCCACGAGACGAACCTGAAGCTCAGGCCGCCGTCGGTGGTCTGCGCGCAGAAGGCGCGATCGTGGTAGCTCGCGGCCTTGACCTCCGGCCGCTCGCCCGAAAAGAAGAACAGGCAGTCCTGCGGGCCGTTCACGAGGTAGTCGGTGCGGGACGTCAGCGGAAATGGAAACGACGCGGCGAGATCGAAGGGCCCCTCCCAGGACCGGCCACGGTCGTAGGACACCCGAAACCGGTCCCGGTCGACCCGCAGGGCGAAGTCGGGATGCGTGAACCGGATGGGGGCTGTCAGCGGCACGAGTTCGTTCGCTGCGAGGCTGGCAGGTTCCTCGAGTCGCCACGTCTCGCCGCCATCCAGGCTCCGGGCCAGCGCCGGGCCCTTCGGGCGATCCCCATCCAGGGAGTGGCCTTCGTCCGCGGCCTTGTAGTGACCGAGGGTGAATCCGACGAGGATTTCATCGCCCCACGACCATGCCCCGTTGTTGGCCGGCCAGCCGGCGAATCGCCCGGGCTCGTGATACACGACGACGTGCCTGATCGCCGGAGTCTCCGCGGCCCGCGCAGCCGCGGGCCGGATCGCCACTGCCACCAGGATCACCAGGAAGGAAACGCGATTCATGACTCTCTCTCCACGGGTTGCGGGGCCGGTGCGCGGATGCCGCCCAGGTGCTGCAGGTCGCGACCCCGACCCGAGCGTCTGGTCGCCCGCGCCGTCACACACGACCGCGACGACGATGCCGAGCATCGCAGCGCATGATCTGTGGCATGAACGGCCCCGGCAGTGGCGCTCGACAAGAATAGGCCGTTTGACAGCGGCTCGCCAACGGCGACAACGCAGCGCACAGACCGCCGACCGACGTCATCATCGTGGTGGCGCCCGTCACGTCACGAGGACAAAGCCGCTGGCTGGCCGCGGTGCAACCGTGTAGTTGCGCATGCTGCGACCTCGCGAGGCGGGACGTCACGGCTGTATGCTTGAGATCGTGCGGGAGGGAACGAGTCGTCTGAAGTGATCGTCGTCGTGGCCGCCATGCCGGTTGTCGTCAGCACGTCGTCGCGGTCAGAGCCGTCGCGTGGGCTGCCAGCGCAGCGGTGTGCGCGGAGACGGATGCGTGCGTTTACCTTGGTGGAGCTGTTGGTGGTGATCGCGATCATCGCCACGTTGATCGGGCTGCTGCTGCCCGCGGTGCA
>JBJTQP010000017.1:0-5450 GCA_046075685.1 Planctomycetaceae bacterium | reverse complement strand
CTGCTCGGGCAGCTCACCTGCAACACGAAGTGCGGCGAACGCATCGCAGAGTGGATCAAGGCTCTGCCCGGCCCGAAGTGGCTGGCCGTCGAGGCATGCCCGTTCGTCGAGTGGTTCATCGATCGCTTCACGCCCTGTGTCGATCGCCTGGACATCGCCGACGCCACGGAGCTTTCCATGAGACGGGGGAAGCGTCGTAAGAACGACCCCAATGACGCCCTCGACATCGCCCTGCGGCTGTCCCGCGGCGAATACCCGCTGGGCTATATCGCCGACCCGCAGCTCATGCAGTTGCGGAAGTTCGGCCGGCACTGGCGGCAGCTGAGCCGCTCCCTCGCCAAGGCCAAGCAGGGCATGAAGAGCATGCTCAACGCCGCCAACATCCGCGGCCCGCAGTTCGACGGCCCCCGGGCCCACCGCTGGTTCCTCACGTTCGGGGGTCTGCTGCAGCCCGCCCAGCGACTGGCGTTCGGCAACTATCTCGACCAGATCCTGCTCGTCGAGAGACAGCGGGAGATCCTCAGGCGTGAGATGCTCACCGCGGCCAGGTCGCCGCAGTTTGCGGCGACCGAGCAGCTGCTCAAGAGCGTGCCCGGCATCGGTCCGATCTGGGCGCTTGTCATCGCTTCGGAGATCGGCCCCTTCGACCGCTTCCCCAACGCCGACGCCCTCGAGTTCTGGGCCGGCATGACCGCCGACCTCAAGGAGTCGGCCGGCCGCACGCAGAGCGGCAACATCACCAAGGCCGGCTCGGCCACCCTGCGCTGGGCCCTCTGCCAAGCTGCCGTCACGCTCTGCCAGAGCGACGCCAAGCAGGAGGCGACCAGGCAGCGGTTCATCGCCAGGATGCCGCGGGCCAAGGCCAACGTCGTCATGGGCCGCCGGCTCCTGCGCACGCTCTACGCCATGGTGCGTGATGGCAAGCCGTATCAGTGCGGCGAGCGTCGAGACCGAACCAAGGCGGCGAACAAGGCGAAGACCAAACGGAAGGCACGCACCGTTCAGCCAGCCTGACAACGACATCTCAGCAGACAAGCAAGGAGACACAGACTGATCATGCGGCGGTAGCTTTTTGGTACACCCGCACGTCGGGTGCACCACGTCGAGTCGGTGACCGCGATACGGCTTCATACGGCTCGGCTGACGATCGCCTGCGGGGCTCACGCCCCCCAGGCTCCACGGCCATGCCGGGAAAGTCAGCCGATGACTGCGACAGGGTGAATTCGGCCCGACCGATGCGGACATGGTTTTATTCGGCCCGGAATCAGCGTGGCGGCATTGCGACCACCACGACCGGTGACCGCGAAGAGATGAATCCAACCGCCCCGCCGCCTCTTCGAGGCGGCGGCGGACGGCACGAGCACACCGCACGATCAGCGACAGAAGCGACGGTTGACCGAAGGCCCCTACAGAGATGAAGGCTCGAGTTCCTCGCGCGGTACATCGGGGAACAACCCGGCTGCAGCAGCGCCGGCTGGAGGAGCGGGAGACGAGGTGCATGATCGCGAGAGACCCTCGACGGCGAACCCTGGCAGACCGCGTCCGAGTTCCACGACTCGCCACACCCACGCGGTGCTGTTGCGACGCGAGATCGTTGGATCAGACATGAACATGATCCCTGTCTCTGTGAGGTTTTGATGAGCGATCCGGCAACCCGTTTCTCACTTCCTGCGAATCGTTTCCCAGTTGTTGCGAATGCCGTTTCCACGAGACGGTGAATCAGGATGCACGAGAGCACACCAACGCCTCACACAATCTTCATGAAATCCTCACGAAAGCACTGATTGCCCAGAGTTTTCAGAGGGGCAACGGCGGCTTGCGAGGGCTCATCAAAGTCTCATGATCGCGGCACGCATTGTGCTGATCTCCCGTCATGGGATTGAGGACGAATCCGACCTGGCGGGCATTCCGACGACGAGCGGGGCTGAAAGAGCCGCATGAATCCTCTCCCCGTGGTCCACTGTTCGCCGAATTCACGAAATCCTCACACGGTCAAGGCTGAATCCTCACGAGCGGGCTGTTTACTCCGGCGGCGTCGCCGTCACGGACATGTTGTCCGCGGCGTTGTGCCGGCGTTCCCTTCCCCGAGGATCAGCTCGATGTACCGCCTGCTTCACCAACTGGCCCGGTCCTTTGTCGCGGCCGGAATCGTTTTGGGTGTCGCCTTCGGTCTGCTTGTCGCATCGGCGCCGGCAGGCCCACTGACCGCCGGCAATCTCGTCGTCGAGCAGCTCACCGGGACGTCCGGAAGTGCCACGGCGATCAACATCCAGGAATACACACTCACCGGGAGCAGCGTGCAGACGATCTCGTTTCCATCGTCGGGCAGCAACCAGCAGACCGACAGCGCGTCGGCGTCGTCCAACGGCTACCTCAACTCGTACAACGGCTACCTGTCGGTTCCGGGGCAGAACCTTTCAGTGGGCACTCCGAGTGCGTCGTCATCGAACACCAAGGTGAACTCGATCCTCGGCACGAGCGGCACGGTCGTGAGCCGAGCGGTGTTCCCCACGGGGGGGGCGTCAAGCACGCCTCCGTCGCCGTTCTCCGGCAACAACTATCGCTCGAGCATCGCCACGAGTGGCAGCACGTTCTACGCTGTCGGCACCTCGAGCGGCTCGCCCACCACCGGCGGCGCGTGGTACTTCGACGGTTCGAACTTTACGCAGCTGAGTACTGCGGCCCCAACGAACCAGCGGAATGTCGAGATTTACAGCAATCAGTTGTATTGCTCGACGGGCTCGGGCACGACGGGTATCTACACGATGGGTACCGGTCTGCCGACGACCGGCTCGCAGGCTCCGACGCTCGTGCCCGGGATGACGGCAACGAGCCCGTATGGCTTCGTGATGTTTGACACGAATGCCGACAGCATCCTTGACCTCGCGTACGTCGCCGATGATGGCTCCACAACCGGGGGCGGCCTGAAGAAGTTCACGTTCAGTGCTGGAACGTGGAGCAACTCATGGTCGCTGCTCGTGAACGCGGGCAATAGTCTGTCAGCGACCGCCGGATCCGGATACGCCGGCCTGCGGGGCCTGGCCGGGATCTACCAAAGCGGCACGGCCACGCTGTTCGCCACGACCACCGAAGCGAGCAACAACCGGCTGATCTCGATTCTCGACAGCGGTGCGCAGCCGTCGTCCGCCACGGGGCTGGCCGCGGCCGGTGTGAACCAGGTGTTCCGTGGTGTGGACGTGATCACCGTTCCCGAGCCGACGGCGGTCACGTCGCTTGGTTGCGCGGCGGCACTCTACGCCATGCTCCGCCGCCGTCGGGTCGCCTGATCCCGAGCGCTTGTCACCTTCATCAGGCAGGTCGCGGTTCCCCCCAACCGCCGCCTGCCACTCGACCCCTGCCCGCGGGACGCCGCAGGCAGGGGTCTTGGTTTGAGGGCTCTGGCCCTGCCGATGGGAGCAACGCCGGAGCCCGCGGTAGCATCGCGGCATGGACAGCCCCGACCTCCATGCCGCGGATGCCTACGACTACGACCTGCCCGCGGAGCTGATCGCCCAGGAGCCGCTCGCCGACCGGGCGGCGGCCCGGCTGCTCGTCATGAACCGCGCGGACGGCTCGCTCGCGCACCGCTCGATCCGCGATCTGCCGGCGCTCCTCGCGCCCGGCGACCTGCTCGTGGTCAACGACACGAAGGTGGTGCCCGCGCGGCTGGTGGGCCGCCGCGAGCAGACCGGCGGCCGCTGGGAAGGGCTTTTTCTGCGACGCGCCGCCGACCTGGCGGATCGCGAGGGCGGCCCGGCTGGCTGGGTCGTGCTCGCCCAGACCCGCGGCCGGCCGGCGGTCGGCGAGCGGATCGTGCTCACCGACCGCGCGGGCCGCGACTCGGAGCGGCTCGAACTCGTCGGCCGAACCGACGGTGGGGCCTGGCTCGTGCGGCCGCTCGGGCCGGCGGCCGACGAGGCGGCCGAGGAGGTGCTTGCCCGGGTCGGCCGCGTGCCATTGCCGGGCTACATCCGCGGCGGCATCAAGCACGAGGGCGACCTCGATCGTTACCAGACCGTGTTCGCCCGCGCGGCGGGCTCCGCGGCGGCCCCGACCGCCGGGCTGCACTTCACGCCCGACGTGTTCGCCGCCCTGGCGGCCCGCGGCGTCGAGCGGGCGGAGGTGACGCTCCACGTGGGCCTGGGCACCTTTCGGCCGATCACGTCCGCCACGCTCGACGGGCACGTGATGCACGAGGAGTGGTGCACGTGCCCTGCCGCGACCGTGGCGGCGGTGGCGCGGACGAAGGCGCGGGGCGGCCGCGTGGTCGCCGTGGGCACCACGGCCGTGCGCACGCTCGAGACGGCGGCGGCCGGGGGAAGGCTCTCGCCGTGGCAGGGCACGACCGATCTGTTCATCAAACCCGGGTTTCCCTTCCGCGCGGTCGACGCCCTGTTGACGAACTTCCACATGCCGCGGACAACGCTGATGGTGCTCGTGTCGTCCTTGGCGACGCGGGACCTCGTGATGCAGGCCTACGCCGCGGCGATTCGCGAGCGGTATCGAATGCTGAGCTACGGCGATGCGATGCTGATCCTTTGACGCAGGCGGCTGTCCGCCCGCGATGCCGGAAGGAGCTGGACCATGTCGGGAGTGCCCCAGGAAGACGTGCTCGTGGTGCCGCGGACGCTGTTCGAGAAGGTCGGCGCCTTCCAGGGCTTCTGTGGCGACACGGCGTCCTACCTTGCCACGCTGCTCGACCCCGCGCACACGTCGTGGCGGCCCCGGGCCACGGTCGAGGACGATCCGTCGCTCAAGCAGCTGATCCCCTACTGCGTGCTGTCGTGGCGCGATGCGTCCGGCACGCCGCACTACTTCGCCTACACCCGCGGCGGCGGCCAGAGCGAGGCCCGGCTGCGGGCCAAGCGGTCGGTGGGCATCGGCGGCCACATCTCCAGCATCGACGGCGCGCACGGCGACGACACGTCGTATGACGCCGGCATGCGGCGGGAACTCGCCGAGGAGATCGCGATCGACGGCGGCTGGACCGCCCGCTGCGTGGGGCTGATCAACGACGATTCCAACGCCGTCGGCAGCGTGCACCTGGGGATCGTGCACGTGCTGGAACTGGAGCAGCCGGCGGTCGCCTCGCGGGAGAGCGAACTGGTCGACTGCGGCTTCGCCACGCTCGCGGCCCTGCTGGCCGACCGCGACCGGTTCGAGACCTGGTCGCAGATCACGCTCGACGCGATCGCGCAGGGAAGGGTGTGATCACGAAAACCCCGGCATCGTGCCCGTGGTGTTCTCGGTGGACGGCCCGCGCATGATCTACCTCGACAATCATGCCACCACGAGGCTCGACCCGCGGGTGCTGGAGGCGATGCTGCCGTGGCTCACCGACCGCTACTGGATCGAGTTGAGCAGGCCCACCTGCAGGTCCGTGAGCCCGCCCATGCCGCGGATGATTTCCGGCAGCCAGAAGGTCACGGCGTAGATGGTCAGCTGGATCG
>JBJTQP010000016.1:0-5476 GCA_046075685.1 Planctomycetaceae bacterium | reverse complement strand
TCCGGTGTCGACGTGGAGGGGGGCGCTGCGACTTGCGGCGGCAACTGATGGCCACGTTCCATAACGTCAGTGGCGGCGGGCCCGTACCCGCAGCGGACGCCCCCCGCGCCTCCGCCGCGGAGAGTTAGTCTCAACACGCGTGCAACGTTCCGAAGAGGTAGCTGCTGGCCCGATGCGTCCATTCACTGGCCGCCACAATCGCAAACATCAGCAGGCGGGCATCTTCGACCTCACCGCGGTAATCCCGCAGTTCCTGCTCGGCCTGCCGATACAGCGCTGCGACGTGGAGATCGCACTTCCTGGCCGCCACGGCGGAGTCTGACTGCAGGATCTGCGCGGCCCGCTCGAACTGCTCGAGCATCTTGTCGCCTTCCTTCTCGCGCCACCGACGAAACGCCTTCCAGATCTCGGGCTGAAACCCCGCTCGGAAGGCGACGGCCTTGAGTTCGTAATCCACGAGGCCGGTCGCCACTCCCATCCGAAAGGGCTCGAGGGCTCCGGCCTCGGTTGCCGCAGCCTCCAGCAGCGCAGGCAGTTCATCCGGACGATCCCGCATGAATGGCGTGTGCGGATAATCAAGATGCACATCGGTCAGGCCCGCCCACTCATCAACGATGGTCGGCCACGGCGCTTCGTGCAGCATCAACCACACGAACGGCGACTGCCCGCCCAAGGAACTCAACCATCGCAGCAGCACCATGTGCAGCCCTGCCTTCGACGGCTCGATCCGCCACCCGCATATCCGGCCGTCGGTGCGTTCGACGAACAACACCCCCTTCTCGGATCGGCTCAATCCCATCGCCGCGGACGGAACCCCCGGGAAATCCACGTCCGTCGGCATGAACTCGGTCGTCCGTGTCGCATTCTCGCAGTCGCGCCAGACGACGTCGTCAGGGAGATCATGCTGCCGATCCCACCATCGCTCCGGCGGGGCGGCCCGCTGCAAGCCAAACTCGTCGAACACGAGGTTGATCGTTCGAAGCAGGGATGCACCGATCTTGTATCGGAACAGCAGTTCAGGCCGCACCGCCAATCCGGCGACGATCCGTCCAAGAATGAAGCATTCCGCTGGTGAGAAAAACGGTGTCATGGAAGCTCGCGAAGCCTTGGTTATCGGGGGCGAAACGTTCCGTACAGATACGTGCTGGCCTGCACCGTCCGCAGATGGGCCTCGTCGATGGCGAGACGTATCGCTGGCGGCCCTCCCAGAGGACGCTGGGCTGCGGACAACGCCCGCCGGGCGGCATGATAGAAGCCGATCGCCCCATCGTCCGCCGCGCACACCTGCTCCACTGCCGGGCACCGCATGGCTTCGTGCGCGCGAGCGAGCAGGTTCCAGAGGATTTCGTCGGGGTCGCCCAGTGATTCGTTGCGGTATCGCCGCAAGGCATCAGCCTGACCGGCCTGGTCGGCAAGCGCCCATGCCCGCATCTCGACCTCGGCCGCCAAGCCACCCAGACGAAACTCGTGCTCGCACCCCGCCCCCCGCGCAGCCTCTGCCGCGGCGTCAGCAACGCCCTCTGCCCGATCGTCCTCGAACGCGGTGTGCGGATGCACACCGACGAACTCGGGCAGCGTGCGCCACTCCTCCACCGCTGCCGGCCACGTGCGCTCGCTGGTCACCAGCCACAGGTGCGGTGACACGGCAGCCCACGGCCGCAGCCACCGCATGATCGCCAGATAGAGGCCCGCCCGGGGCCGTTCGACGACCCACGCGCACACGTCACCGTCGATGCGTCTGACGAACAGCCGGCCCGGGACTGACGGGCTGACACCCAGCGCGAGCGTTGGCACCCCGGGCAGGAAGTCGTCGATGTGCCCCAACGGCGTGGCATCGGCACGACTCCCCTCGATGTGCTTCCACGCCGTGTCGTCCGGGGCGTCACGACGCTTGACATCGGCCCATGCCTCCGCCCCTACCACATACTCGAGCCCAAACTCGTAGAACATGTGGTTCACCGTGTCCATCAGCGACCGCGCCCAGGAGGGGCGTGGGTTCGTCTCGGAACCCGTCCGCCACGCGGCCATGATCCGGCCGAGGATGAAAAATTCGGATGGAGACAACATCATGAAAGACCTCTCCTGTGCTGACGTGGGGTGCCGTGTGCGTTGCCTCGCCAGCGGGAGACGCATCACCGGCAGACAACCACGCTGAAAAACGCTTCTCCAAACCCTGTTCCGCGAATCGGCATGGCCGATTCATCCACTGGTGGACGGCACCAGTGTCGATGACCGGAGGAGACAGTCCTTGCTCACGTCGGGCCACTCCGCCACGCACCGTCACTTCAGCGGCGACAAGCCCGCCGCAGCCCGCAGGCGACCCAACGTCACCCACGCCTCCGGAGCCTTGCAAAAGAGCTTCTGGAGTTGCGAGGACGTCACGCCGAGCAGCGGTGCCACGGCGGCCATCTCAAAGCCGCAGGCCTGCAGATGGTCGAGCGCCTCGGCGACAAGCGCCGGGTAGTCGTCGTGGTCCGCGGCGACTGCGAGCTGCCGGCCTCGGATCCGCGATCTCCACAACCGGGACGGCTCCGCGGGGGCGGGCGTGCGATGCACGAGGGCCAGCTTCAGCCGCAGCCGCCGCACGGCTTCGCGACGATTCAACGACTGCGACCGCCGCTCCGATGCTTCGGCTGAGACTCCTGTCGGTCCGTGCACGAGCACGACGGCGGTCTGCACCTTGTTGCGATGCTGCCCGCCGGGCCCGGTGCGGCGGGTGTGACGCTCCACGACGTCGCGGAGGAGTTCGGCGACGGGACGTGCGGCTGGGTGCATGCCTGGGAATACGCTGAGGCCTGGCGTGATGCGAGCCTTCCTGCTTCTCAAGCCCACCCGGAGCCCCGGACATCCGGGGCGGATCCCGTGCAAAAGAGTGTAGCCGACTCGGCGTGCCTGCCCGGGTGACCCTTTCGCCAGACACTCCCGCGTGAAATTATCGACGGCTGTCAGCATCCGGAACGACCGACTATCCGCCGTCCGATCCATCACGAAGTCGTACGTGCAGACGGGATTGCGGTGCGTCGGCCACAGCTGGATGCACGACCCGTCTCCACGCCATAGATCCGGCAGCCCTCGGTGAACCCGAGAATCCCCGACGAGATCGCCTCGTGCTCTATCGCCAGCCCCTTTTCTCAGCCCCTCGCGAGCACCGCAGAGCGATCCGCCTGGCGATATCCGGCCGATGCTCCCTGCATTCACGGCCGGAATCATGATGCAACCGCCGCGGCGCCGGCGGGTTTGCGGACGGTGCCGGCGGCATGGCACGGCGGGCTGGGGCGACTGCGGCTGCCGGTAGCCGCCACACCTCATGGCGAGAGCCGGTTCGGGGTCTCGAGCCACCACCGCGGCCCGGGCACGCCATCGCCCGCGGCAAACGACGCCAGCAGTTCGAGCAACTCCGCGAGCCGGTCCCGATCGCGGGGTGTGGCATACAGCCGGGCATAGGCCACCGCGAACTGCTCCACCACCTCCGCGGCATCGCCGCGTGCGCCGAGGTGCCGCATCAGCTTCAGCACACCACCCAGCAAACCGCTGGCCTGTCGGCCGCTGACGTCGGCCAGCCGACCGCTCCGCGGCTTCGCCTTCGCGAGCAGGCGAGCCGCAGCGGCCCGGGCGCGGGCCAAGGAGTCAGGTGCTGCGGCCTCCGCCGCGCCGAAGAGGTCGCCGCCTTGTTCATACCACGCGGAAGGCGACGACATCGGGCGAGCTGGATTCGCCAGCAAGGCGGGGAAGTCGACGCAATGGCACGCGAAGGCCTGCACGGACTCGATCCACGTCGATCGACCGTAGGCCCGCACGGGCTGCACGACCCGCCGCGGCTGCATCGCCCGCGCCTGCTCGTCAGGCCGCCGATCGTCGATGGCGACGAGCGCCGTCAATCGACAGAGCACTCCGAACGACGTGGAGAGCTGGACGATCCGCGCGTCGAGCGGCGCGGCTTCTTCCTCCTCCGCTGCGACGTCATTGCAGGCCGACCAGGACGGCATGCTGCCGGTGACCCGCCGATCCTCGAGCTGCCGCAGCATGCCCCGGGCCCACAGGCTGCCGAGGCCCGGCGTCGCCCCGTGGGACACCGCCGCCGACGTGTGCCACGGCTCACCCGCCGCGCGGGTTCCCTCGATCCGCACGGTCGCCCCGGGCGATGCGGAGCGATAGCGGCCGCGGAGCACGAGCGGCAGGCCGGCGACGAGATCGGGCATGCGACCGGGCACGATCGACTCGGCGATCAGTTCGATGCCGTCGCCCACGATCTGCAGATCGCGAACGAGAGGTGGCTGAATGCGGACCTGGATGCCCTCGAGCACCTCGTCGAGGCGATCCTCGCTCTCCACGAGTTCGACGAGGCCGCCGCTGGCGTCGGCGAGCCTGGAAATCAGCCCTTCGTTGACCGCATTGTCGATGCCCACGACGAACAGCCGCGCATCGCCGAGGTTCTTCGCCAGCTTTCGCAGCACGTGATCCTCGTTGCCCACCTGCGCATCGGTCACGAGCACCACACAGCGGCGGCGGGTGGCGGCGGCCGAGGATCGCCGTGCCTGCGATCCGCAGAGGACCAGCGCCGCCTCGATGGCCGGCGCCAGCTGCGTGCCGCCGCGGGCCTCGACGGTGGCCAGCCACTCGAGCAGCCGCCAGCGGTTGCGGTCGGTGGCCGGGATGAGCGTGGGCTCTCCGGCGCCGTGCTCCAGGCTGTTGTCAAACGCGATCGCGGCCACGCGGTCGTCGGGCGAGAGCGAGTCGATGATCCGGGCCACGGCGCGGCGGGCCGCGACCATCTGCCAGCCCTCCATGCTTCCCGAGCGATCGAGCAGAAACACCACGTCACGGGGCTCGTGCACGAGGGCGGCCGACACCGGCGGCACGATCGACACGGCGAAGGTGCCGTCGCCAGGTGCATCGGCCACGGCCGCGCCGGTACCGAGGCCGGCGGGCCGCTCGGCGTCGGGCTCGAGCTGTGCCGCCGTGACCACGGCCGCCTCGTCGCCAACCTTCCAGCGGAGAATGAAGTCGCGGTCGAGGTGCTGATCGGGCACCACGGTGATCGTGCGAAAGCCTGCCTCGTCGACCGCGTCGGAGGCGGGGAGCGAGCAGCCGACGGCGTCGGCCGAGCTGCCCGTCACGGTGCCCGGGGCAATGTGCACGGCGATCCCGAGACGAACGGGGCTCTTCACGCCGGGCAGCAGGATGGGCGGTGAGATCCGCGACGCATCGGGCACGAGGTCGGTGTCGCGGGTGATCCCGTCGCCCGCCTGGTCGCCGTCGAGCATCTCCCCGGGGCAGTACCGCGGCGTCACGACGAGCGGAAACCGGTAGGTGGCCTCGAGCGTGTCGATCGTCACCGGGGCCACGAGGGTGAACTCCACCCGGGCCGCGGACCGGGCCGGGATGTTGCCCACGCGGAGCGTGAACACGTCGGGCCGCTCCTCCTCGACGATCGCCGCATGCCGCCCTTCGGCCACCGCGGTCGCATAGTCGTGCC
>JBJTQP010000015.1:0-14068 GCA_046075685.1 Planctomycetaceae bacterium | reverse complement strand
GCGGCTCCGCGGGGCGGCGTTCCGTTCCCGGTGGGTCTGGGCGATAACCTTGGGGGCCGTGGCACACCCGCCACACCCGCCCCACCCTTCTCTTGTGGTACCCGTCGATGGCTTCCGCAGGACTGCCCGCCGACTCCGGCGCCATGGCCCTGGCATGGCTGGCCAGTGCGGCGGTCTGGGCGGGCTCCGCGGTCTGGGTCGATCGCGATGCACGGCGGGTGTTTGGCCGCGCCACGCCTTGGCGGGAGGTGCTCCTGGGCACCGGCTTGGCGCTGCTCTTCGGCGGCGTCAACGGCGGCGGCCGGATCATCGAGCCCATCGGCCTGTTTCTCGGCCTCGGCGGGCTCGCCTACTTCGGACTGCGGGGCGTGCGGCTCGGCTGGTGGACCGGCGGCCGGTTTGCCGTGCTCCGCGAGGTAGCGCACGTGCTCGGCGCGGGACCGGAGGGCGGGGGCAGCCGTGGCGCGGCTGCGGCCGGGGCGGACGACGGGCCCGAGATCGTCCTGCTCCGGAAAGACGGCCAGATGTACGGCGACGACGAGACCAGCGTCGATCGGGAGACGTCGGAGGCGATCGTGACCGTCAAGGAGATGATCGCGGAGGCCGTGGCCTGCCGGGCGACCGACCTCCACGTGGAGCCCCGCGGCGGCCGCGACATCCAGATCCGCTGCCGCGTGGACGGACTGCTCAAGCCGCTGAGGTCGCTTCCGGCCGAGATGGGCCGCTCGATGATCTCCGCGATCAAGGTGCTCGCCGACATGGACATCGCCGAACGCCGCCGGCCCCAAGACGGCTCGTTCGCGGTGCTCGCGGCCGGCCGCCGGTTCGACGTGCGGGTCAACTCGGGCCCGACCGGCTTCGGAGAGAAGGTCGCCCTGCGGCTGCTCGATCCGGCCGGTGCCGTCCTCGCGGCGGGCCTCGGCGGCCTCGGCCTGCGGCGCGACGCCCTGCAGACGCTGCGGACGGTGATCCACCGTTCCCACGGGATGCTGATCGTCTGCGGGCCGACGGGATCGGGAAAGACCACCACCGTCTACGCCGCCCTGCGGGAGATCGACGGCCTCGTCCGCAACGTGGTGACCATCGAGGATCCGATCGAGTACCAGCTCGACAACGTCTCGCAGACGGCCGTGAACCCGGCTGCCGAGCTGACGTTTGCGGCCATTCTCCGGGCCGTGCTGCGGCAGGATCCCGACGTGATCCTCGTGGGCGAGGTGCGCGACAAGGAGACGGCCGAGATCGCGATGCAGGCGGCCCTCACGGGCCACTTCGTGTTCACCACGCTGCACGCCAACGACGCCCCCACCACCGTGATGCGGCTGCTCGACATCGGTATCGACGCCTCGCTGATCCAGTCGGCCGTCACCGCCGTGCTCGCCCAGCGGCTCGTGCGGACGATGTGCACGGTGTGCCGCGAGGCCTACGAGCCTACGGCGGAGGAGCGGCGGAAGTACGGGCTCCCCGCCGACAAGGTGCGGAAGCTCCACCGGGCCAAGGGCTGCCCGGCCTGCAGCCACACCGGCTACCGGGGCCGCACGGGCATCTACGAACTCCTGCTCATCGACGCCGACGTGCGGTCGCTGCTCGTGGGGCGGCCCTCGCTCGAGCACGTCCGCCGGGCGGCCGCCCGCCAGGGCATGAAGACGCTCCGCCAGGCGGCGATCCTCAAGGCGGTGGAGGGCGTGACCACGCTCGACGAGGTCGACCGCGTGATCGCCGACGAGGCGGTGCAGGGAGGGCGGCCATGACCGGCGTGGTGATGGCCGCGGGGTCGGCGCCCGTCGCCGATCTGCTGACGGCCGCCTGCATCCTGGCGCTGATCGTGTTTGGCGGCCAGCGCGGCCTGTTTCTCGCCACGGCTGCGGCGCTGGTGGTGCTGACGGCCTTCTTCGCGGCCCTGGCCTTCGGCCCCGAGGCGGCGTCGATGCTCGAGTCGTTCGGAGTTCCGGCGGGATACTGCCTGGCGGGCGGCTGCATCGTGACGGCGGCGGTCGTGGCGGGGGCGTGCCGGGTGGCGCTGGACGGGCTGGTGCAGGAAGACGACGTGCGGTGGGGCGGCCGCATCGACAAAGTTGGCGGCGCCCTCGTCGGCGTGGTCGCCGGGGTGCTGCTCGCGGGCGCCGTGCAGGTGGCGTGGTCGATGCTCGACCTGCCGCCGACAATGCGGCTCGATCCGGCGGCGCTGCGGCTGGATGCGGGCACCCGCATGCTGGCCGCCTTCGTGCGGGGCGTGCAGATCGATCCGGTGGAGCGGAAGCGGCTGCTCGACGGCGGTCTGTGCCCCGAATGCGCCGCCTCCGATGCCGGAACGCCGCGGCTGCTGGCGAGCGAGCCCTTCGACGACGTCAACGGCAACGGCGGACACGACGACGGCGAGCCGTATCTCGACGAGGATCGCTCGGGCGGCTTTACCGCGGATCGCCCGATCGCCCGCCGCGCCGGGGCGACCGCCGAGCACGACGAGCACGGGCTGCTCGCCCGCTACCGGCTCGCCGCCTGGCAGCGGATCAGGCGGATGCATGCCCCCCAGATGACGTCCCCGGGATCCGCACCGGCAAGCCTGCCGCCGGAGCCGGATGCGGCGGAGGTGGTCTACCGGATCACGGCGGAGGATCTCGACGGCGGCACCCTGACCTATGCGATCGACCAGCCGGGCGATGGTGACGGGCCGAAGGTCGAGGTGGACTCGGCCAGCGGCGAGGTGAGGCTGCGGCCGCGCCAGACCCCGGAAGCGGGCCGGGTGCGGTTCGTGGCCCGCGTCACGGATGCGACCGGGCTCCAGGATGAGAAGCCGGTGACGATCACGCTGACGAGCAAGCCCGACTGACCGGTCGCCGTCAGCCGTCCACCCGGAAGCGGCTGACCACGTCGGTCATGCCGTCGACGGCCTGCACCATGTGCTGGGCCGCATCCTTGAACTCGCGCAGCGAGTCGGCGGCCGTCCGCGAGCCGTCGGTGAGCGTGACGAGGGCGTCGTTGATCTGCTGGGCGCCGGCCGCCTGGGCCTGCATGCCCTGCTTCACGCTCTCGAAGCGGTCGCTGAGCCCCTGCACCTTGTCGATCACGTCGGAGAACTGGCCGCTGATCCCGGCCACGCGGTCGACGCCGGTCTTCACCTCGGTGGAGAACCGCTCCATCTCCGCGACCCCCGCGTTGACGGCCTCCTGCATCTGCTCCACGAGCCGCTCGATGTCGAGCGTGGCCACGGCGGTCTGGTCGGCCAGCCGGCGGATCTCGCGGGCCACCACCAGGAAGCCCTGGCCGTACTCGCCGGCCTTCTCGGCCTCGATGGCGGCATTGATGGAGAGGAGGTTGGTCTGGTCGGCCACCTTGGTGATGGTGGTGATCACCATGTTGATGTCTTCGGCCCGCTGGCGGATCGTGGCCAGCCGGCCCGCGAAGTCGGCCGTCGACCGTTCGAGGTGCGTCATCGTCTCACCGACCTCGGCGAGGTTTTCGCGGCCGGCGTCGGCCACGTGGGCGGTGTCGCTGGCCACGCCGGCCACGTCGCCCATGGTGTCGAGCAGCTCGCGGCCGGTGACGGCGATCTGCCGACTGGCCACGGCCGCCTCGCTCGTGCTCGATCCCAGCGAGGCGATGGCCGCCTCCTGCTGGCTGCCCGCCGCCGAGAGCTGGCGGGCCGTGGCGTTGAGGTCGATGCTCGCCCGCTTCACCTGCGAGACGATGGCCCGGAGGTTGGCCGTCATCGCGCCCACGTCGCGGAGCAGCTGGCCCGTCTCGTCGCCCCCCCGCATGTCGACGACGCCGGTGAGGTCGCCCTGGGCCACCCGCCGCGACGCGGCCACCGCCGTGCCGATCCGCCGGGTGATCGTGGTGGCCAGCCAGCCCATCAGCCCCAGCACGGTGGCCATGCCGGCTGCGGCGATGCCCGCCGACGTGGCCAGCGGCCCCTGCACGCGGCCCACGATGTCGGCGGTGGGCACCTGCATCACCACCGTCCAGCCTCCGGACGGCACCTTCGCCGCCGCATAGAGGCAGGGCACGCCGGTGACCGGGTCGGCGGCGGCCGTGATGCGGTCGACGGTGACCGCGAGGTGGAAGTCGCGGAGGATCGCGGCGTAGGGCGTGGCGTCGATCGGCTTGGCCTGCAGGTCGGGCGACTTGACCGTGGTGGCGATCAGCCGCGGCCCCCGCTGCCCCGACGTTTCGACGCCGTGGCTCACGAGGAAGATCTGGGGATGCCAGCCGGCGGCGAGCTGCTGCTGGCGGACCGCGTCGAGCCCGGCGCTGATCCGGTCGAGCGTGCGGTCGACGCCCGCCACGCCCCGGAACTGGCCGTCGATCACGATCGGGTGGGTCTGCTCCACCATCAGCACGCCCTCGTAGTCGTAGGGCTCGGTGACCATGCCCTTGTCGGTCTCGCGGCTGTCGAGAAACCGCCGTCGGCAGCCCTCGTAGTAGAGGCCGTCGAGTTCCACGAGCGGCTTGAGCAGCGGTCGCGAGTCGGCTCCGCGGTCGCGAAACCAGTAGGGCAGGAAGCGGCCGGTGGCGTCGATCGCCTGCGGGGGCAGCGGGGCGGCGGTGCCGGAGGGCACCAGCGCCGCCGCATCCACGTCGGCCGGCGTGGGCGAGGCGGCCACCGCAGCGGCCGCCGCCGCGTCACGGCCGTCGGCGTCGGGCTCGTAGCCCACGTAGGCGCCCGCGATCTGCGGGCTCGAATCGAGCACGTCGCGGGTGAACCGCAGGGCCTCGAAGCGGTCGTCGAAGAAGGTGTTCTCGGCAGCGATGGCCATCACCCGCGCCGTCGCCACCGCCTCGGCCGTCTCGCGGTCGATGTCGGCGGCGATCGCGCGGACGCGGTCGCGGAGGATCTCACGGCCGAAGTCGAGCAGCAGCGACCGCATGCGGAGGTAGTTGATCCCCAGCACGGTCATGAGGATCGCGGCGGCCGGCAGGATGGCCAGCAGGAGCAGCCGGGCACGCAGGCCGAAGGCGGGCAGGGACGGCATGATGGAAGGTCCGAGGAATCACCCGGGAACGCGTGAAAGCCTAGGTTACCTTCGGGGTTGTCGGCGGCGGCGGCATCCCCGAAAATCCGGCTCGATCCGCACGATCCCACCCACCGGCCCTCCCGCCTTCCCGCGCCAGCCTTCCGCTCCATGTGGCATCTCCAGGCCGCCGACGCGATCCTGTTCGACTGCGACGGCACGCTGGCCGACACCATGCCCGCCCACTACCGCGCGTGGCTGCAGGTGACCCGGGCCCACGGCCTGGCCTTCGACGAGGATCGCTTCTACGCGCTCGGCGGCCGGCCCACGCGGGACATCATCGACACGCTTGCCCGCGAGGCCGGCGTGGCCCTCGACGTGGAGCAGGCCGCGACGCTCAAGGAGAGGTCGTTTCTCGACCAGCTCGCCCGGATCGAGGCGATCGGGCCGGTGGTCGAGGTGGTCCGCCGCCTGCGGGGCCGGATGCCGCTGGCGGTGGTCACCGGCGGCTACCACGACGTCTGCCGCAGGATCCTCGCCCACATCGGCCTCGCCGACGCCTTCGACACGATCGTGGCCAGCGAGGACACGGCCCGCCACAAGCCCGACCCCGATCCCTTCCTGGAGGCGGCGCGGCGGCTCGGGGCCCGGCCGGAGCGGTGCGTCGTGTGGGAAGACAGCGACCTCGGCCTCGAGGCGGCCCGCCGCGGGGGCATGGCGTGGATCGACGTCCGCGCCTTCCACATGCCCGCCCGGGTGGGTGACGCATGAGCGGGGCCGTCACGCTCGCCGACATCCGCGCGGCCCGCGGCCGGATCGAGGGCCGCGTGGTGCGTACGCCGTGCCCGCGGAGCATCCCGCTCTCGGAGGCGGTGGCCGCCGACGTGTTCTGCAAGCTCGACGTGCTCCAGCGGACGGGCAGCTTCAAGGAGCGCGGCGCCTGCAACGCCCTCGTGATGCTCGACGACGCGCAGCGGGCCCGGGGCGTGATCGCGGCCTCGGCGGGCAACCATGCCCTCGGCCTCGCCTGGCACGGCAAGCTGCTCGGCATCCCGGTGACGGTGGTGATGCCCCGCTTCGCGCCGCTGGTGAAGCTGGCGACGTGCCGCCGGCTCGGGGCCACCGTGATCCTCGAGGGCGAGACGTTTGACGACGCCCGGCGGCTGGCCGCGGAGATCGCGGCCCGCGACGGCCTCGCCCGCATCCACGGCTTCGACGATCCGCACGTGATCGCGGGGCAGGGGACGATGGCGCTGGAGATTCTCGAAGACGTGCCCGACGCCGAGGCGCTCGTGGTGCCGACCGGCGGCGCCGGGCTGCTCGCCGGCGTGGCCGTGGCAGCGCGGGCCCTGCGGCCGGGGATCCGCATCGTGGCGGTGGAGACGGCGGCAGCGCCGAGCTTCTCGGCTTCGCTGGCGGCGGGGCGGCCGGTGCAGGTGCCGATCCGGCCCACGCTCGCCGACGGCCTCGCCGTGGGCCGCGTGGGGGATCTCTCGTTCGCCCTGGCCGCGCCGCTGGTGGATCAGGTGGTGACGGTCGACGAAGGCGAGGTGGCCCTCGCCGTGCTCCGGCTGCTGGAACTGGAGAAGACGGTGGTGGAGGGGGCGGCTGCGTCCGCCCTCGCGGCCGTGCTCGCAGGCCGCTGCCCCGAGCTCGTCGGCCGCAGGGTGGTGCTGCTCCTCTGCGGCGGCAACATCGACCTCACCATTCTCGACCGCGTGATCGACCACGGGCTGGTGGTGGATGGCCGCCGCTGGCGGTTCGCGGTGCGGATCAGCGACCGGCCGGGGGGCGTGGCCCGGCTCACGGCGGCGATCGCGGCCGCGGGGGCGAGCGTGCGGGAGATCGTGCACGATCGCGCCTTCTCGGGGGCCGACGTCTTCTCCACGGCGGTGGAGGTGACGGTGGAGACCTCCGGCCACGACCACGTGGCGGCGCTCGCCGCCGCACTCGCCCGCGAAGGCTTCACGCTCGACTAGCCCCGACCGCCCCCGTGGTGTGGCTCGTGCCGCGTTCCCACGGCTGAAACCGCCGATGCAGGGGCGTGGAAAGCCCTGCGGGTGGTGCCGGTCGTGACGCTGCGGCGAGGTTGTGGGAAGGGCGGCGGCGCCGCCGGTCGATGCCACACGGCGCGGGTGTGGCCGAAACCCGCGGTAGGAGCGGCGGTCATGATCACTCATCAGCACGGCCTGTTCGCCCGCACCGGGCGTGCAGCGCGGCCCTCGTCCGACGAGCGGATCCGCGAACGCGAGCGGCTGCGGCGCGAACTCCTCCGCCGGATCCTCGACCGCGAGATCCGGCGTCAGGCCCTGCGGGGCGTGAGAAGCTGACCTCGCCGCCATCCGGAAGGGAGGCACCCATGCGACTCGGCACTGGCAGCCCACCCCCGGCAGGATGCGGTGGGCAAAGCGGGGTCTGGCGGCCGGCGATGCTGACCGGCATGGCCGGCTGCCGACGCGGCGCTGGAGTGCGACTCCTGCAGGCCCTCGCGGTCGCGGCGTGGGCGGCGACCGCCTCGGCGCAGCAGTCGTCGTGGTGGGGCTGGAGCCTCGGCTTCGGCGGGAATCCCACCGCGAACTGGTCGACGGAGCACCTCGCCGACTACATGTACACGGGGCACACGCCGCATCCGGCGGTCGCCCGGATCGTCGCTCCGGAGTCGGGCGGCGCCTCGCTCGGGTCGGGCGTGCTCGTCGACGCCAACCGCACGCAGGGGCTGGTGCTCACCAACTGGCACGTCGTGCGTGACAGCCGCTCGGCGGTGCTCGTGCAGTTTCCCGACGGCTTTCAGTCGGCCGGCACCGTGATCCGCTGGGACGAGGCCTGGGATCTCGCGGCGGTGGTGGTCTGGCGGCCCGCGGCGACGCCGGTGCCGATCGCGGCGGCGCCCCCGCAGATCGGCGAGCGGCTCACGATCGCCGGCTTCGGGCGGGGCGTGTATCGCGAGCAGGCCGGCGACTGCACCGAATACCTCTCGCCCGGCACGGGCTACGCGAAGGAGTTCGTGGAGCTCAAGGCGACGGCACGGCAGGGGGATTCCGGCGGTCCGATCTTCAACGAGCGGCGGGAACTCGCCGGCGTGCTCTTCGGCCAGAACGACGGCCGCACGATCGGGAGCTGCTCGAAGCGGGTTCGCGAGTTTCTGGCGTCGGTCGGCTCGCAGGGCTTCACGCCCGTGCCGCTCGCGGAGTTTTCCGGGGCGGATGCGGTCGAGCACGTCGCCGCCGAGAGCCCGCGGGCCGGTGACGGCATCGCCGCGCTACCGGTGTCGGACGTCGTGCGGCGGTCGTCGTACGCGCCCGAGCAGGCGGTGGTGCCCGTGGTCGCGCAGGCCGGCGGCGTGCCGGTGCCCGCGTCGCCGCCGCCATCCTGGCCGGCTGCGCCCATGGCCCAGCCGGCGGCTTCCCCGCTGGCCGGCCTCGGCCTGCCGTCGTGGCTGCCCGATCCCTACGTGCACCGTTCCACGCTGCTCGCGGGAGCAGGCGGCATCGCCCTGATCGTGCTGGGGCTCAAGATGCTGCTCGGCGGCCGCCGTCTCGCGGCGTGAGCCACGCGCCGGTCACACGAGCGCTGGTCACACGAGCGCTGGTCACACGAGCGCTGGTCACACGAGCGCTGGTCACTTTCGCGGCGTCGCCGTGACCGTGGCCTTCTTGATGACGACCGGCTCGACCGGCTTGTCATTGCCGCCGGTCCGGACGCTGCCGATCGCCTTCACGACCTCGAGGCTGGCGGCGTCGGCCGTGCGGCCGAAGGCCGTGTACTGGTTGTCGAGGTGGGGCACCCGCTCGAGGCAGATGAAGAACTGGCTGCCCGCCGAGTTGGGGTCGCTGGTGCGGGCCATCGAGAGCACGCCGGGCTCGTGCGGCGTGGGGTTGAACTCGGCCTTGATCTTGTAGCCGGGGCCGCCGGTGCCGGTGCCCTCGGGGCAGCCGCCCTGGATCATGAAGCCCTTGATGATGCGGTGGAACACGACGCCGTCGTAGTAGCCGCTCTGGGCGAGGGCCACCATGTTGCGGACGTGGCCGGGGGCGACCTTCGGGTCGAGCTTCAGGCGGATCGGTCCGAGCGTGGTGTCGAGCGTGACCTCGTAGTCGAAGGAGTCGAGGTCGACCGCCTTGGCGGCGGCCTGGAGTTCGGCGGCGGAGGGCTTGGGCATCGGGGTGCTCCGGTGGGGCAGGGAAACGGCGGAACGAGCGAACGTGAAAGGGCCCGGGCGTGCGGCCGGCGGACGGACTGCGACCGGTTTGCCGCTGTCCGCCTGCCTGCCGATACTCAGTCTCGATGCACCCGCAGCCCGAAGGACGTGCCGGCGATCAGGACCTCTCCGGAAGGAGCCTCGGAGGATACCGGCTCAGCCGACGGCTGGGTAGTGGCGCGATGGCCGACGTGTATCTCGCGGAGCAGACCTCGCTCGGTCGGCAGGTGGCCGTGAAGGTGCTGCGGTCGGACACGGCACGGCATGCGGCGGCGGTGGAGCGGTTCGAGCAGGAGGCGCGGGCGGCGGCGGCGCTGGTGCACGGCCACATCGTGCAGATCCACGAAGTGGCCTGCGTCGACGGCACGCACTTCCTCGCGGAGGAATACGTCGCCGGCCCGTCGCTGAAGGCGTGGCTGGCGGCCCGCGGCCCGCTCGATGCGCGGCAGGCGCTGTGGGTGCTGCGGCAGGTGGGCTCGGCGCTAACGCGGGCGGCCGAGCAGGGCATCGTGCATCGCGACATCAAGCCGGAGAACCTCCTGCTCACGCGTGCCGGCGAGGTGAAGGTGGCCGACTTCGGCCTCGCCCGCGTGCTCTCGGAGAACCTCGACCTCACCCAGGATGGCATGACGCTCGGCACGCCGCTCTACATGAGCCCCGAGCAGGGCGAGGGCCGCGCGGTCGACGCCCGCAGCGACCTCTACTCGCTCGGGGCCACGGTCTACCACCTGCTCGCCGGTCGTCCGCCATACGCCGGTCCGTCGGCGGTGGCGGTGGTGATGGCCCACATCAAGGAGCCGCTGGTGCCGCTGGCGGGCGTGCGGCCCGACCTCCCCGAGGGGCTCTGCGGGATCGTGGATCGGCTGCTTGCGAAGGAGCCGGCCGACCGGTTCGATTCGCCGCAGGCGCTGCTCGAGGCGGTGGACGATCTGGAGACGGCGATGTGTGCCGGGACGCGGTCGGCTCCTTCGCCGCTGGCGTGGCCGGAGGACGCGGAACCGTGGGCCGGGGCCGCGACAGTGGCCGCGGTGCCTGCGGCGCCGGTTCCATCGCGGGCGACGAATCCGCGGCTCCGCGACGCCACGGTGCACCTGAAGGCGGCGGTGGATCTCGATCGCGAGGCCCGGGAGGCGTCGCGGCGGCTCTGGGCGGCAACGGCGGTGGCCGCGGTGGCGGCCCTTGCGGCGGGCTACGCGTTCGGCCGGCTGCGGCCGCAGCGATCGGAGCTCTTCGGGCTGCGGCGGTAGGCGTGTGGTAACGGTGGTGGGGGTCGATCGGGGGCCGTTCAAGCCTGCTTGACCCGTCTGCCGACCCTGCTACAACGGCAGTGAAACCCGCCCCCATCGTCTAGTGGCCCAGGACGTCGGGTTCTCAGTCCGAAAACCGGGGTTCGACTCCCCGTGGGGGTACCTGAAGGTCGTGATCCTCGCAACTCGCGGGGATTGCGGCCTTCTTCGTTCCCGCCGGCCGATCGCGGAACCTGTGGCGCCGAATGACGAGGAGGCGAACCAGATCGCCGACGTCTCAACAAGTCGTCAGGCGTCACTGTCGGCCCAGAGCTGCAAGATCAGGTGGTCGTTGTGATGTCGGGCATCCGGAATAATTCGAAACCCGATCCGTTGCCAGAAACGTAAGGCTCGGTCATTTGCTTCATGGACGTACACGAGGAGCCTGGGCACAAGAGCGATACGGTCGTCTGTTGGCCGCGAGGCGATTAGGTCCTCAGCCTCCGCGAGGATGTGCTGAAAGATGCGAGTTGAGACGCGAGCTTCCGGCCGTCGCCTGTCTCCTCGGAATGGCTGCGCTACCGCAAGCATGGGAATCAGGAGCAGGTTTTTGTGGTCACCGTGAGGGGGCGGCCAGCGGCGGCGGCAGTGACCGAGAGATCCGATGCCTGCGACTTGCCCATCTTCCGTTTCGAATAACCAGATCTTCGTGCCACGCTGCATCGAGTCCAGCACGTCGGAGCACAGCAGCCACTCGGTGACGAGCTTGCCGTATCGGTCTGCGCCGAATGAGACCGCCGATAATCGGTCGCGCTCGGATTCGGTGAAATCAACAGCGAAGAGCGGTGGCGGATCCTCAGCCATCGAGCCGCACCCTTATCGAGTGCGCTTCGGCAAGGGCTTCGCGCGAACCGTAGGCTTATTGCGAGGAGCTTTCTCGTCGAGCGCCTGGGCCTCTGCCTCGCAGATTTCGATGTCATCGGTTTGGGCGGCTGAAATCGCGTCGAGCATTTCACTGATCTCGATATCGGGCCAGAGGTCGGAAGCCGGAACTTTCAGGGCATTAGCGAGTTTGAGGATCGTTCGTTTCTGCGGACGACACTTCCGTTTCAGCATCTGTGAAATCGCAGGCTGTGAGCAGCCCGTCAGCGTAGCCAAAACTGTCTGACTGATGCACCTCGCGTGCATCAGATGGCTGAGTCGGTCGGCGAATGTGGCTTCTTGGGTGTCCATCTTCTGGACTTCTCTCGCGAGCGCAGGGAATCGCGACGCAGCTCCGCTTTCGGAGAATTGCAAGTCCATTCCGTACTCCCCGCTCTCGTCAGCGTTCGGAGCTAATGCGTCTGCCAACGTCATGCTGGCTCGCTCCTTCTCGGCAGACGTGATGCTCGGGTCATTCAAAACACAGAGCATGTCGAGGGCGACCTTCCGGACCTCGTCGGAGCACTCCAGGAGCTGGCGCATGAGTTGCTTCCCCTCCGGGCTCGATTGAAGCTGCTGGAAAAGGACTTGAAAGATTTGCGCAGTGGACGGCGAATGATCCTTCGGGGCGTCTCGTGAAGCTGGCATGATGGCACCTCAAGACTGGTTTGCTATCGTGCCCATAGCACGAGTCGATGTCGGGCAATTGTCGCGCGGCCTTGCAGGATGATCTTCATCGAGCTCGTGAGTTGTTCGTCCAAGCGAAGTAGTGCGATGATGCAAAGCGTGTCGTTGGCAGGGGCGGCCGGGTGGTCGCAAAAGACGATTCGGTATCCGGGTCCGCAGCCGAGGTCATCGGTCACGATGGCGGCGTAGAGTCCTGTAGCTTCGATGCCTTCAATCTCGAGATCACAAACGCTCCGCGCGTCGGGCTGCCAGGCGGCGAGTTTTTGTGCATGCCGGCGAATTTGGGCGCGAGCCGAAAGTCGACGCAGCACCAGGTGGTGCATGTCCTGAAAAGCGACGCGACTGATGCGAACGCTGCGTTGCGGGGCTTCGACCAGGTCGTTTGAGTCCACGGCGGATTCATCGGCCTGGAGCATAACAGAACTATAATACAATACGCCGACTCGGCGAGGGCGGGTCATGCTGCCGTGGGACAAATCCGTAAGGCTTTGTCCCACAGCAGTTTGCGAACGTTGGGCGGCAGGATGCCGCCGCCGAAATCGGCAGGAAGCCGGCCCGCAGCCGGGAACCAGCTGCTCCGCTTAAAACGATCGAGGCCGAATGCCGGGAGCTTGCGGCCCCGGCTAATCGCAACGGGAGCGGACGCGGCGGGCGGTGTGCTTCTGCTTCGGTGGCGCCTTGCCGTCGTCTTCCAGCATCTGCCGGATCAACGGAAGGAACACATCGTCAACAGCAGGCGAGTGAGGAAACCAAGCCGCTAAAGAGATCAGCGGCTACGAGAGAGCGAGCGACGCCTGCTGAAGGCGATTTTTGCGCTCACTGAATATGCCCGGGTTTTGGCGGGGATTTAGTTGTGCCATAGTCTTTGATCACCTCGCACAGCCCTCCTGACGTCTCACCTGCGATACAATGCAAGGACGGGCTTGAGGCCACCTTTTGACCAAGGAACAGCAACGATGCACTGGCAGGATCGCATTTGTTTTGATCCCGGGGTACTTGGCGGAAAACCAGTGATCAAGGGTACGAGGTTGGCCGTCGAGAAGGTGGTTGAACTCATGGCGGCCGGCTGGTCAGAGCAGCAAATTATCGAGAACCATCCGGGTATTTTGCGGGATGACATCGCTGCGTGCCTCTTCTACGCGAGCGAGGTACTGAAGTCTGAGCGCGTTGTCACGTTGGCAACATCTCACTGAAAGCACGTCGGCATGCTTTTTCTCGCCGACGAGGACTTTCCGGGTATCGCTGTGCACTGGTTGAGGGAGGCCGGGCACAACGTTCTCTGGGCACGACAGAACATGCCCGGCGAAGCTGATTCGGCGCTACTTGCCGCGGCGCAGAAAGACTCCCGAGTCGTCCTGACTTGCGACAAGGATTTCGGCGAACTCGCGTTTCACTGGGGCCTGCAGGCATCGTGCGGCGTTGTCTTGTTTCGGTTCACGGCATCTTCCCCTGAGGTATTTCTTCAGCGCTTCAAGGACCTGATGGAGGCCGAGACGGAGATTGGCTTCAGCGGCAAGTTCTGTATCGTCGAGGCCGACCGCGTGCGCAGTCGACCCTTGGATCGCATTTCGTGAGCGGCTACGCCGTATGTGGCTGGCTGAATCCGTCGGTCACTTTCCCGCCACCAGCCTGTCTTTCTCGGCCCGGCGCAGCTTCTTGATGGCCGCCTCCCGCTTCAGGGCCACCGACTTGGACCTCTGGGCCTCGCTGTAGACCAGTTTCACGGGAAGGCGGCTACGGGTGTATTTCGAAGCCTTGCCAGCAGCGTGGGCCTTCAACCGCTTGGGGAGGTCATTGGTGATGCCCGTGTAGAGCGAGCCGTCTGAGCAACTCAGCAGGTAGACGAACCAACGGGAGCGAGAGGGGTGGCGAGGGGCAGGCATGCGAGCCGATCATGGCTGCCGGGTGCGCCGCTGAACAGGGCGTGCCGGGCGGCGGTCATCTCGGCGCTGAGCGAGGCCAACCCCCGGCGAAGTTCCCCAGGCCACCGGACCGCCTGCGGCAAGACGCCCGGATTCAGCCACAAAAGCGGGAGCTTCAGGCGTTGCACACAAATGTGCACATTCCTGGTGCGACTTGGTAGTTTT
>JBJTQP010000014.1:0-2960 GCA_046075685.1 Planctomycetaceae bacterium | reverse complement strand
GCTGTTTCCTGAGCTTGGAAGGGCTCTGCCGGGGCGCGAGCTCCGCCTCGGCAAGGATCCTGTCGGCGGCCTCGCTCCCGAGTCCCGTGAATGTCGTCGTGAGGAACTGCCGCAGGCTGCGGGCGTCACTCTCGCTCGCGAGCTCGCCGAGCGCATCGCGGGAGATCTTCTGGGCCGACACGCCGCCGCCGTAGGCGAGCGCCGCCTCGATCACGAACGGATTGCCACGGTAGACGGACGGCGGCCGCGTCGCGGCGGTGAAGAACTCGCCGGGGACGACCTGCCGCAGGCCGGCGAGCAGCCGCTGCTCGCCGATCGGCACGATGCAGTCGGTCGCCGGCGGCGGGATGCGGGTCTCCTGGATGGCCTTGAAGAGCGCGTCGGCCTCGCCGCGGCCGAGCTTGCCGGCGGATACGCGGGTGGAGAGCCTGGCCGCGTCGCAGATCTTCTTCGCCGTGCCGTGCGAGACGCGGGAGAAGGACTGCGTGAGGAACTGTGCGAGCGTGAGCCGCGGCTGCTCCTGGAGCATGGTCACGAGCCGACCGAGCTCCACGCCGTAGGGATGAGGCTTGATCTCCTTCGGCTCCGGTGGCAGCTCGTCGCTCGACCGCTCCAGGATCCGCTCCTGTCCGTCGGGCCCGATGAAGTGGAGCCGGGCGTGGGGATTGGCGATCGCGGTCTGCTCGAGGTACTCCTCCACGCTGCCCCGGCCGCGCTGGAATTTCGCCTCCATCTCGATCGTCACGCGGGTGCCGTGCTCGATCGCCTCGCCCCGGTCATTGGCGGCGAACCACTCGATCGAGTGCTTCTTCATGAGCTCCGCGCCGCCCTTGCCGGGCGGGATGTCGACGCCCTCGCCCCTGCCGTTGAGGATCTCCGGCTGGTTGGTCTTGGTGTCGATCCGCAGCTCGTAGTAGTGGGCGGGCTGCTTGGCTTCGATCTTGGAGATGATCTTCACCGGCTTGCCGGTGGTGAGCACGCCGTACATGCCGGCCGCCGAGATGCCGATGCCCTGCTGGCCGCGGCTCATCCGCAGCCGGTGGAACTTGGAGCCGTATAGGAGCTTGCCGAAGATCAGCGGGATCTGCTTGCTGACGATGCCGGGGCCGTTGTCCTGCACGCTCATCCGGAATCGCGTGCCCGCTTCGCCCACCTGTTCGATCCGCACCCAGATCTCGGGCAGGATGCCGGCCTCCTCGCAGGCGTCGAGCGAGTTGTCGACCGCTTCCTTGACGCTCGTGAGCAGCGCCTTGCGGGGCGAGTCGAAGCCGAGCAGGTGACGGTTCTTGGCGAAGAACTCGCTCACCGAGATGTCGCGCTGGCCCGCCGCGAGAGCCTGGGCCGTGGCCCGCCGCTTCGTCGCCGGCTTCGGGTGCGGTGCGACCGATCCGTGTGTCGACGGCGCTGGTTCCGGAGTGGCGGCCTGTGCAGGCTCTGGCAGAGCCTTCTTCCGAGTCGGAGACGTCTTCGTGGCAGGTGGTCGCGTGGCGGTTTTGACCATGGGAATCCCGGGTTCGACGGCCCTCAGACTGTGATCCCGGCTGGCAGGCTTGGCAAGTGGGGAAGACTTTGCCGCTCCCGGCCGGGCCGGGTCCGCACGCGGGGGGCGGCGGCGAAAGGTGTGCCTGTCAGGAAGAACCGGCATCCGCGGCATGGGTGGAGTGATGCGCAGGACGCGTGCCTGCCGAAGTTCCGGGTGCCGGGGTGAGCCCGGCAAACACCCGGCTTCTTCCACGAGGTGCTGCGATGCTGAAGGCGATGTCGATCCGACCCTGGATCCTCGCGAGCCTGCTGGCCGCCGAGTCATTGGCCGCGGCGTCCGCCCTCGCGATCCCGATCGACGGAGGCGTCGAAGGCCCCACGCCGGACGTGTTCTCCAACTTCTACGTGCCGCCGGTTCCGTCCGGCGGATATCCCGGCATGGGCGCGCAACTCTACGTGTCGCCGCGGCCGGTGCCGCCGCGGGTGGGCCACACGTGGATCACCTACCCGCCCTTCATGCCGCACGAGTTTCTCTACAAGCATCGGCGCCGCTACATCCGTCCCGCGGGCGTGACGGGCATGCGGACCGACGTGCACGCCTACTGGTACTGATCCCGGGAGAACCATCCACATGGATCGTCGCATCTGTTCAGTCGCGGTCGTCGCGGGCCTGCTCGCCTTCGGTGTCATGGTGTCCAGCGCCGTCGCCGGAGGCCACGTCGGGCACGCGCCGGGATGCGTCGACGGCTGCTGTCCTTCCGCTCCATGCGGCCCGGGCGGGTGCGGCCGCGGCGTGTGCGGGTCCTGCGGGGCCGGCCGCTTCGGGAGCGGACATTGTGGACAAGGGCTCTGCGGGCACGGGCCGTGCGGGCATGGGCTGTGCGGCAAGCACTGCGGACACTGCGGCGGGTGTGGTCGCTGCGGACACTGCGGTACGCCGGTGGGTGGCCCCTGCGGCTACGGCATGACAGGCGGCCTCCACGAGAACTGCAAGTACAACGCGTGGGAGAAGCGGTATTTCCTCAGAGCACAAGGCAAGAGCTGGCACAGCGCCTGGTACGATCCCGCCGAGGGTCGGCCGATCGCCCTCGTCGTGCCCCCGACGAGCGAGTTCATGACGCAGTACTCATGGGGTGTGCCGAGCAGTCGCGTGGCCCCGATCTACCACCAGTTCCGGCGGCCATATCCGGGCCCCGGCGGCATGGGGGGCGGCGGTGGCGGATTCCTGCCGACGCCCGCCCAGCCGAGCGACACGGTTCAGTTCGGGGTCAACGCCGTCCGCGGCCCGTGGGGCGCCTACTGAGGCTCTTTCCTGAATCGCTTGCGGGATACGTGTATCGCGGGGCTCGGGGCTGCCCGTGCCCTCTCGCCTCGGCCCTCCAGGCCTCGACTCGCTGCGTGTCCGCGGCGCTTTCGCCATCCTGGTTGCGCTTGCTCCCAAAGCTCGCTCGGGGGCACGGGCAGCCCCTCGCTGAATG
>JBJTQP010000013.1:0-12773 GCA_046075685.1 Planctomycetaceae bacterium | reverse complement strand
CTGAGCCTGCCTCCGGACGGCTCATACGGCTCACACGAGAGCCTCGCGCGTTCGTGAGGCTCGGGGCCGCCCGTGCCCGTCGCCGGTCGAGTAGGCCCGGGGGCTTTCGCCCCCAGACCTCTCCCAGAACCGGACTTGTGGGTCACACATCCGGCTCTTTGTGTTCCGGTCTCAGCGGACGGACAATGCTGTCCGGCCAGAGGCCGGTGCAACCGACTTGCGTCGGCTTCACTGGCGCCGAGATCGCTCGCTGTTTTGCTGTTCGCTATGTGCAGCAGGGAGTCTCTGCCGGCGGATGCGTCCGACGGTCCCGACTCCCCGCCCCCTTGCGGGCTGGCGGCAAACACGAACTTCAATTGGCGTGATCTCATGCTTCAAAACCCATCGCCCCCTTCGCTCCATCCGCTTTCGCGGGCTTCATCGCTACTACGAGGCGATCCGACTTCTCCCCTGGCTTCGAACCCTCGTCGTTGCCTTCTCGGGCTCTACCGTCTCCGGACCAAGGGAGATCTCTTGGGGTAAGGGTGAATGACTTCCCGCCGCCGCCGCCCCCACTACCGTCCTGCCGCGATTGGATACCGGGCGTTGCGTTGACGTGCACGCTTGCCCAGACAGGCCGGCCTTACGGGGGTTCACTTGCGTTCGGTGCTGCGGTTCGCCTCGGGCTTCCATCCCACACGCCCTCGCGGGGAAGATCTCGGCTGTACGATGGCAGCCTCGACCCCGTGCAGTTGCCTCCGGCTTCTGGTTGCCTCCAACAGGCCCCATAAAAGACTCTCACCTTCGGTCATTCATCCATGCCCAACGCACACGTTCACGTCGGGCATCCTGCCCGACGCTCACTCGGATGCCGGCTCTCGGGCATGGGCAGCCCCTCACTGAGATTCTCGTAGCCGCGGGCTTGCAGCCTGCGGAATCCAGCCGGCCGCGGCGCTGAGCCGCCGCGAGGATCAAGGAGAGTCCTTATCAGGAGCCGACCGTCTCGACCCGGGGCTTCTGCGGCTTCGCGGCCGATTCCCCGCCGACAAACTCGAGGATGGCCCGTGGGCCGGCGTCACCCAGTCGCGGCGTGGCCAGTTTGAGGATTCTGGTGTAGCCGCCCTGCCGATCGACGAACCGCGGGGCGACATCCTCGAAAACCACCCGGGCAGCCCGCTTGTCGCCGAGCAACTGCACGACCCGACGTCGCGCCTTGACGGCCGGAGCCATCGCCTGGGCCCACTGCTTCCACTGGTCGCCCGACCGCCACTGCTTCCAGCCGGAGGAGCCACGCTCGGCCGCGGTACCGTACTGCCGGGCCTTCTCGGCCGCCGCCAGGCCGTGCTTGGCGACCGTGATGCACCTCTCCACGAGCGGCCGCACCTCCTTCGCCTTCGCCAGCGTGGTCACGATCCTACCCGGCACCTTTGCAGCACCGGTCTCGTCGGAATCGCCCTTCTTCGCAGTCAGCATCAAAGCCGACGCGAGATTGCGGAGGAGCGCCCGCTGGTGGGCTGGACTACGGCCGAGAACGCGGCCCTTGCGACGGTGACGCATGATCTGATTCCTGAGCGAACGAGTGATCCGGGTCTGTGAATGATCAACGAACGACGAGGGGATTGGGGCTCACGATGCGGCGCCTGCCGGCACGTCCATCCCGAGATGCAGTCCCAGTTCCTGGAGCTTGTCCTCGATCTCCTGGAGCGTGCCGTCGCCGAGGTTCCGCATCTCGAGCATCTCGTCGCGGCTTCGCGACACAAGGTCACGAACCGAACCGATGCCCGCCTCTTCGAGGCAGTTGCTGGCCCGCAGGGAGAGCCTGAGGTCGCTGACCAGCATGCCCAGCAGCCCATCGAGCGAGGGCCTGAGTTCAAGCAGGCTGGCAACGCCGGGCAGCGGCACGACCGCGCCGGGCTTGGTGTAGCCGACGAACGGGTTGAGGTGCTTGCGGAGAATCTTGGCCGCCTCGACGAGCGCCATCTCAGGCGTCACCGTGCCGTCGGTCCAGATCTCCATCGTCAACTTGTCGTAGTTGGTCTTCTGACCGACGCGGGTTTCCTCGACGTCGTACTTGACACGGGTCACCGGGCTGAAGACGGCATCCACCGGAATGATGCCGATTTCCTGCGACGCCTGCCCCTGCTCGCTCACCGGCACGTAACCGCGTCCGTTCTCCACGACCATCTCGAGTTCGAAGGGCACGTCGTCGGTGAGCGTGGCAATCACGAGGTCCTTGTTGACGATTTCGACCGCCTCGTCCGTCTGGATGTCAGCCGCGGTCACCGGGCCCTTGGTGCTCTTCTCGACCCTCAGCACCCGCGTGGAATCGCTGTGATTCTTCACGATCAGGCTCTTGATGGCGAGCACGATCTCGGTGACGTCCTCGAGCACCCCCTTGATCGTCGTGAACTCGTGCAGCGAGCCGGCCACCTTGATCTGCGTGACGGCGCTCCCCTCGAGGCTCGAGAGCAGCACGCGACGCAGGCTGTTGCCGACCGTCGTCCCGAAGCCACGCTCGAAGGGCTCCGCCGTGAACTTGCCGTAGGTCGAGGTCAGTGTCTTCGGGTCGGCGACAACCGCCCCCGGCAGTTCCAGGCCACGCCAGCGGATATGCATGCGAAACTCCTTTGAAGGCAAACGTCAGGGGACGAATCGGGGGGTCGTGAGGTGCCGGATCTGCCGCTGCCGGCCCACGGGGCGCCGGATCGGCCGAAACCAAGACTCACTTGGAACACAACTCGATGATCAGGTTGGCCTGCACGGGGATGGACACGTCTTCGGCCGCGGGCAGGCGATCCACCCTGCCCTCCGGAATCGGGCCGTCGCCGCGGGACAGGAACTCAGGCACGTCGCGGCGGAAATCGGCCAACGATGCATGCACGAGCTGAAGGCTCTTCGCCCTGTTCTTCACCCGCACCAGGTCGCCGGCCTTCACGAGATAGCTCGGCACGTCGACCTTGTGGCCGTTGATGGTGATGTGGCCGTGCATCACCAACTGGCGGGCAGCGGCCCGGGAAGGCGCGAAGCCCAGCCGGTGGACGACGTTGTCGAGTCGGCGCTCGAGCAACGCCATCAGCGACTCACCGGTATTGCCCTTGCCCCTCTCGGCCCGGGCAAAGTACGTGCGGAACTGCCGCTCGAGCACGCCGTAGTAGTGCTTCACCTTCTGCTTCTCCCGGAGATGCAGACCGTAGTCGGTCGGCTTGCTCCGCCGCTTCTGCACCATTCCCGGAGGCGACGCGCGACGCTCGATGGCGCACTTGGGCGTATCGCACCGACTCCCCTTCAGAAAAAGCTTGAGCCCGTCTCGGCGGCAGAGGCGGCAAACAGGTCCAGTGATTCGTCCCATGGGAGTCGACTATCCGAGGAAAGGGGTGCGGATTGAAAGGACAGGTTCAGAGAACAGGTACGCTGCAAACCGGAGGACGACGGACGACGGACGCGTCAGACACGCCGCTTCTTCGGCGGGCGACAGCCATTGTGCGGCAGCGGAGTGATGTCCTCGATGCTCTTGACGTTCATGCCCGCTGCCTGCAGGGCGGTGATCGCGCTCTCGCGACCGCTTCCGGGCCCCTTCACGCGGACCTCGAGTTCCTTGACGCCAAACTTGGCGGCCTTTTCGGCGGCCTGCTGGGCGGCGCACTGACCCGCGAACGGAGTACCCTTGCGGCTCCCCTTGAAGCCGCACGTTCCGCCGCTCGCCCAGCAGAGCGTGTCGCCCCTGGTGTCGGTGATGGTGACCGTGGTGTTGTTGAAACTTGCGACCACGTAGGCGATGCCCGCAGTGACGCTCTTCTTCTTGGTCTTGGCGACTTTCGACATGCTTCTTGAATCCGACGTTTCCGAGAGGTGTGTTCCGTACTGATGGGTCACTCAGCCCGTGAGGGCCCGGCCGACCGCGCGCTTACTTGAGATCCTTGACGCCCTTCTTGCCGGCGACGGTCTTCTTCGGCCCCTTGCGAGTCCGGGCATTCGTCCGCGTCCTCTGCCCGCGCACCGGAAGCCCGCGGCGATGACGCAACCCGCGATAGCTGCCGATGTCCTTGAGCCGGGAGATGTTCTGCGCAACCTGCCGCCGAAGTTGCCCCTCGACCGTGTAGTCCTTGTCGAGTAGGGCCGCGAGCCTCGCCAACTCATCCTCGTGGAGGTCCCGCGCCTTGCCCGTAGGATCGACGCCGGCCTTGTGACAGAGTTCCCGCGCCACCCGCGGACCAACGCCATACAGGTACTGGAGCGAGAAGATGGTCTTCTTCTCCGAAGGAATGTCGACACCCATCAGACGCGGCATGGCTTGATTTCCGAAGTATGTTCCCGCGGGCTCATCGCCCGCTTCGTGTCTCTCGTGGGTCTCTCGTCTCTCTCGTCTCTCTCGTCATGGCTCGACCGACTGCCCCGACGGCACACACCGACGGAACGCGACTCGAAGCCCTTGTGCTGGACCGACCAGCGGACAGTCCCGGTCCCGAGCCCACTTCCAATCCCAGTCCCGGCCCGCGGAATGGCGCGCCGTGCACACCAAGCCCGTGGACACCACGCCCATGGACGGAATCATCGGCACCACCGCCCGCCGCCATCACCCGTCACCCCTGACGCTGCTTGTGCCGGGGATCGGCGCAGACCACGAAGACGACGCCGCGGCGTCTGACGATCTTGCACTTCTCGCACATTCGACGGACGCTGGCGCGGACCTTCATGGACGAACTCGTGACGCGGACCGATGGAGGCGGGACCGGATTCGAAAATGGGCTTCGAACCGAGCATCAGACTATAAGTCGGCCGCGGAGGGGTCACAAGGGGGGGCCACGTTCCCCGCCTTTTTCACCGGTCCATCCGTCTTTCGCTGATCCGTCCGGGAGAGGCGTCTCAGCCGGCCGCCTGGACCGGTTCCAGCCGCTCCCCCGCGGTGGGCGGAGCGGTGAGCACCACCGGCCCCGCCTCGGTGATTGCGACCGTGTGCTCGAAGTGGGCGCTCGGTCTGCCGTCGATGGTCGACTGCGTCCAATGGTCGGGCAGAACCCGAACTTTCTTGGACCCCATGTTGACCATCGGCTCAACCGCGATCACAAGCCCCGGCTCCAGCTCGAAGTCGTGATTCTTGCGGAATGCGGGGGTGCAGAAGTTCGGCACCTGCGGATCCTCGTGCATGCTCCGCCCGATCCCGTGCCCGACGAAGTTCTCGACCACTGAAAACCCGTGATCACGGACGAACCTGGCCATTTCCGTCGCCACGTCGCTCCAGCGGTTCCGGGTCGCCATCAGCTCGATCGCGAGCTGCAGCACCGCAGCCGTGCAATCGAGCAGCCGCTGCACATCCGGATCGACTTCACCCACCGGATGCGTGATCGCTGAATCGCCGCACCAGCCGCCAACGTTGCAGCCGGTGTCGATGCTGATGACGTCGCCGGGCCGCAACGGCCGCGGCCCGGGGATGCCATGCACCACCTCGTCGTTCACCGAGATGCAGCACACGGCCGGAAACGGCACCTTGCCGGGAACGCCCTTGAAGAGGGGTATCGCGCCGTGCTCGATGAAGAACTTCTCCACGGCGGCGTCGATCTCACCGGTGGTCACACCGGGCCTGATCATCGAGGAGGCGACCTGGTGCGCCCCCCACACCACCAGACCGGCCCGACGCATGAGGGCGATTTCCCGCGGAGACCGAAGATTGACCACGATGCATGAACCTCCACACCGAACGGACCCGGCACCGGCGCATCGGAGTCCGCCGGACGCATCGAGTATACCGCCGCGTCCCCCGCAAGCGACCGGCACTACCGTGCGTGAGCCGTCCGCTCAAATCGCTTCACGGCCGCCCGGACGCGGTCGAAGATCTCGTCGGCGGTGCCCAGGCCGTCGATCGACGCGAGCTTTCCCTGGCGTGTGTAGTAATCGAGCAGGGGCGCCGTCTGCACCTCGAAACTGGCGATCCGCTTCGAAAACACCTCGGGGTCGTCATCTTCACGGCCGCGGGCCACCATGCGCCGCACCAGTTCGTCGCGCGGCACCGCCAGTTCGATCACACCGTCGACGCTCATCGCCTGCCGCTCGAGGAAATCGTCGAGGGTCTCGGCCTGCAGGATCGTCCGCGGAAATCCGTCGAGCAGGCATCCGCTGCGGCAGTCCGATGCCTGCAGCCGGCGACTGACCATGCCGACGATGATCGGATCCGGGACCAGATGCCCCGCGGCCATGTACGACGCCGCGGCGACGCCCTCAGGCGTGCGGGACTTCACTTCCGCCCGGAGCATTTCCCCGGTGGAGAGATGGGGCACGCCGAGCAACTCCACGAGCCGCTGGCACTGCGTCCCCTTGCCCGCACCCGGTGGCCCGATGAGCACGATCCGCATGACAGCTTCCGGTCGTTCGCGGCAGACAGGCCTCTCGTCCCGGATGCCCGGATGGCTGGCCCCGCCGCCGGCCGCCGATCTCGGCGGCCGATCGGCCGCTCACCCCTTCTCGAGCAGGCCGCTGTAGTTTCTCATCACCAGGTGGCTGTCGATCTTCTGCACGAGATCGAATGCCACGCTGACCGCGATCAGCAACCCGGTGCCGCCGTAAAAACTCGCGATCTGTGCCGGTATGCCCAGGGCACCACCGACGATGGTGGGAATCACCGCGACGAGCGACAGGAAGCCGGCGCCGACGTAGGTGATCCGCTCCATCACCCGCTCCAGATAATCGGCCGTCCGCTTCCCGGGCCGATAGCCGGGGATGAAGGCGCCGAAGTTCTTGAGATTGTCGGCCATCTCCTTCGGATTGAAGGTGATCGCCGTCCAGAAGTAGCAGAAGAAGTAGATCAGAGCGATGTAGCAGACGTTGTAGAGGTACGACTGGCCCCGCATGAACGAGTCGTGCAGCGTCTGCAGGAGGCCGCTGGCCGGGAAGGCCCTGCTCAGGTATTGGAAAATCAGCTGCGGAAACAGGAGCAGCGAACTTGCGAAGATGATCGGCATCACGCCGGACTGATTGACCCGCAGCGGGAGATACTGGCGGGTGCCGCCGTAGACGCGCCTGCCGCGGACGTGCTTCGCGCTCTGGGTGGGGATCCGCCGCTGACCCTGCGTCATGAACACCACTCCCGCCACCACGCCCACGAACAGGGCGGCGAGCACGAGCAGCGTCTCGACACCCATCTTGCCGCCGCCACCGCCCAGCTCCCACGTGGTGTCGCTGCCGAGTTCGATCAGGGCGCTCGGCATGCCGGCAAGGATGCCGGCCATGATCAAAAGACTGATCCCGTTGCCGATGCCGAACTCGTCGATCTGCTCACCCAGCCACATCAGAAAGATCGTGCCCGCCGTCATCGTCATCACGGCCACGAACTGCCATGAGAGCGGCAGGCGGCCGTCGGGCGTGAGAAACGCGGACGAGATCAGCGACTGTTCACCGACCCGCTGAGAGGCGAGAAACGCGACGTACGCCCAGCTCTGCACCATGCAGATCACGACGGTGGCGTAGCGGGTGTATTCGTTGATCTTCTTCCGCCCCGCCTCGCCCTCCTTCTGCAGCCGCTCCAGGGGCGGCCAGACGGTGCCCAGCAGCTGGAAGATGATCGAGGCCGAAATGTAGGGCATGATGCCCAGGCCGAAGATGGTGGCCTGCGACAACTGGCTCGCCGAGAACACCGCCACCGTGCGGAGGAGTTCACCGATGCCGCCCGACTCCTTGGCGAACTGGTTCATCACGTTCGAGTCGATGATCGGCAGCGGAACCTGCCAGCCAACCCGATAGATCGCGAGCAGTCCGAGCGTCAGCAGGATCTTCTGCCGGAGTTCGGGGATCGTGAAAATGACGCGGATCTTCTCGAGCACGGAAAGAACTCCTCCGAGGAATGCGGCGGCCGGAAGGCCATACCCTACCCGCCGGCCGGCTTTTTCCGCGACGGCTTCTTCACCTTGCGAATGACCGGGGCCGGACCCGGAAGCTCCGTGACCGTGCCGCCGGCAGCGAGGATCTTGGCCTTTGCCTGGGCGCTGAAGTGGTGGGCCGACACCTTCAGTGGCCTGGTAACGTCCCCGTTGCCCAGGATCTTGACCTGGTGCCAGATTCCCTTGGCGAGACCTGAGCTCCGGAGCGTCTCGGGGTTCACGTCGCCGCCGGCCTGGAACGCTTCGGCCAGAGCCCCCACGTTGACCGTCTTCACGATCAGGCCGAACGCGTTGTGAAACCCACGCTTGGGAATCCGGCGGATCAGCGGCATGCAGCCGCCCTCGAAGATCGACGGCGATGACCAGCCCGCCAGTTGGCCCTGCCCCTTGTTGCCCCGGCCAGCGGTGCGACCGCGGCCTGATCCAGGCCCGCGGCCGACGCGGAGTCGCTTGGTGTGCTTGTGGATGCCCTTGTTGACGTCGTGCAGTTTCATGTCTGAATCGCCTGGCGTTTCATCGCCGCAGAAGGAGGAGAGGCTCGAGGGGTCAGGATCGGATTGAGATTCAGGGGCGGGATCAGGAGAGAGTCACGCCACGCAGCCGCTCAACCTCGTCCTTGGTCCGCAACTGCTTGAGGGCCTCGAGGGCGGCCTTCACGAGATTGACGGGGTTGGTCGAGCCGTGGGCCTTCGTGAGCACGTCATGGATGCCCGCCGATTCACAGACGGCACGCACGGCGGCGCCGGCGATGATTCCCGTACCCGGCCCAGCCGGCAGCAGGATCACCTTCGCGGTCTCGTACCGGCCCTCGACGCGATGCGGAATCGTGCCACGCTCCACCGGAACCTCGATCAGGTTCTTCATGCCGTCCTTGATCGCCTTCTCGACGGCGGGCGGCACCTCGTTGGCCTTGGCATAGCCGCAGCCCACCTTGCCGCGGCCGTTGCCCACCACCACGAGACCGGCGAAGCTGAACCGGCGGCCGCCCTTCACGACGGTGGCGCAGCGACGCACCTTGACGACTTTCTCGACGAACTCGCCGGAGCGGGACTCTTTGCCAGTGGACACGTGAAACTGCCTCCGGAAACCTGCTGAAACAACCCGATCAGAACTGCAGCCCGGCCGCACGCGCGGCTTCGGCGAGGGCCGCGACGCGGCCGTGGTAGCGGAACGAACCACGATCGAAACAGACCTGCTTCACGCCGGCGGCCTGAGCCCGCTCGGCGACGGCCCTGCCGATCGCCTCCGCAGCCTGCTTGTTGCCGCCGAAGCCCACGCCATCGCGCAACTGCTGGTCGCGGGTGCTGGCCGACGCAAGCGTGCGGCCCGTGGAGTCGTCCACCACCTGCGCGTAGATGTGCTTGTGCGACCGGAAAACGGTGAGTCGTGGCCGCTCGGACGTGCCACGGAGGGCACGCCTGACGCGGAATCGACGGCGTTGGCGCTGGCGGAGGATGCTGCGTGAATGATCCATGAGTGATGCCCTTACTTCGTGACCGCCTTGCCAGCCTTGCGACGGACCTGCTCGTTCTCGTAGCGGATGCCCTTGCCCTTGTAGGGCTCGGGCTTGCGGAGCGACCGCACCTCGGCGGCGAACTGGCCGACGAGTTGCTTGTCGATCCCCTTGATCGTGATGTGCGTCTGATCGGGACAGGTCACCTGCAGGCCCTGGGGGATGGTCACCTGCAACTCGTTCGCGAACCCGACGCGGAGCTGGAGCACGTTCTTCTGAATGGCCGCCAAATACCCCACCCCGACGATCTCCAGCTTCTTTTCGAAGCCCTTCGACACACCTTCCACCATGTTGGACGCCAACGCCCTGGTAAGCCCGTGCACCGACCGCGCCAGCTGGCCGTCTCCGTCACGACTGACGCGCAGGATGCCCGCAGCGGCGTCGACCTCGACGGCAACGCTGGGGTGGAGGGGGTGCTCGAGCGCGCCGAGCGGTCCTTCGACCATGAGCGTGCGGCCCGAGACCGACGCCTTCACGCCCTTCGGGATCGAAACCGGTGCCTTACCGATGCGCGACATCGCCTGCCTGACCTTTCCGACTACCAGAGCTCACAAAGAACTTCGCCACCCAGTTTCTTCTGCCGGGCCTCGCGATCGCTGACCACTCCGCTCGACGTCGAGAGGATGGAGATTCCGAGACCGCCGAGCACGGGCCGCAGCCGCGCCGAGCGGCTGTAGACCCGCCTGCCCGGCGAACTGACGCGCCGGATGTGACGAATCAGACGCTCGCCGTTCGGACCGTACTTGAGTTCCAACTGCAGGCGGGGCACCGGGTCGGACTCGACCTCCCGCCAGTCCCAAATGAAGCCTTCGCGCTTGAGAACTTCCGCCAGCCCGCGCTTGACCTTGGAACTCGGCACATCCACGGTGGCGCGTTCCACTCGCACCGCGTTGCGGATGCGGGTCAGCATGTCGGCGATCGGGTCGGTCATCATGTCAACAGGATCCCATCGTGAAAACTGGCTTGATTGCTCGCTGAAGTCTTTCTTGTCCGTCTCGTGCTTGTCCGTCTCGTGCTTGTCCGTCTCGTGCTTGTCCGTCTCGTGCTGGTCCGTCTCGTGCTGGTCCGTCTCGTGCTGGTCCGTCTGGTGCTGGTCCGCCTCTGGTCGTTCGTCCCGGATATTCGCTCGTCACCGATCGGCGGCCGGTCACCAACTCGCCTTCTTGACGCCTGGAATGCAGCCCTGATCGGCCAGCTTCCGGAAGCAGATCCGGCAGGTGCCGAACTTCCGATACACGGCCCGAGGCCTGCCGCACAGCATGCAGCGGCGGACGACCCGCGTGGAGTACTTCGGCTTGCGCTTGGCGGAGGCGATCTTGGATTTGCTTGCCATGGGTCTGGATGCGTGCTCTCAGGGAACGGTGGATCGACTGATTGGCTGCGGTGGGCCGGCGCCGTCAGGCGGCGGCGTCACCCTCCTTCTTCAAGGGCATGCCCATCGCCAGCAGGAACTGGCGGCAGGCGTCGTCGGACCGGGCCGTGGTCACGAACGTGATGTTCATCCCCTGCGGCCGGCTGTACTTGTCAGGATTGATCTCCGGAAACACCATCTGCTCCGAAAGACCGAGGCTGTAGTTGCCGTGACCGTCGAAGGCGGTGCTGGAGAGCCCGCGGAAGTCACGAACTCGCGGCAGGGCGACCGAGACGAGGCGATCGAGAAACTCGTACATCCGCCGGCCGCGGAGCGTCACCTTGCAGCCGATCGGCAGATTCTCGCGAAGCTTGAATCCCGCCACAGCCGCCTTCGACAGCGTGGCGATGGGCTTTTGGCCCGTGATCTGCGCCAGTGCTCCGAGCGCCTCCTCGAGGTACTTCTTCTCGGTCACCGCCACGCCCACGCCCATGTTGACCACGATCTTCTCGAGCCGCGGGATCGCATGCGGGTTCGAGGTGCCGAGCGCTTTGGCAAGCTGCGGCCGCACGGTCGTGGTGTAGTGCTCGAGCATCCGCGGCGTGCCCGCGGGCTCCGCGGACGCGGTCGCAGTCGACTTGGTCTTCTTGGCCATCGTCTTCGATTCCTTCTCAATCACCGCTGCTGGACTGTGGACTTCGTTGTTCGCTCACGCCGCCGGGCGTCAGGCTTTTGCGGACGTGCGGGCCTTCGGCCGCTTCACGGCCCCGAGATCCGCGCCGCACTTCCGACAGACACGCGTCTTGCCGCCATCGGCATCGACCCGGGCGCCGAGGCGGGTCGGCTTCCCGCACGCGGTGCACACGACAAGCACGTTCGAGGCGTCGATCGGCATCTCCTTGCTGAGCCGCCCTCCCTGGGGATTCTTCTGGCTCCGGCGGATGTGGCGGTAGACGCGATTCACCCCCTCGACCACAAGCCGCCGCCGACCGTTCCGCGCGGGCAGGACCTGCAGGACCTTGGCCCGCGTGCCTTTGGCGTTGCCAGTCCGCACCTCGACCGTGTCTCCCGATCGGATCAACATCACACCACCTCGCTCGCCAGGCTGACGATCTTCATGAAGTTGCGGTCACGGAGTTCGCGGGCCACGGCGCCAAAGATGCGGGTGCCCTTCGGGTTCTTCTCGTTGTCGATGATCACGCAGGCGTTGGAGTCGAACCGCACGTAACTGCCGTCCTCGCGCCGCGTGGGCTTCTTGCAGCGGACGATCACCGCCTTGACGACGGCCTTCTTCTTGACGTCGCTGCCGGGAATCACGCTCTTGACGCTGCAGACGATGATGTCGCCCAGGCCGGCGGTCCGCTTGCGGCTCCCGCCGAGCACCTTGAAGCACATCACTTCCTTGGCCCCGGTGTTGTCGGCCACGTTGAGCCGGGTCTGCATCTGGATCATGTCGCCCGTCCTTCCGTCGTGGCGGCCGTCGTGGCGGCGTTGCCGGTGGCCGCAGCATCCTCAGCCTTGGCGGCCGTCTCCCTGAGTTGCGTCGCCCGCGCCCCGCTGCGGAGCGAGGCGACGTCCACGGCCGTGCTCTTCTTCACGATCCGCACCAACTCCCACCTCTTCAGCCGGCTGCGGGGCCGGCACTCCACGATCTCGACGAGGTCGCAGATGTGCGACTCTTCCTGCTCGTCATGCACATGGCACACCGTCCGGCGGTGCTGGATACGGCCGTACTTGGGATGCCGGACGACGCGCGGAATCTCCACGCGGCGCGTCTTGGCCGAGGCGGCGCTCGTCACGGTTCCTGTCTCGATTCGCTTGGGCATTGGGGAAACTTCCTGGTTGGATCGCGGTTAGGTCGTGCTCGCGGCCTGCTTCTGCCGCTCGGCGAGGATGGTCTGGCAGCGGGCGATCGTGCGCCGGCTCTTCTGCACCTCCGACGGCTTGGCCAGCTTCTCCGTCTGGGCCTGCAGCTTGAGGCGAAACAGTGATTCCGCGGCGTCCTTCCACACGAGCCGGATCTGCTCGTCACTCATGTCGCGGAGGTCGCGGGCTTTGGTGG
>JBJTQP010000012.1:0-46883 GCA_046075685.1 Planctomycetaceae bacterium | reverse complement strand
GCCGGCGTATGCCGTCGAGCGTAGCCACGATGGCGAAGCGATGGCGGCATCCGAGTGAGCGTCGGGCAGGATGCCCGACGCGAACGTCCGGCGACGGGCATGGGCAGCCCCGAGCCTCACGAACGCGCGAGGCTCTCGTGTGAGCCGTATCAGGCCGCCGCCTCCGCACCAGCGCTGAGGTCTCACGTTCGGCGAGTGCCGCGGCACTCGCCGCCGTGCCGATGAGTTCCGGCTACGAGACGCTTCCGCGGAGGTCGTCGGCCTGACGGCGGATAGCCCGCAGGTCGGCGGGTTTCTTTCGTTGGAGATTCTTCAGCTGCATCGTCATCCGCTGATTCCTGGCGAGCAGCTTCTCGTGCCGGGCGAGGAAGTCCCAGTAGAGCGTCGTGAACGGGCAGGCGTCCGGGCCGGTCGCCTGCTTCGGGTCGAACCGGCAACCCTTGCAGGCGTTGCTCATCCGATCGAGGTAGGCGCCGGTCGCGCAGTAGGGCTTCGATGCCATCACGCCGCCGTCGGCGAACTGGCTCATGCCGAGCGTGTTGGGAAGCTCCACCCACTCGACCGCATCCACGTACACGGCCAGATACCACTCGTGCACCCGGCGCGGATTGACGCCGAACAGCAGCGCGAACAGGCCGGTGACCATCAGCCGCTGGATGTGGTGCGCATAACCGTACCGGAGCGTCTGGCCGACGGCATCCCGCAGGCAGTTCATCTCGGTCTCGCCGGTCCAGTAGAGGCCCGGCAGCGGCCGCTCGGCCTCGAGGGCGTTGCGGTCGATGTAGTCGGGCATGAACTGCCAGTAGATGCCGCGGACGTACTCCCGCCAGCCGAGCACCTGCCGGATGAAACCCTCGGCGGCCTCGAGCGGCGCCCGCCCCTCCCGCCAGGCCCGCTCGGTGGCCGCAACCACGTCCCGCGGATCGAGCAGTTTCATGTTCATCGCCTGCGCGAGCCGCGAGTGGTAGAGCCACGGCTCGCCCGTCCAGATCGCGTCCTGGTAGCGGCCGAAGTGTGGCAGTCGGTGGGCCAGGAAATCGTCGAGCGCGGCCCGGGCGTCAGCCGGGGTCACGGGCCAGTCGAACTCGGTGAGGCTGCCGGGGTGACCGGCAAACCGCGCGTTCACGAGCTGCACGACACCGCGGGTGATCGCGTCGGGAGCGAATCGTGCCGGGGCGGGGAGTTCGCCCGGGCCCGCCTTCGGAAACGCACCGCGGTTCTCGGCGTCGAAGTTCCACTGGCCGCCGGCCGGCTCGTCGCCGTCCATCAGGATGCCGAACTTCTCCCGCAGCGGCCGGTAGAAGTACTCGAGCCGCAGCTGCCGCCGGCCCCGAGCATGCTCCGCAAACTCCGCCGGTGTCGTGAAGAAGTGGCGATCGTCGCGAATCTCGAGCGGCAGTCCCGCCGAGGCGGCGGCCCCCCGCAGCGCCTCCCGCACCCGCCACTCCCCCGGCTCCACCACGACGAGCCGCTCGGGAGTCCAGCCCCCGCTCGCCAGCCTCCGGAGACGTGCCGCCAGCGCCTCGGCGAGCGTCGCCGGCTCACCCCGCCGGGACGTTTCCGACAGCGTCGTGTACTCGACCTCGACGCCCTCGGCTGCAAGCCGGTCGCGGAAGTGTCGCATGGCCGAGAGAAAGACGACGATCCGGGCCTTGTGCGACCAGACGTGGGTGCTCTCCTCCGCCACCTCCGCCATCCAGACGCGGTCGCGGCGGCGATCGAACCCGTCGAACGCAGCGCTGCCGCGGTCGAGCTGGTCGCCAAGGACGATCACGAGTGAACTGGACATGCCGGGCTTCCGGGGCTCAAGGAGTATGGTAGGTGCCGGAGCCGAACCATGCATGCCTGAAAGTCACGCGCCGCGTCGGCCGACGCCGTCATCTCGCGGATCGCGAGCGGGATGAACGTGTTCATCCATGGGGCCGCGGCCACGCCCACCCCGCTGCTCGACGCCCTCGCCCGGCGGCAGGATCTCCGGGGTGTGAAGCTCTGGCACATCCACCTCGAGGGACCGCTGGCCTTCACCGGCCCCGAGCATGCGGGCCGCTTCAGGTCGGTCTCGCTGTTCACCGGGGCCGGCCTCCGTGAACCGGTCGCCGAGGGCCGGGCCGACTTCGTGCCGATCTTTCTCTCCGACATCCCGCACCTGTTCACGAGCGGCCGCGTGCGTCTTGACGCGGCGCTGGTGCAGCTCTCGCCGCCCGACCGCCACGGCACCTGCTCGCTCGGCACCAGCGTCGACACCGCGCGGGCGGCCGTCGACGTGGCGGGGCTGGTGCTTGCTGAGATCAACGAGCGGATGCCGAGGACGCACGGCCACACCGCCGTGCCGTTGGAGCGGCTCGCCGCCTGGATGGCGACCGACCGCGACCTGCCAGGCCACGCACCGCCGCCGCCGACCGCGGTCGAGGAGCGGATCGGCGACCACGTGGCCGCGCTGGTGGAGGACGGCGGCTGCCTGCAGCTCGGCATTGGCGGCATCCCCAACGCCGTCCTCGCCCGGCTCGAAGGGCGTCGCGACCTCGGGATCCACACCGAGATGTTCTCCGACGGCGTGGTGCGGCTGATCGAATCGGGAGCCGTGACCAACGCCCGGAAGTCGATCCATCCCGGACGCACGATCGCCAGCTTCGTGGTGGGCAGCCGCCGGCTGTACGACTTCGTCGACGACAACCCGCTTGTCGAGTTCCATCCCTGCGACCGGACCAACGACACCAACCTGATCCGGAAGCTCGACGGCGTGGTGGCGGTCAACTCGGGACTGGAGATCGATCTCACCGGCCAGGTCTGCGCCGACTCGATCGGCCATCGCGTCTACTCGGGCATCGGCGGGCAGAAGGACTTCGTGCGGGGCGCCGCGATGAGCCGCGGGGGCCGGCCGGTGATCGCCCTGCCAACGACGGCGGCCGGCGGCGGCGTGTCGCGGATCGTGGCCCAGTTGCGGCCCGGCGCCAGCGTGGTCACGACCCGCGGCCACGTCCACTGGGTGGTGACGGAATACGGCGCCGTCGACCTTCACGGCCGCTCGCTGGCGGAACGCGGCCGACTGCTGGCGTCGATCGCCCATCCCGACCACCGCGAGGGGCTGCTCACCGCACTCCGTGGCCTCAGGCGGGCATGACCTTGGGCCTCACGGCGCCGTCGGTCCGAGCGTCGGCGACTGCGGCAGCGACATGGGCACCGGAGGCACGGCGCCCGGGGGCAGCGGCCGCTCCGGCGTGGCGTTCGCCGGCGGGCCTGGCATCGGCTTCTCACCGGTCGCCACCGCGAGGCTCTCCTTGGCGTCCTTGAGGTTGGGATTGATCGCCAACGCCCGCTTGAACGCGGCGATCGCCTCGTCCTTCTTCCCCTGCTTGAACATCGCCACGCCCCAGTTGTTGATCAAGGCGCCGATCGTGGGGTCATAGGGAATGGTGGGGTTCTTCGTCCGCTCGATCATCTCCTCGCGGGCGGCCTCCATGCTCTGGACCAGCTCGAGATACTTCGCCTCGGCCTCGGCGAACCGGCCCCCGGCGGCCAGCGCATTGGCGAGGTTCATGTGGATGGCAGGCACGTGCGGCGTGACGCGGGCCGCCTCCTTGAACTGCTCGATCGCCTCGTCGATCCGCCCCTTCGCCGACATGGCGGTGCCGAGGTTGTTGTGCGTCTCGCCGAGGTCGGGCCGCAGGGCCGTGGAGCGCGTGAAGTGGTGCAGCGACCCCTTGATCTTCACCTGCGTGGCGGGGTCGAGCAGCGTGGGATTCGGCATCGGGATGTCGTCGACATGCCCGCGGGCGAACTTCTTGGCCCCCAGCCGGTTGTGGGCCTGCCAGGCGTTCTCGTTGTGCTGCAGGGTGTGGGTCCAGAGCTCGTCCTCGTTCACCCAGGTGACCGCCAGGCCGTAGGAGATCCAGGTGAACACCGCGAGCCCCGCGGCGCAGCCGGCCACGAGCAGCGGCCGCTCGGTGGAGGGCAGCCGCTGATACCAGCCCGCGACGGCTCCGGCGACGAGCGCGATCACGCCGATCATCGGCAGATAGACGAAGTGGTCGGCAGCCCAGGTGATCCGCATGTAGGAGATCGTGATCAAGCCCAGCACCGGGGCCACCATCAGCACGAAGAAGCCGAGCCCGAAGATCACGTGCCTGCCCCACGTGGCGCGGTTCTGCCAGAACCACCAGGCGGCTCCGAGGATCACGGGAATCGGCAGCAGGTAGAACAGCATCTCGCCCACCTGCCCGGGCTTCGACATGTCGAGCAGGTCGATGTCCCAGCGGGTGTAGATCGGCAGCAGGTTCACGGGCCAGAAGATCGTCGCGATGTAGAACAGCAGCGACGTGCCCGCGATCGCCAGCCGGGAGCAAATCCCCTTGATCGAGGGCAGGCTGCGGCCGCCGCTCACCGCCCGCACCCGGCCGCGCCACTCGGCCGGCACCCGCTCGAGGTCGCCCGCCTCGACGAGCGTGCCCGCGTAGAGTTCCCGGCCGTCGATCCCGAAGATGCCCACCGTCGTGTTGGCGGGCTCGTTGAAGATCCTGACCTTGCCTTCAGGGAACGTGTGGGTCGCATTCTTGTTGCTGGTGTCTCGGACCCGCTGCCGCCAGGCGATCGGGAGGGCCGTGAAGTCGGCCTCCTTCTGCAGCGGGCCGGCATGGATCACGCTGCCGTCGTTCGCGGTGATCTCCACGGTGCGCGAGGAGACCTTCACGCTGCCCTCGCGATAGGTGCCGACGCCGTTGCCGAGATACGACGGAACGTTGATCGTCTCCTGGCCGATCGCCCGGCCGTGCTGGTAGTAGATCGTGATCAGGCCCAGCACGATCGAGATCAGGAAGAAGGGCGCCGCCCGCACCAGATCGCGGACGTCCACAACGCCCCGCTTCCACCACGCGTAGAGCAGCAGCACCACGGGCATCGCCACGACCGACGTCTTGGCGAACATGGCAAGCAGGAAGAACACGATCGACGCGGCATACGTGAGCCATTTGGCTTCATCATCTTCGGGGGCGTCGTCGAACTTCACGTAGCTGATGGCCGAGAGGAGGAACAGCGGCATCGACAGCGTGTTCTTCAGTTCCGATACCCAGGCCACGCTCTCCACACAGACCGGGTGCACGGCGAACAGCAGGGCGCCGAACCAGGCGAACGGCACCTTGAGGGTGGCGAACAGCCGCCACAGGAGCAGCGACCCGATGGCGTGCAGCACCACGCTCGTGGCGTGATAGCCGGTCGGCCAGGGCGTCGAGGGCCCTCCCGGCTGGACGGGACCGCCCGTGCGCGGATCCATCTGGAAGAAGGGCCACTGGGCCCACAGCGCCGTGTAGCTCAGCGGGAAGTAGTCGGCCCCTTCCGGATTGAACCACAGCTTGGCGAGCGTGCCGGCGTGGTCGGGAGGCGCGTTTGGATCGGGAGACGAGCGATGCTGCACCGTCATGTTGGCGGTGAGCAACTGGTCGTCGTCCCAGAGCCAGTCGGCGTGGTGCACGGGATGGCAGACCGGGGAGTAGACCCAGAAGCAGGCCAGGGCGATGACGGCCGACCGGATCATCGTGTCGAGCCAGCGGGAGACGGGCTCCGCGGCGGGCGTCACCGACGCCGTCGACTCGGCCGCCCGCGGCGACCGACCCAGGGGGTGCTTGGAGCGGAAGGAATCGCGGGGAGTGGCCATGAAACTGGGTACGCTCGGTGCATGGAAAATCAGCCGCAATTCGTGCCGGGCCCCATTTCCCGGCAGTGCGATGCGGTTTGTGGACGCAAGAGAGAGGAGACTAAACTCCGTGCCCATCCGAGACAATCGGATGCTCTTTTGAGCCCGCGGATCGCAGTCATGCTGCTTGACCCCACCCCCAGCACGGTTTAGATTCTGGTCAATCGGGTGTTCGGAGAGGATCAGACAAGTCTCCTCTCCTTCTTTGGAGCCGCTCGTGGCCGCATTCTAGTTCCGGATCGCATCGCCCCCGGGCCCGCAATCCATCGCGGCGACCCTCGGAGGGCAACGCATCCGGACGGCCAGTCCTCGCTGCGATCGCGCGGATTTTCCGCCGGCGATTCGTGATCGCAAGGCGTCCCGGCCTGACTGGCATCGTCTTGACACGGTTCGTTCCTCATCCTCTAATGCAATAGAGATGCACATGCGACAGAATCTCACCATGCCCAGCCGTCCATGCATCCGAGGCTTCACGCTCGTGGAGCTCCTCGTTGTGATTTCGATCATCGGCGTCCTTGTCGGGCTGCTCCTTCCGGCCGTGCAAGCGTCGCGCGCAGCCGCTCGCCGCACGCAGTGCGGCAGCAACCTGCGCCAAGTCGGCCTGGCCATGGGTCAGTTCTGCGACGCGCACGGCGGTCAGTTTCCCGACACGTCCCACAACAGCCTCGGCGACGTCGAACAGTCGTGGATTTTTACGGTCGCGCCCTTCATGGAACGCATCGATGCCGTGCGAATCTGTCCGGATGATGCGCGTGCTCCCGAGCGGCTCGAACAACGCCTCACGAGTTACGCGATGAACGCCTATCTGACAGACGAACCAAAGTCATTCGCGGTGACCAACCGGAACAAGCTCCGCGAGTCGTCGAAAACCCTGGTTGCCTTTGAAGTCGCCGACCAGAAAGCCGCGATCATGGAAAATGACCATGCCCACAACCACGCCTGGTTTACTTCCTTGACGGTCGCGCGAAATCAGGTGGTCGAGAAGATTCAGGCTGACGCCGCTCTCCGCCGGCACGCCGATGCCTCGCACATGCTTTACGCCGACTGGCACGTCGACCTCGTTCCGGCTTCGGCCGTGGCGGAATGGGCGGCGACTCAGACGCCGGGCGACAACTTTTGCATCCCCAGGTAGCCGACACGATAACCCTTGCTTTTCAGGAGGAAACAATGATCGCCCGCCCTTCTCTTGCCCTGGCCCTCTGCTGTGCGATGCTCCCCGCAGGCCATGCCGTGATGGCGGAAGTGACTCACTATGACGTCTTCGTCACCGGTTCCGGTGCGAGCCTGATCATCGGGGGCTTCGACGACTCGGCAACTCTGGCAACGATACCTCCCGATCAAATGCGGGTGTTTGGCGGCGAGGTGACCGGCACCGGGTCCGCTTCCCCTTACGAGAGCACGAGCCCTGGTGAACCGGGCTTTCGGGCAGCCACGCAATCGTTCTTGAACAATCCGGCCCTGACGAATCCGGCGGGTGCCTTCACCGCTCTGCCCGGAGGGGTGGATCTGGTGTTTTCATTCCTGCCGATCGACATCGGCGCCACGTCACGCAATCTGTTTTTTTGGAATGGGGCCGGCGCGGTCGCATTTTCACCGGTCAGCGGCGACGTCACCCTCGACCTGACGAAGCAGGGTGTGGGTGGATGGATGGTCGGCATCAGTGGAACCTCCGCCGCGACGCTTGCGGGCAATACGATCCAGAAGACGACGACCGGAGCATCGGCGGGAACCGTCCACACCCACCTCTTCACGTCGATCGCCAAGGGCGGCGCGGCGCCGGAGCAAGGGTTCTATCTCTACTCGCTCGGCCTCTCGATGGCGGGATTCTCTCCTTCGGCGTCGGTGTACTTTGTCTATGGCGCCCTCGACCCCACCGACCTGGCCCCGCAGTTCGCCGATCTGACGGCCTTCGAGACCGCCCACGGAGCCGCCGAGGCCTGGGTCGAGGCCAACGTGGTGCCGGAACCCGCTGGCATGGCCGGAATGGCCTTCATGGGCCTGATCTGCGGCAGACGTCTGTTTCGATCCCGCAGCATCGGCCCGGCCCGTTAATCCGCTGCGACCGCCGCGGTTCCTTCTCCAGACGCAGCATCAGGCCGCGTCACCAGGAGGTTTGCCGTGATTGCTGCAGCCAAGACAGTCTCGAAGCGGCGTGACTCCCAGCGGGCGCCCCGCAGACCGACCGCCACGGTGCGGGCGGAATGGTCGACCGAGGAACTCCGCCGGCGGCGGGAACTGCTCTTCTCGCGGGCAATCGACTACATCCCCTGCCGCCAGTTTCTCCGTGCCGACGCGGAAGCGAAGGCCACGACTCCACCGGCCGACGCGAACCTGCCCCTCGAGACGCGGGCCGGCCCGCCCGCCGACGCCAAGGGGCTGACCCCGTATCTCGCCAGCCTCTATCAGACCCGCCTGCTGACGAAGGATGAGGAGCAGTATTACTTTCGCCGGATGAACTGGCTCAAGTTCCGCGCCGCCACGGGACGCGGCCGACTCGATCGGCGGCGGGCCACGCGGCGGCAGATCGAGCAGATCGAGGGTTGGCTCACCGAGGCGGAGACCGTCAAGGCGGTGCTGATCACCTCCAATCTGCGGCTGGTGGTGTCGATCGCGAAGAAGTTCGTCGACGTATCATGGACCTTCGATGAGCTCGTCAGCGAGGGCAACGTCGCACTGATGCGGGCGGTCGAGAAGTTCAACTTCGCCCTCGGCAACCGCTTCAGCACCTACGCGACGTATGCCGTGCAGCGGCACTTCTTCCGGCTCTCCCATCGCGGCCGGCAGTTTCGCAAGCGGTTCGTCAACGACGTCGATTCGCTCAGCGATCGGGCCGACGCCGAACCGACGTCCGCGTACTGTTCCGCCGAGCAGATCGGGGTGCTCAAGAATCTCTTCAGCCGCTTCCTCGGTGAACTGGAGGCCCGCGAGCGGCAGATCGTCGTCGCCCGCTTCGGCTTCGACGGCAGGCCCCCGCGGACCTTCCGGGAACTGGGCAGCCAGATGGGCGTGTGCAAGGAGCGGATCCGCCAAATCCAGACCCGGGCCATGGAGAAACTCCGGGCCCTCGCGGAGGAAGCCCGGCTCGAGCAGACCGTCGGCGACTGGCTGTAGGCCCTTCCGGGCAGCCTTGCGTGATCGGCCGCCGATCCGTACCTTCCCGACCCGCCCCGAACCAGGGCGCGACCCAAGGGAGGCTGGCCGATGGCGATCACGCTCGGTGACCTGGCGACACGGATCGGGGGCTCGTTGGTCGGCGGCGATCCGGCCAGCACGCTCACCGGGGCGGCCACGCTCGAAACCGCGTCCGCAGGCGACGTCACGCTCGTCGACGCGGCCGACAAGATCCATCTGCTCGGACGCAGTGCCGCCGGAGCGGCGATCGTCCCCCTTGGCACCGGGCCGCTCGACCGCCCCACGCTCGAGGTGGCCGACGTCCATGCCGCCTTCGCGGCCACGATCACGCACCTGCGGCCCCCGCGGCAGGAGGCCCCCATCGGCGTCAGCCCGCAGGCCGCCGTGCATCCTTCAGCGCGGATCGCCGCGGACGTCGATGTGCACGCCTTCGCCACGATCGGCGCCGATGTCGAGATCGCCGCCGGGGCCACGATCCACTCGGGCGCGCGGGTGATGGCGGGCTGCCGGATCGGCGCCGCGAGCGTGATCTTTCCCAATGCGGTGCTCTACGAGAACACCGTCGTGGCCGCGCGGTGCGTGGTGCACGCCGGCGCCGTGCTGGGCGGTTACGGCTTCGGCTACAAGGCCGGCCCCGACGGCTATGCGATCTCCGCGCAGCTCGGCTGGGTGGAACTCGCCGACGACGTCGAGGTGGGTGCCAACACGACGATCGACCGCGGCACCTACGGCCCCACGCTCGTGGCCGCCGGCACGAAGATCGACAACCTCGTGATGATCGCGCATAACTGTCGGCTCGGCCGCCACAACATGATCTGCTCCCAGGTGGGCGTCGCCGGCAGCACCTCGACGGGCGACTGGGTGGTGATGGCCGGCCAGGTGGGCGTCCGCGATCACGTGCACATCGGCGACCGGGCCGTGCTCGGCGCCCGCTCCGGCGTGTCGAACGACATCGAGGCGGGCCGGGTGGTGCTCGGCGAGCCGGCCATCGATCTCCGCGACCGCAAACTGCAGCTGGCGGCGGTCACGAAGCTGCCCGAGATGCGGCGGGAGCTCAAGCAGCTCACCGCCCGGGTGGCGGGCCTCGAGCAAGCCGGCGGCCGGAGTGCCGCCGAGGCCGCCTGACGGGTCTGCCATGGACGCCACACGCCCGACCACCGCTCCGTTCATCGGCGAGACGATCGGCATCATCGCCGGCTGGGGCCGCTATCCGGTGGCCGTGGCGGAGGCGATCCGGCATGGTGGCGGCCGAACCGCCATCCTCGCCATCCGCGATCACGCCGATGCGGCGCTCGAACCGCTCGCCGACGTGCACGGCTTCGTCGGCGTCGCCGAGCTCGGCCGCGCGGTCGACTTCTTCCGCCGCGCCGGCGCCCGGCGGGTCACGATGGCCGGCAAGATTCACAAGGCCCGGATCTTCGCCCGCGGCGCCTGGCTTCGGCACCTGCCCGACTTGACCGGCCTGGCCACGTTCTGGCCGCACTTCGTCAGCCGGCGGCGGGACAACCGTGACGATTCGCTGCTCGGGGCGATCGCCGCCTCGTTCGACGCCGGCGGGGTGACGATCTGCCCGGCCACCGACTTCGCCCCGAACCTGCTCGCGACGGATGGCGTGCTCGCCGGGCCACACCCCACGTCCCGCCAGCTCGCCGACGTCGCCTTCGGCTGGAAGCTGGCCAAGGAACTCGGGCGGCTCGACATCGGGCAGACCGTGGTCGTGAAGCAGCTCGCCCCGCTGGCGCTGGAGGCGATCGAGGGGACCGACGAGTGCATCCGTCGCGCGGGCAGGCTCTGCCCGTCCGGCGGAATGACGGTGGTGAAGGTGGCCAAGCCGCAGCAGGACGTCCGCTTCGACATGCCGACGATCGGCACGGGGACGCTCGAGTCGCTGGCCGCCGCCGGGGCGACCACGCTGGCGATCGAGGCGGGCCGCACCATCCTCATCGACGAGCCCGCCGTCGCCGCGGCCGCCAATCGCCTCGGCATCAGCCTGGTCTCCTGCCACGACGACGACGGCAGGCCGGCCATCGACCTCTCGACGTGTGCCGCCTGAAAGCGGCCGCAGGTTTGCACCCGCCGGGCGTCCTATACTGGCGGCTCATGCGGTCACGCTTCCTTCTTCATCTGATCACGCGCCATCCGCTCCTGCGCCACCTGGGCCTGCGCCACCTCGTCCTGGCATCATGGCTGGCGTCATGGCTGGCAGCCGCGGCGGGCCACGCCGCGGCTGCGGACCGGGTGACGATCGACGCAGCCGTCGATCACGCGGCCGTCATTCCACCGCCGGCCACGCACCACTTCGGCCGCGAAATCGCGCAGACGATGCACTTCACCGGCGCGCCGTGGCTCGTCCGCGAGAGCCGGCAGCGGGAGGAGGATTGCCGGTTGCTGCTGGAGGCGCTCGCCGTCAAGCCGGGGCAGACGATCTGCGACCTGGGATGCGGCAACGGGTTCTATACGCTCGAACTCGCCCGCCGTGTGGGCCCCACGGGCGTCGTGTACGCCGTCGACATCCAGCCTGAAATGCTGCGGATGCTGTCCGAGGAGGCGGGCCGCGAGGGGCTCTCCACCATCCGGCCCGTGCTGGGCACCGCGATCGACCCGCGGCTCCCGGCTGGCGCGGTCGATCTCTGCCTCTGCGTCGACGTCTACCACGAGTTCTCGCATCCCGCCGACATGCTCGCCCGGATCCGCGAGAGCCTCGCCCCCGGGGGCCGGCTGGCGCTGGTCGAGTTTCGCGGGGAGGATCCAGCCGTGCCCATCAAACCGCTCCACAAGATGACCAAGGAGCAGATCCGGCGGGAACTGGAGCCGGCGGGCTTCGAGGTGCATGCCGAGTTCGACCGGCTCCCGTGGCAGCACCTGGTGTTCCTGACGGCCTCCCGGCCCGCGGCCTCCACTCCCGGAAAACCTGCGGAAAATGCCGGTTTTTCCGGCCCCTAGCCGCCCGCCCCGGGCGGCTGGGCCGCCGTGTTGCATTCGCCCCACGACAGGGTGATACTTCAAGGGTCAGGAACGGCTGCGACGGTGGCCGCCGCAGGCAGTCTCGAGTCACGACGACCCATGCCGCTTCGCCCCTCGAGTTTTTCATCTGCCGATTCGGCTGTCCGCGATCCCCGTGGCGGATCGCTCGATCCGGCGGTCGTGGTCGACCCCGCCGGCGGGACTCGGCTTGCGCACGCCGGCGAGCCCACCAACTGGGTGCTCGGCAACAGCGCGGCGATGCGGCGGATCGCCAAGTCGATCGAACGCGCGGCCGAGGTGGAGTGCACCGTGCTGGTGTGCGGTGAAACCGGCACCGGCAAGGAACTCTGGGCTCGGCTGCTGCACCGCAGCGGTCCGCGACGCAACAAGGCGTTCATCCCGGTCAACTGCGCAGCGCTCACGCCTTCGCTCGCGGAGAGTCAGCTCTTCGGCCATGAGAAGGGCGCGTTCACCGGTGCCAACGGCCGCTCGCTCGGCATCTTCCGCGCCGCCGAGGGCGGCGTCGTGTTTCTCGACGAGATCGGCGAGATGCAGCCCGAACTGCAGGCGAAACTGCTTCGCGTGCTGCAGCAGCGCGAGGTTCTGCCCGTGGGGGCGAATGAACCGGAGCCGGTGGACGTGCAGGTGGTGGCGGCGACCAACCGCGATCTCGAGAAGGAGGTCGAGAAGGGGACGTTCCGCGAGGACCTGTATTACCGCCTCAACATGATCGAGCTGCGGGTGCCGGCGCTCCGCGAGCGGGCGGACGACATCCCCTCCTACATCGATTTCTTCTCCGCGAAGTTTGCCGACAGGTATCGCCTGCCGAAGTGGAATCCCTCGCCGGAGGCCCTCGCGGAGTTCTGCGGCTTCGAGTGGCCCGGCAATGTGCGGCAGCTGGAGCACGTGATCGAGCAGGCCTACGTGCTCCAGATGGAGCCGAAGGTGCCTGCCCGAAAGACGGCGGAGGGCGAAGCCTCCGCCGTGATGGCCCTCGGCGGCCGCCTCCCCTATCTCGACCTCGCCAAGCTCCGCGAGCAGGCCATCCGCGAGGCGCTGCAGGTCACCCGCGGCCACAAGGCGAAGGCGGCGAAGCTCCTCGGCGTCCACGCCAACACGATGACGCGGCTGCTCAAGGAAATCGACGGCGGCGCCGGACCGGCCACCGACGGCGACGCGGTTGAAGGCTGATTCCAGCCTCTCCCGCCACGGCCTTCTGGCTGTCTGCTGCCATGGTGCTCTCGGCCGTTCGTGCCTCGCCTCGGCGTTGCGTCGTGTGCCTTGAAATGCCGGTGCTGCCTGCAGGCCGGTCTGTGGCTCAGGGCAGCCTGCAGGTGCCGCCGTCGCAGCCGCCCGAGATCCGATAGCGATTCCGGGCGACGATCCCGTACAGCCATCGCCACAGGGGCATGCTCCCGGGCAGGTGGAGCGGCAGGGCGAGGGGCCAGAGTGCGATCAGCCGCCGGGAGAGATACCGCACCGCGGACGGCCCCCGCCACGTCCGGCCCCGCGTATCCACCACCACCATTTCGGTCATCAACTCGTCACGGGACAACTCGGGGAAGTCGCGTGGCACGCCGGGGTCGTGCAGCGACGTGAACCGCAGCCTGCCCGTCAGGTCGAGCCGCTGCAGGATCGCGATCTGCCCGCGGCAGAACCGGCACTCGCCGTCGTAGAGCACGGTATCCCGAACGGGCGGGGTGCGAACGAACGCTGCCGGGGGTGCCGTGGCCGTGCTCATGGGAATCCCGCCGCAGACGGGCCTACTCTGGAAACCGTCTCCGGCGGCCGCCGCCAACAGCCGATCCGCGTCACGCGTGGCCCAAAGGCCCCCGGCCCGGCAGCGGCGCTGCCCTCATCTGCAGGCTGCCGAACTGGAGGATGGTGGCGGCGCCGACGGAAATCAGCGTCCACGGAGCCCAGTCGGGGGCGGTGACGGTGCGGGGCGGACCGCTGCCGTCGAGCGGCAGGACCACGGCGGAATCGACCAGCAGCATCTCGACGCCGAGAACGCAGGCGAAGATTCCGGCCGCCAACAGGATGCTCTTGGTCACGACACAGGCTGCGGTCAGGCCGCTCCTCCAGGGCGATCCGGCACCCGGGCCGAACCTCTCGTGATTCATCGACCGCTGCCGGGGGCGACCTGCAGGGTCGGCCATCCGGTGCCGGCGGAAGCGGTCGTGCCGCCGGAATGGATCGCTGCCGCCATCCCCCGGCCGCCGCCGCTATGCCTCGGCCGCCGCCGCGTCACCCGGCTCGGCGGCGTGAGTCCGCAGGGGTCGTCGCTCCGAGTCCGTTCCCGGCACGAGCTGCGGCGCGCCGGTCGAGGCCTCGATGATGGCCTTGAGTTCCGTGCCGTCGATCACCTCGCACTCCATCAGCCGCGCGGTCACCGCTTCGAGGGCCGCCCGCCGGGTCTCGATGATCCGCCGCACCTGGGCGATCGCCAGGTCGATGATCCGCCGCACCTCCTCGTCGATCTCGCGGGCGGTCTGCTCGCTGTGGCTGCGGGCCGCCGGCAGGTCGCCGCCCGCGGCGGCGAGGAACGGCGACCGCGGGCTCTCCCGGTAGGTCACCCGCCCCAGCCGGCTCATGCCGTAGTCCATCACCATCGAGCGGGCGATCTCGCTGGCCCGCTCGAGGTCGTTCTGCGCGCCGGTCGACACGTCGGCGTAGATCGCCTCCTCGGCAAGCGTGCCGGCGAGCAGCACCTGGATCCGGCTCTCCAGTTCGCTCTGGGTGAGCAGGTAGCGGTCGTCCTCCGGCCGCTGCATGGTGTAGCCGAGCGCCGCGAGGCCGCGGGGGATGATCGACACCTTGTGCACGGGGTCGGTGTTCGGCAGGGAATACGCCACCAGGGCATGCGCCGCTTCGTGATAGGCAACCCGCTTCTTCTCATCCTCGTGGATCACCCGCTTCTTCTTCTCGAGGCCCGCCGTCACCCGCTCCACGCCCTCGTTGAACTCATCCATGCCCACGGCCGACTTGTCGTTGCGGGCCGCCAGCAGCGCCGCCTCGTTGACCAGATTGGCCAGGTCGGCGCCCACGAAGCCCGACGTGATCCGGGCGATCTGTCCGAGCTCGACGGCGGGATCGAGCTTCACCTTCGAGACATGGACGCGGAGGATCGCCTCGCGGCCCCGCACGTCGGGCCGGTCGACGAGCACGTGGCGGTCGAAGCGGCCCGGCCGCAGGAGCGCCGGATCGAGCGTCTCGGGCCGGTTGGTGGCGGCGAGCACGATCACGCCCGAGTTGCTCCCGAAGCCGTCCATCTCGACCAGCAGCGCGTTGAGCGTCTGCTCCCGCTCGTCGTGGCCGCCGACCACGCTCGTGCCGCGGGTCTTGCCGAGGGCGTCGAGCTCGTCGATGAAGATGATGCACGGCGCCTTGGCGGCCGCCTGCTGGAACATGTCGCGCACCCGGGCCGCCCCCACGCCCACGAACATCTCCACGAAGTCGCTGCCGGAAAGGCCGAAGAAGGGCACGCCGGCCTCGCCCGCGATCGCCTTTGCCAGCAGCGTCTTGCCGGTGCCGGGCGGCCCGACGAGCAGCACACCCTTGGGAATGTGGCCGCCGAGCAGCTGGTACTTCTCGGGGCTCCGCAGAAACTCCACCACTTCGCGGAGCTCATCGACCGCCTCGTCGATGCCGGCCACGTCTTCGAACGTGATGCCAAGGTCTTCCTGGGCGTACATCCTGCCGCGACTGCGGCCGAAGGCCATCGGGCTGCCCGCGCCCCCGATCCGCCGCATCATCACGAAGAACAAGACGCCGAACAGGCCCGTCAGGAAGAGCATCGGGAGCCAGTTTCGCCACGGGCTCGGCGGGTCCTCGTAGCGGAACGCCACGCCGTGCTCCTTGAGCAACCGCATCAGTTCCGATTCGGAGTTCTCGCTCGGCAGCTTGGCGGCGCGAAACCTCCGCTCCCCGACCACGCCGCCTCCGAGCACCGGCCGCGGCGGTCGGCCCGACGGCTCGGCCGGGTGCGCGGCCGCAACCCCGCGAGGCGACTCGCGGACCGCTCCCGAGACCTCGAAGGCCCCGATCACGATGTCGTGCAGGTCGCCATACCGGGTCGGCACGGCCTCACCGGCGGCGGCCTGGAGCGACACGAAGCGGTCCGGACCCTCGGCCGACGTGGCCGCCACGAGCCGCTCGAGGTCGCTGTAGGAAATCTCCAGGTCCGGCGTGGCACTGACGAGGCTGAGGGCGAACAGGCTGGCAACGCCGGCCGCCACGAGCCACCAGACGAGCGAGCCGCCCATGGCGGGCTTGCGATCGCCGCCGCGCTTGGCATTTTGTCGTTCTTTGGCCATGCTGCCCCGAGCGTCCGCGTGCCCACGATCACCCTGCGCAGCGACGCAAGGATCGAGGAAAATCGTAAGCCGTGGCCCACGGCCGGACAAACGACCGGGCGGAGGGGCGAGAATCGTGGGAGAATAAGGCCCACTTGCCCCGGAGCCGGACGGCGACCGCGGTGGCGGTTCCCTGCTGCCGCCCGTAGAATCACGGCAAATCATGATCGGCACTTCCGCAACGCTCACCATGCCCATTCATCCGGCCGACCACCCACCCGGGGGAACGCCCGGGGGATCGTCGATGCCCGGTTCCCTGGTCGACGAGCGACGATACGCGGAGTGTCCGCTGCGGGTGGCCGTGCTCGGCTCCACCGGCAGCATCGGCACCAGCACCCTCGACGTGATCGCCGCCTCCGAGGGGCGGTTTCAGGCCTGGCTGCTCGCGGGCCACCGCAACACGCGGGCCCTCCTCGAGCAGGCGTGGCGGGCCAAACCCTCGTGGGTGGTGGTGACCGACGAAGCCGCCGCCTCGGCTCTGGACCCGACCGCCCTGCCTCCCGGCACCCGGCTCGCCACGGGTGCCGCCGCCCTCGACGACCTCGTTCGCGACCCGGCCGTCGATCGCGTGGTGTCGGCCATCGTCGGAGCCGCAGGCCTCCGCAGCACCTGGTCGGCCGTTGAAGCCGGCAAGACGGTGGCGCTGGCCAACAAGGAAACGCTCGTCATGGCGGGGCCGCTGGTGATGGCCCTCGCGGCCAAGTCCGGCGCCACGATCCTGCCGGTCGACAGCGAGCACTCCGCGGTGCACCAGGCCCTCTGCTCGGGCCGGGCCTCGGACGTGCAGCGGATCGTGCTCACCGCCAGCGGCGGCCCCTTCCGGAAGCGGCCCCGCGAAACGCTCGCAGCCGTCACCCCCGCGGAGGCCCTCGCCCACCCCACTTGGTCGATGGGGCCCAAGATCACCATCGACTCGGCAACGATGATGAACAAGGCGCTGGAGGTCATCGAGGCCCGGTGGCTGTTCGACATGCCGGCCGAGAAGATCTCCGTGCTCGTCCACCCGCAGTCGATCGTCCACTCGCTGGTGGAGTTCGTGGACGGCTCGGTGATCGCGCAGCTCAGCCCGCCCGACATGCGGCTGCCGATCCAGTACGCCCTCACCCATCCCCGCCGCATGCCCGGCCCGGCCCGGCGGTTCGACTTCACGGCCGCCACCATGCTGGAGTTCGAACCCCCGGACGAGGAGCGGTTTCCGGCGCTCCGCCTCGGGCACGAGGCGGCCTCCCGGGGCGGAACGGCCGGGGCGGTGCTCAACGCCGCCAACGAGGCCGCCGTCGCGGGGTTCCTCGCCGGCCGACTGCGGTTCACCGACATTTCGGAGGTCTGCCGGAGGGTGCTCGACGGTCATGCGCATGAGGCGGAGCCCACGCTGGACGAGCTCGTGAGGCTCGATGCGTGGGCCAGACAGGAGGTCGAAGCGTGGATGGATGGCTGACGGCTCACGCGGCACCCCTCGTGGGGACCGCGTGGCTGGAATGGTTCGCACAGCCCGCGAACTGGTGGGTGGTGCTCCAGGTCGCCTGCGGCCTGGGGTTCGTGATCTTCGTGCACGAACTCGGCCATTTCCTTGTCGCCAAGGCCTGCGGCGTGAAGTGCGAGAAGTTTTTCCTCGGCTTCGACGTCGGCGGCCTGAAGCTGGCGAGCTTCAAGGCCGGCGAGACGGAATACGGCATCGGCATCCTGCCGCTGGGCGGCTACGTGAAGATGCTCGGCCAGGATGACAATCCGGCCGCGGCCGCCAGCGAGGCGCAGCGGGCCCGCATGGCCGGGGACCTGCCCGCGGAGCCGGTCGACGCTCCGCACCCGGCGTGGGATCCCCGCAGCTACCCTGCCCAGAGCGTGCCGAAGCGGATGGCGATCATCTCGGCCGGCGTGATCATGAACGTGATCTTCGCCGTGCTGATGGCGGCACTCGCCTACGGCATCGGCGTCCGCGAGATGACCTCCGCGGTGTCGAGCGTTCGCACGGGCGGGGCGGCCTGGCGGGCCGGCCTGAGGACGGGCGACGAGATCGTGGCGATCGCCGGCCGCCGGAACCCGATCTTCAACGACCTGCGCCACGGAGTCACGGTGGGCAGCGTGGCGAAGGGGATCGAGTTCACGGTCAAGCGGCCGGGAGACGACACCGAGCGGACCGTGGTGCTCAAGCCCGACACCGACCTGGGCGCTCCCACGATCGGCGTCACGAGCCCGTACTCGCTGACCCTGCCGGCGGACATATCCCGCGGCCTCGTCGGCGCCGCCGCCCGGGCGGAGCCCGCCCTCGCGGGCGGCGACACCATTCGTGCCATCGACGGGGTGCCGGTGGAGAGTTATGCCGAGTTGCTCGCCCGGCTCTCCGCGACGGCCGACAAGGCGGTCACGCTCACGGTCGATCGATCGTCAGCGGCCGACTCCGGCGGCACGCGGTCGGTCACCAGTGTCTCGGTCACCGTGCCGCCGCAGCCGCGACTCGCGACCGGGCTCGTGATGACGCCACTGGCCATCAAGGCCGTTCAGGATGGCTCGCCCGCCGCAGCCGCCGGAGTGCAGTCGGGCGAGCGGCTGACGGCGATCGACGGCGAGCCCGTCGGCGATCCGTTCACGCTCGACGACCGCCTCCGCGGTCGGGCCGGCTCGCCGGTGACCCTCACGCTCGCCGCCGCCGGAGGTGCCGAACGGACCGTCACGGTGACGCCGCGGGTGGTGACGTGGCGCGACGATGAATCGGCCGGGGTCGGCAGTCCCCTGTCGATCGCCGCGCTGGGTCTGGCGCTCCCGGTCGATGCCGTGGCTGCGGCAGTCGAGCCGGGCAGTGCCGCCGCCCGCGTCGGCCTGCAGGCCGGCGACCGGATCACGGGGGCGGTGCTGGTGGAGCCCGGCACGAAGCCGGATGCCCGCGATGGCATCGAGTTTTCACCCCGCGAGCCAAACTGGCCCGTGGTGGCGGCCGTCCTGCAGCAGCTCCCCGCGGGCACGTCTCTGCAGTTCACCGTGGAACCGGCCGGGGGCGGCGACGCCCGCGAGGTGACGGTCACGCCCGAGCCGGCGGCCGGCTTTTTCGTCGCCGATCGCGGGCTCGTTTTCGATCCGATCTACAAGCAGGTGAAGGCCGGCTCGTTCGCCGGCGCCATCCGCCGCGGGCTGCAGAAGACCCGCGAGGATCTCTCCATGGTCTACGGCTTTCTCGGCAAGCTCACGAAGCGGGAAATCAGCCCGCGGCTCCTCGGGGGGCCGATCGAGATCGCCAAGCAGGCTGGTCGGCATGCCAGCGAGGGCTTTGGCCGCTTCCTGCTGTTCCTCACGATGCTCAGCGCGAACCTGGCCGTCGTCAACTTCCTGCCGATCCCCGTGCTCGACGGGGGCCACATGGTGTTTCTGCTGTACGAGTTCCTCCGTGGCAAACCACCCAGCGAGGGCGTCGTGGTGACGCTCAGCTATCTCGGCCTGGCGCTGATCCTGTCGCTGATGTTCTTCGTGTTCGGGCTCGATCTGGGCCTGATCCCGAGGCGGTAGCCGCCGTGATCGTCGAACCGGATTCCGGAGGCGGCTTCCCACCGCCGAACGCCCGGGCCGTCGTGTTCGACGTGGTCGGCACGCTCGTCGAACCCGCAACGCCGGTCGCGGCCACCTATGCCGCCGCCGGCCGCCGGCATGGCCTCGATCTCGACGAGGCGACCGTTGCGGGGCGGTTTCGCGACGCATGGCGGCGGCAGGAGGCGGTCGACGCGGCCGCCTGCCCGGCCTTCGTCACCTCGCCGGAGCGGGAGCGGGCCCGTTGGAGGGCGATCGTCGACGACGTGTTTGGTGCGGGCGAGGCCGCGGCCGCGGCGTTCATCGACCTCTGGGATCACTACGCAACGGCTCCGGCCTGGCGGGCGACTCCAGTGGCCGCACAGCTGGTGAGGGCGGTGCGTTCGGCCGGCCTGCCGATCGCGCTGGCGAGCAACTTCGACGACCGGCTGCTGGTGATCGCCCCGCTGCTCGACCCGCTCTGCCACGCCGGCCACGTGTTCACGTCGGCGGACATCGGCTGGCGGAAGCCGGCGGGTGAGTTCTTTCGCACGCTCGAACGCCGCCTGGGCAGGTCGCCCGCCGAACTGCTCTTCGTCGGCGACGATCCCGACCTCGACATCGCAGCCGCCGCCCATGCGGGCTGGCAGACGTGGCGGGTGGGCTGATCCGAACTCCGCGTGATCCTCGCGCGGCGCTTCGGCATCGCCGCCCGATTCCGCAGGCTGCACGCCTGCGGCTGCGAACGTCCCAGCTCGGGGCTGCCCGTGCCCGAGAGCCGGCCTATGCTCACCCGAACTCCGGGTGTCGTCAGGATCGGTGCGGGCGGGCGGCGGAGGACAAAGCCAGCAGGTAGGCCGCAACGGCGGCGAGTGCGGACGTGACGGCGAACGCCGTCGCCGGACCGCCCGGCCCACGGTCCCAGAGGCCTCCCACGAGCAGGCCTGCGGGCAGGGCCATCACCCCCTGCACGAGCGTGTACCAGCCGAACGACGAACCCTGACGCCCTTCCGGCGCGAGCGCGGCGACGAGCGCCCGCTCGGCCGGTTCGGCGATGCCGTAGGCGACCGCCACGATGAGCATGCAGGCGATCGCCGCCCAGGGCGACGACGCCAACGCCAGGCCGGCATAGGCGGCGGCAAAGACCATCCAGCCCACGACCAGCGCCCGGCGCGGGGAGAGGCGATCGACGACCGGGCCGGCCCGGGACGCAGCCACGCTCTTGACCGCCCCGATCAGGAACCACACCAGCGGCACCAGCGGCAGCGGCACGCCGAGGTCCTCGGCCCGCCGCAGGAGAAACAGTTCGCTCGCCGCGCCCAGAGCCCAGAGCGCCACGCAGCCGAGCAACCACCATTGCGGGCCCGACAGCGCCGCCGGGCGAGGCCCTCCCGCGACGGCGGTTCGCGGCGGATCCTGGACAAACCGCCAGATCACGGCGAGGGTGAAGAGTCCGGGCAGGATGGCGAGCAGGAACAGCGTGCGTTCGCGGCCCGGGAAGCACCACAGAAACAGCATCGCCACCAGCGGCCCGAGCGCGGCGCCGGCGTGGTCCATGCCGCGGATGTGGCCGAACGCGCGGCCGCGGATCGCCGGCGCGGCGAGGTCGGTGACGAGCGCGTCGCGGGGGGCGGAGCGGATGCCCTTGCCGAACCTGTCGGCCGCCCGCACGAGCACGGCGCCGAGCGGCGTGGCCACGAGCCCCATCAGGGGCCTGATCACCGCGGAGAGGCCGTAGCCGAGGAGCACGAGCGGCCGGCGGCCGACGCGGTCGGAGAGCGATCCGGCGAACAGCCGCACGACCGCCGCGACGGCGTTGCCCACGCCGTCGAGCAGGCCGACGTCGACCGCCGTGCCGCCGAGTCCCTTCACGAACGCCGGCAGCAGCGGATAGATCGCCTCGCTGGAGAAATCCGTCAAGAAGCTCGTCCAGCCCAATGCCCGCACGGTGGCGGGCAGCTCATTGGGCGTTGATTCCCCCCCCGTTCCTTCGCGAGACACGGGGCCGAGCGGCGCTGGCGTGGTCATGGCAAACGAGTGGCTCCCCGGTCAACTATGAGGGGAAGGCTCGGGGCTGCCCGTGCCCCGAGAGCCGGCGTATGCCGCCACGCGAAGCCACGATGGCGGAGCGCCGGCGGCATCCGAGTGAGCGGATGCCAGGAGGGCATCCGCGAACGTCCGGCGACGGGGCACGGCCAGCCCCGAGCCGGGTCCCTCGCCACGCGGGCCGACCCGCAGCGTCACCCCCTCGAAGCACGCACATTCACTGCCGTTCGGCCCCCGTGTCGAGCACCGCCATGAAGGCCTTCTGCGGGATGTCGACCGAGCCGATGCTCTTCATCCGCTTCTTGCCCTCCTTCTGCTTCGCCCAGAGCTTCTTCTTGCGGGAGATGTCGCCCCCGTAGCACTTGGCGGTCACGTTCTTCCGCATGGCGGAGATCGTCTCGCGGGCGATCACCTTCGTGCCGATCGCGGCCTGCAGGGCGATCTCGAACATGTGCCGGTCGATCTCGCCGCGGAGTTTCTTGACGATCGCCCGGCCGCGGCGGTCGGCATCGCGGCGGTCGCAGATGATCGACAGGGCGTCGACCTTCTTGCCCCCCACGAGGATGTCGAGCCGCACGAGGTCGGCCGGAAAGTAACCGACGAGTTCGTAGTCCATGGTGCCGTAACCCCGCGTCACGCTCTTGAGCTTGTCGTGGAGGTCGTAGATCACCTCGCCCAGCGGCAGGTCGAAGGTGAGCATCGCCCGCGTGGGCGAGAGGTACTCGGTCTTGAGGTAGGTGCCGCGGCGATCGGTGCAGAGCTGCATCACCGGGCCGATCTGCTCCACGGGCACGAGGAAGTTGGTCCGCACGATCGGCTGCAGGAACTCGTCGATCAGCCCCGTGTCGGGCACGTCCTGCGGGTTGGTGATCTCGATCGTCTCGCCGGTCGTCTGCTTGACCCTGTAGGTGACGTTCGGCGCGGTCTGCACCAGGTCGAGGTCGTGCTCCTTCTCGAGCCGCTGCTGGATGATCTCCATGTGCAGGAGGCCAAGAAAGCCGCAGCGGAAGCCGAAGCCGAGGGCCTCGCTGCTCTCCGGCGCGTACTCGAACGAGGGATCGTTGATCGCGAGCTTCTCCAGCGCGTCGCGGAGCTCCTCGAAGTTCTCGCCCTCGCTGGGATAGAGGCCGCAGTAGACCATCCGCTGCGGCGGCTTGTAGCCCGGCAACGGCGCGGCGGCGTGGTCGCCGGGAATCGTGACCGTGTCGCCGATGTGGACCTGCTTGACGTCCTTGATGTTGCAGACGAGGTAGCCGACCTGGCCGGCCGAGAGGCTCTCGCAGGCCCGCCGCTGCGGCACGAACTGGCCGAGCTCCAGCACCTCGTGGGTGACGCCCGTTTCCAGGAAGCGAATCTTCTGCCCCTTGGTGATGGTGCCGTCGATCAGCCGCACGTAGGTGATCGCGCCTCGGTAGCTGTCGTAGTGGCTGTCGAAGATCATGGCCCGCAGGGTCGCGTCGGGATCGCCCTTCGGCGGCGGAATCCGCTCGATGATCGCGGCCAGGAGGTCCTCGATCCCGATGCCGGTCTTGGCACTGGCCTTGATCACCTCAGACGGCTCGATGGCGAGGCTCTGCTCCATCTCCCGGAGCACCTCGTCGACGCGGGCATGCACGAGGTCGACCTTGTTGATCACCGGCACGATCGTCAGGTCGAGATTGATCGCCGCGTAGGCGTTGGCCACGGTCTGCGCCTCGACTCCCTGGAACGCGTCGACGAGCAGGAGTGCGCCCTCGCAGCAGGCCAGGCTCCGTGAGACCTCGTAGTGGAAGTCGACATGGCCCGGCGTGTCGATCAGATTGAGCTCGTAGCGCTCGCCCTTGTACCGATACTCCATCCGCACGGCCCGGGCCTTGATCGTGATCCCCCGCTGCCGCTCGAGCTCCATGTCGTCGAGCATCTGCTCCTTGAGCTGACGCTTCTCGACCGTCCCGGTCGACTCCAGCAGCCGGTCGGCCAGCGTGCTCTTGCCGTGGTCGATGTGGGCGATGATCGAGAAGTTGCGGATGTGCTTGCAGTCCATGGGTGGATTGTACCGTGCGCGGCCCGATTTTCCCCGGCCGTGAAGCGCAGGCTCGCATGCCGCGCCGCTCGGGGTCGCCCATGCCCCGTCGCCGGACGCTCGCTGCGGACATCCTGCCCTTCACTCGCTCGATGCCGGCTCTCGGGCATGGGCAGCCCCGAGCTCGTCATCCCGTCATGGCCGGCGCGCTCAGCGGGCTGCGCGGCGGTGGTCGAGGCGGGCGAGGCCGGCGGCGCCGATCGAGCCGGCATCGCCGCCGAGGCTCGCGTAGCGAATGCTCGTCCGCTCCGCGAGCACGGGGAACGTGCGGGCGTGCACCTCCCGCGTGACGCGTTCGAGGAATCCGCGGCCGACGGGATTGGCCTCGCGGCCGAAGGTCATCGCGCCGCCGACCACCACCGCCTCCGGGTCGATGGCGTGCATCAGCGACACGATGCCGATCCCGAGCCAGCGGGCCGCCTCCATAAGCACGTCGGTCGCCAGCGGATCGCCCCGCTCCGCCTCGCGGGCGATGAGGACCGGCGTGAGATCCTCGCCGGCATCCACCGCGGCCGCGAGCGACCCGCCGCCGCCCGCGGCAATCCGCTCCCGGGCCATCGCCTTCAACGAGGTCGCGCTCGTGTAGGCCTCGAGGTGGCCGGGGTGGCCGCAGGGGCACATCCGCGCCGCCGGCGACGGGTCGACGAGCATGTGCCCGCACTCGGAGCCATGGCTGTGCGCCCCCTCCACGTTCACGTCGCCGATGATGATGCCCCCACCGACGCCGGTGCCGAGCGTGAGGAGCACGAGCGACGACGCGCCCTGGGCCGATCCCACCCAATACTCGCCGTAGCCGGCGGCGTTGGCGTCATTGGCGAAGGTCACCGCACGACCCGCGTGAGCGGCCACGCGATCCCGCAGCGGGAAGTTGTCCCAGCCCGGGAGGTTGCCGGCCCTGATGATCAGGCCCCGTGGGATGTCGAGCGGGCCCGGAGACCCGAGCCCCACCCTGGCAATGTCATGCGTGGCGATCCCCGCAGCCGCCGCCAAGGCGTGCACCGCGCGGCCCATCCGCAGGGCGCCGTCCTCGGGCCCGCGACTCACGTGGGTCGGCTCGGTGTGGAAGGCGACCACCCGGCCCCGGTCGTCGACCAGTGCCGCCTTGATGTTCGTGCCGCCGAGATCCACGCCCGCGTAGAGCGGCAGCGTCGCCTCGGCGAGCGGCAGGAGCACTCGCTCGGCCATCACTCGGGCAGCCGCGCGATCTGGACGGGGGTCGTCGGGCTCGTGCAGGCCTTCATGAACTCGACGAGGTCGGCCTTTTCGTCGGCCGTGAGGTTGAGCGGCTTGATCTTGTCGCTGAGGGTCGGGTTCGGGTGGCCGCCCTTGTCGTACCACTCCACAACCTCCTTGAGCGTGGCCACGGAGCCATCATGCATGTAGGGGCCGGTGAGCGCCGCGTTGCGGACCGTCGGCGTCTTGAAGGCACCTCGATCGGCCTCTTCCTTGGTGACCGCGAAGCGGCCCAGATCGGGGTCGGGCTTGTCCATTCCGATGCCGAGATTGTGGTACTTCTCGTCGGCCAGGTTGGCGCCCACGTGGCAGGCCGTGCAGGTGGCCTTGCCGAAGAACAGATCCCGGCCACGCCGGGCCGAATCGCTCATCGGGTGCGCCTCGACCGCCTCCCGCGCCGCCTTGTACCTGGCCGCCAGTTCCGCGTCTTCGGCGATGTCGTCCTCGTCCATCTTCGTGAACGGCAGCAGCTGCTCGTGGTAGTCGTACGGTGAAGGAGCCGTGACGATCGCCCGCTCGAAGGCGGCGATCGCCTGGCCGACCCGGTCGATGGTGAGCTCGCCGAAGACGGCGTCGAACTGCTTCTTGTAGACGGGGTTCTCGGCGAGCCGCTTGACGACGCCCTCGTGCGTGAAGCCCATCTCGATCGGATTCTGGATCGGGCCCACGGCCTGGGCCTCGAGCGAGTCGACGCGACCATCCCAGAACTGCCTGCCCGAGAGGATGCGATTGAACGACACCGGAGAGTTGCGGCCCCCCTCCTGGCCGCGGATGCCCACGCCCGTCTTGGTGTGGGCGGTGTAGCCCATCGAGGGATCGTGACACGAGGCGCACGACACCGTCGAATCGGCCGAGAGCCGCGTGTCGAAGTAGAGCTGGCGGCCGAGTTCGATCTTGGCCCGCGTCAGGGGATTGGCGTCGAGGCCCGTGATCTGTCCGGCGCCCTGCGAGAGTCCCAGCGGCAGGATCGGTTCGAGGCGCCGGAAGTTCCTGTGGTCGGAGAGCCATTCATCGATCTGGGCGAGCGTGATCGGGCCCGTGCCGGGCACGCCCTCCGTGAGCAACGGGTCGCCGAGTTGCACCGTCTCGCTCGGCTGCTGCGACGCCGGCTCAGTGGAGGGCACGGCGAGGGGTGGCTTCTCGGCGGCCGGCGGGGGAGCGGCGACAGCCGGCGACTGAACGGCGGCCGGAGCGATCTCGATGGTCTCGATCTCGACCACGTCCTCTCTGGCGATCCGTCCCCCCGGGGGTGAGCAGCCTGCGCAGGCCAGGAGTCCGATGGTCACCCACGCCGCAGCACAGCCGCAGCGACCAATCACGAAGCCAGTCTTCGAGCCATTCACGTCTCGGTTCTCCACGTCATGCATGCGAAAGGGTCGGGCGGAACAACTGTCGGAAAAACGCTCGCCATTGTAGGCCGATCCGGCTGACAAGCCACGCCCGGCACGCCACGCCCGGCATGGAATCACCGGCAGGGTTCACCGGCGGCGAAAGAGATCGGGCACGATCAGCCACTCGAGTTCGCCCGGATGACCGAGGCCGTCGGCGAACGAGATCGAGGCCACCGCGCCCTTTTCCATGCGGATGGCGGCCGACTCATCACCGATCGAGGTGGCCACCAGCCTGCCGACGCAGGGGGCGTGGCCCACCCAGGCCACGCTCGCCGCATCCCGGCCGACGGTCCACTCCACGAGTCGTTCCCAGTCGGCACCCGGGGCGAGAGCCTCGACCACCTGCACCGTCGGGCTTCCCGGCAGGCCCGCGGCGAGAATCTGGGCCGTTTCCCGCGTCCTGACAAGCGGACTGGTGGCAATCACGTCGATCTCCACGCCGGCATGGGCGAGCCTGCGGACGAGCCGCGCGAACCGCCGTCGTCCCTTGCCGGTGAGTCGCCGGGAGCGATCGTCACCGTCGGGGGCGACGTCTTCGGCGACCGCATGGCGGACGATGAACAGTCGTGAGGTGAGCGTGGCCATGGCGGGCGATTGTCGCGGCCCGGATCGCCACCGGCAAGCCGTCGTTCAGGCCCGTCGCCAGACGTCGTCCCAGGAAACACCGGCTGCCTCGACCGCCGCCGTCGCCTCGCGACGCCACCGCGCCGCGTCCACCGGGTATCCGGCCGTGGGCCCGAGCGCGTGTTCCCGGCCGCACCACCAGTCGTTGAATGCCGCCATCGCCAGCTCGCGGACGTATTTCGCCGTCATGCTCGCCAGGGCCACCGGCAGCCGCGATTCACCCCGCACGGAAAACTCGATCCGGCAGGCCGGCGCGGCGAGGCGGTAGACCGATCGCTCGGGAGTCTCGACGACGGCCTGCACCAGCGGCGTCGCAAACGCCTCCGCCACCAGCGGGGCGTAGCGGCGGCGGCCTCCATGCCGATCACACCACACCACCGACTCCCCGGCCGACCCGGTCACCGCCGTGGCCGCGAGGCCGAGCGTGATCTGCGAGAGGATGTCGCTTTTGTTGAGGCCTGCGGCCAGCAGGGCGTTGAACTCGCGGGGCTGCACGATCCGGCAGCGAATGGCGCGGAGTCGCAGGCCACGGGCTGCCAGCGGCCCGCGAGCGGCAACGACCGCCGCCGCAATCTCGTCACGACCCGCCTGCCGCGGCAGGGTCAGCCGGGCAGCCGTCGCAGACCACTCCGCCTCTGCGCCGATCGTCGCTGCGACCACCTCCAGCAGGGCCTGCCAGTTGTCCGGCATAGCGTCCGGCATAGCGTCCGGCGTAGCATCCGGCATAGCGTCCGCCAGATCGTCCGGCATCCTCTCCGACATCCCTGTGGAGATGACGACCCCGGCGACCGCGCCCCGCTCGAGCGCGGCCAGGCCGCCGGCACCGCGAAAGATCGCCTTTGAATCCCCCCACAGGCCGATGAGGTCGCCGGCGGCGGCGGCGAAGGCGGCCTCCACGTCGTCCGCGAGGGGATCCGCCTCCCAGACCGTGGCCGCCACCACGAGCGGTCCGAGGTTCGGGCCATAACCGGCCTCATCGGTACCGACGACCAGCGTCATGGGAGTGCGCCGCCGGCAGGCCATTGACGGCAGTACTCGTAGACCGCGATCGCCGTCGAGGTTGCGGCGTTGAGGCTGTGCGGCAAGCCCGCCATCGGGATCTCGGCCACGCGGTCGAGCCGGTCGAGTTCCGCCTGCTCGAGGCCCGTCCGCTCGTTGCCGATCACCAGCGCGGTCTGCGGGCGGAAGGTGAAGCGAAACAGACTCTCGGAATGCGTCGCCTGCTCCAGACCCACGATCTCATACCCCTCCTCCCGCAGCCGGTCGAGCACGGGCGGGAGGCTGCGATGGACGGCGATCTCGACCGACTCGGCGCCGTCGCGGGCGATCCGGCCGTGGATGCCGGCCGCCCCGCAGGCGATCACCCTGGTGATGCCGAAGCAGCCGCAGGTCCGTACGATGTGTGACAGGTTCACGTGGCTCCGCATCGCGGCGCAGGCCACGACGAGCTGCCGCGGCGCGGCGAGAATCTCCGGAGGCTTGTGGCGGATGTGCTGGAAGCGGGTCATGGCTGGCAGCGGGCTGCAGACGGTACGCGGTCGATTGTGGGGCCGGCGGGCGGTGATGGGAATGCTGGCTGCGGTGGCCGCCGCGGGGATCGCGACAGCCGCGGCCGCGGCCGAGGACGTGGTGCTGACGCCCGTCGACCATCCGGCCCTGAGGCGGGAAATCGCCCGGCATCGGGGCACGGTCGTGGTCCTCGATTGCTGGAGCACATCATGCCCGCCGTGCGTCGCGGAGTTTCCCGGGCTCGTCCGGCTTGCGGCGGCCCACCGCGGCGAGGTCGTCTGCCTCTCGGTGGCCCTCGACTACGACGGTGTCGGCCGGGTGGAAGACACGCTGCCGGCGGTCCGTGACTTCCTGGAGCAGGTCGGGGCCGGCGACGTGGTGAACATGATCGCGACGGAGGAGGCGGATTCGATGTATCGCCAGCTCGACCTCACCGGCGTTCCGACGGTGTTCATCTGGCGTCAGGATGGCACGCTCGCCGCCCGGTTCGACGACGACTTCGCGGCGAAGTCGCTCGGCCGACCGTTCACCTATGCCGACGTCGAGCAGACCGTCGCCGGCCTGCTCGCGGCGGCGGGCCGTTGAGCGGGCCGGCGCCGGACGGGTAGACTCACGGGCTGCCGTCGGCTGCGTGGTTCCCGAGGGTGGTGTGCTCGTCTTCGCGCTGGAGTGAACCCGATGGCAGTGCACAGCAGTCGCACCCCGGAGGCTCGTCGGAACGCAGCCGGCCGGTCGACCGACGTCGTCCGCAATCCGCTCGCGGGAGGCCGCGAGACGATCGAATCGATCGTCGTGGCCTTCACGCTCGCCCTGCTGTTCCGGGCGTTCGAGGCCGAGGCGTTCGTCATTCCCACCGGGTCGATGGCGCCCGCGCTGATGGGCCGGCACAAGGATCTCGCCTGCCCGGCATGCGGGGCGGTGTTCCAGGTCGGAGCCAGCCAGGAGTGGGACGAGTCGGCCGGCCGCGTCCGTCCCGACCGGATCGTGGCCGCCGCCCGCTGCTTCAACTGCGGCAGCGACGTGAATCTGGCCTCGCGGCCCGGGCAGCCCGATCCCCGATATCCGTCGTTCAACGGCGACCGGATCCTGGTCGACAAGTTCGCCTACGACTTCGCCGCGCCCGAGCGGTGGGACGTGGTCGTCTTCAAGTATCCCGAGGACGCGAAGACCAACTACATCAAGCGGCTCGTGGGGCTGCCGGGCGAGACGGTGGTGATCGCCGGTGGCGACATCTGGACCTCCCGGGAGGGCGGACCACCGGTCATCGCCCGAAAGCCGCCCGAACGGATGCTCGCGATGCTGCAGTGCGTGAACGACTCGGGCCACGTGGCTCCCGAACTCGCCACGGCGGCCTGGCCGACCGCGTGGACCGACTGGTCGGCGACCGGGTCCGCCTGCCGCTGGGAGACGGCCGACGGGGGACGTTCCTTCTCGGCCTCGTGTCCCACCGGCGCCGCAGCCACGCTCCGCTACCGTCACCTCGTGCCGTCGTTCGACGACTGGCGGACCATCCGGTCGGGCGGCCGGCCGACGCCGTCCGCAGCCACGCCGGTGGACGACTTTCAGCCCTACAACACGCAGCCCACGCGGCTGCACGCCGTCGGCGACCTGGCCTGCGAATGCAGGCTCGAGAGCCGTTCGGCCGAGGGCCGAGTCGCCTTCGACCTCGTCGAGGATGGCACGCGGCATCGGCTCGAGTTCGACCTCGCCGACGGCCGGGCCCGACTCGACGTCCCCGGTGCCGACCGCCCCGCCACGACGGCCACGCCGGTCAGGGGTCGCGGTTCGTGGCGGATCCTGTTCGCCAACGTGGACGATGAGCTCTCGGTGTTCGTCGACGGCCGGCGGCTGGCGTTCGACGCGGCGACCACCTGGGCGCGTCCGCTGCCCGTCGACCGGCCTCCGCCGCGACGGGAGCCGGCGGAGCCGGGGAGCGATGCGGCCAGCGACCTGGCGCCGGCGGGCATCACCGTCTCGGCGGCCGACGTGCGGGTCGCCAACCTGCGGATGCTCCGCGATGTCTTCTACATCGCCGCCGTTGACGTGGAGGGCAACGGCCGTGTCATCGAGGACGACGCGTTGGAGTTTCCGCTCGCCGACGGCCAGTACCTGATGCTTGGCGACAACTCGGCGGCCAGCAAGGACAGCCGCCTCTGGCTCGACGGACATCACGTCGACCGCCGGCTGCTCATCGGCAAGGCGCTGGTGGTGTTCTGGCCGCACGCCGTGCCCGCGTCGTGGGCCGTTCCCCTGCGATTCCGCGGCTGGGATTTGCGATTGCCCTCGTGGCCGAACTTCGCGAGGATGCGGTTCGTGCGCTAGGGCGGCCCGTGGGCCGCGGCGCGTCCCGGCGGAGTGCCCCGGATGTCGCTGTTGAGCGTCGAAGGTCTCGTCAAGAACTACGGCCGCCGCCGCGTCGTCGACGGCGTCGATTTCCACGTCGAGGCGGGCGAGATCGTCGGCCTGCTCGGCCCCAACGGCGCCGGCAAGACGACCAGCTTCAGGATGACCTGCGGGATCGTGATCCCGGATTCGGGTCGCGTGCTCCTCGACGACGAGGAGATCACCACCTGGCCGATGTACAAGCGGGCCCGTGACGGCGGCATGGGGTATCTCGCTCAGGAGCAGAGCGTGTTCCGCAAGCTGACCGTCGAGCAGAACCTGCTGGCGATCATGGAACTGATCGGCATGGGGCCGAAGGCGCGGCGGAAGCGGTGCGAGGAACTGCTCGAGCAGTTCGACATCGTGAAGATCCGGCGCTCGAAGGCGCACTACATCTCGGGGGGCGAGAAGCGGCGGCTGGAGATCGCCCGCTGCCTGATCACCGAGCCGCGGATCATCCTGCTCGACGAGCCCTTCACCGGCATCGACCCGGTCACCATCCACTCGATCCAACGGATCATCCGGGGGCTCCGCGACGGCGGAATTTCGATCCTGATCACCGACCACCGCGAGCGGGAAACACTGGCGATCACCGACCGCAGCTACGTGATCCGAGCCGGCAAGGTGCTCTGCCACGGCACCGCGGACGAAGTCCTCAATCATCCCGACGCCAAGAAGTATTACTTCGGCGAGAGCCACGGCGTCACGGCGGCCTGACGGGTCTCCCGACCATGCAGCCCGCCCGCCGCTTCGTGCCGCCGCCGCTGCCCCCGGGCACTCCCCGCCGGATTCGCGCCTGGTACGCGGTCGGGGCCGCCCTGCTGTCGGCGGTCGTCGCCGCCACGGCGCCGATGTGCCCGGCGACCGACGCCGCAGGCCGGCCGGCCTGGCGGGTCGACGCGGTCAACGACGGCGACACGGTGACCTGCACCGACCAGGAGGGTCGCCAGGTGCGGGTGCGGCTGGTGGGCATCGATGCTCCCGAACTGGATCAACCGATGGGCCGGGAGTCGCGGTCCGCGCTCCGGGGCAAACTGGCGGGCGGCATCGTCCGGGTCGAGGGTGCCGCCCGCGACCAGCATGGGCGGCTGCTCGGCACGCTCCACGTCGGCGACCGAAACCTCAACCGTGAAATGGTGGCGGAGGGCTGGGCGTGGGCCTTCAGCGGGTTCGCGGAGGATGCCGACCTCGCCGCGGCGGAGGCGGCGGCCCGGCAGGCCCGCCGCGGCCTGTGGGCCGATCCGCGGCCGCAGCCGCCGCGGGAGTGGCGGGACGCCCATCCCCCCCACGCGACCCCTCGGCTTCCCTGATCGCCGGCTTTCGTTCACGCTCTCCTGGTCTCGATCTCCGGCAGACCCCCGCCGCGCTGCAGTCCCGCCCACTGAGCGTCACCCGCATGCACTCGCCCGACGACATCGTGATCACGGGCCTCGGCGTCGTCAGCCCGGTGGGCATCGGCCGCCGCGCGTTCTGGGAGGCCGTCGCCGCCGGCCGGAGCGGGATCCGGCCGCTCACCAGCTTCGACGCCTCCGGTCTGGCGGTGCGGTTCGGCGGCCAGATCATCGACTTCGATCCCCGGCAGGCGGTGCGTCCGCGGAAGAGCCTCAAGGTGATGAGTCGTGACATCCAGCTCGGCTTCGCCGCCGCCGATCTCGCGATCGCCGACGCGGGCCTCGCCCCGGGAAGCGTGGCCCCCGAACGCTTCGGGATCGTGTTCGGCAGCGACATGATCTACGCCGACATCGAGGATCTGGAGGGCACCTACCGGCGGTCGGTCCGCGACGGGCAGTTCGACTACCCGATCTGGGCGGAGGCCATCCAGCAGGAGGTTCATCCACTCTGGCTCCTGAAGCACCTGCCGAACATGACGGCCTCGCACGTCGCGATCGCCCACGACGCCCGCGGGCCGAACAACTCGATCGTGCTCGGCGAGGTGTCGGGACTGCTGGCCATCGCCGAGGCGGCCAGCGTGATCAGCCGCGGATGGGCCGACGTGATGCTCGCCGGCGGCACGGGCTGCCGGCTCCATCCAACGGCGATGGTGGCCCGCGGAGCCGCCCAGCTGTCGCACCGCGGCGACGATTTCGAGACCGCGTCCCGGCCCTTCGACCTCCATCGTGACGGGCTCGTCAACGGCGAGGGAGCGGGAACGGTCGTGCTCGAATCCCGTCGGCATGCGGAAGGCCGCGGGGCGACCGTCCTCGGCCGCGTCGTCGCCACCGCCTCGCGGTGCGAACCGTCCGCCCGTCGGGCCGGTTTCAGCGGCGCGTCCCTGCGGCAGGCGATCCGGGCGGCCCGCGAGCATGCGGGCCTGGCTCCGGCCGACGTCGGCCACGTCAACGCCCACGGCCTGTCCACGACCGACATGGATCGTGCCGAGGCGGCGGCCATCACGGCCGAGCTCGGCGGCGTGCCCGTGACCGCACCGAAGTCGGCCTTCGGCCACCTCGGCGCGGGCGGCGGCGTCGTCGAACTGGCGGCCAGCCTGCTGGGTCTCATGGCGGGCATGGTGCCGGCGACGCGAAACTACCGCACGCCGGACCCTTCGTGCCCCGTCAACATCGTCCGCGAACCGCTCCGCGGCAGGCCCCCGACCGCCATCGCCATCAACGCCTGCACGACGGGCCAGGCGGTCGCGGTGGTGATCGCCGCAGACTGATGCGGAACGGCCGCCGGCGGGCGGGCCTCACCACGAGCCGTTGAAGCCGAATGAGAAGCCGTTGTAGAAGGTCTGGCCACCGACGTCGATCACGTTCACGTCCCGCTGGTCGAGGTTGAACTGCCGGGTCGCCGAGGCGATGCCCGCCACCCAGAGGAAGTCATAGCCCACCTGCAGGGAGAAGTTGGGCTTGATCTGCCAGCCCGCCAGCAGCGTCAGGTCGCCGATGAAGCCGGCGGTCGTGCGGGCGGTCTGGTCGGTGAACGAGAAGGCGCCCTGAGCGTAGGGAACCGTTGCCGGCGGCGGGTTGGGATTGTTGATCACCGGGCTGCCCGTGGTGTTGATGCCGTAGGCCGCCTGGTTCATGTCGGCGAAGGTGAGACACGGCGACGCCCGGCCCCGCAGGCCCCAGTAGTAGAACTCGTTCTGGCTGATGAGCTCACCACCGATGTTGGCACCGAGCAGCCAGTTGGACGTGTTGATGACGTACTCGCCGCCGAACTGCTTGCCCGCCGGGATTCCACCCACGGGATTGCTGCTCCGCAGCCGGAAGTCCTCGTTGACGTTCGCCAGCCGGATGCCGGTGATCAGGGCCGGGAGCCAGCCCCGCTCGGCGTGGCGGGTCCAGTTGCCACCAGGCGACATCACGAGCTGGTCGCGGCCGAGCCGGCGGCGAAGCTTGTAGTTCCACTCCCAGCTGTTGAAGTCGGAGTTGAACCACGTGTTGAAGGTGCCGGCCCCATTGAACCCGGGGGCGAAGTAGTCCAGCGGCGTCTGGAAGCCCTGCTGGCCGACGGCATTGAAGCCGTCGTTGTCATTATAGGCCATGCCCCCGTAGTAGACGAACTCCAGGAAGCGATCGCGATCGAGGTAATCGCGGCCCAAGGACTTGCCGATCGTCGCCCGGGCCCCCGGGGCCGTGTTGAAGGGTTGGGCAGCCGTCGTGTATTCAGGGAACTTGGCGAAGAACTGTAGCGACTTGATCGGCAGGGGATAGGTGTCCCGGGCGATCACCGTGCGGGTCTCCCGGCTGCGGTCCATCCACAGCGACTCCCCGCCCACGTACCAGCCGCCATTCCAGAACCAGCGGCCGGAACTGGCCTCGAACGGCATCTCGTCGAGGTTGAAGTCGTCGAGCAGCATGCCCGAAAGCGGACGTGACGACACGTCGAGCACCCGCGGCTCCGCCACCGACTCGACGACCGGCGACATCATGTCTCCGTCCATGCCGTCTTCGGTGAGGATCGACTCGACAGGGGTTGCGGCCGAGCCGCCGTCGCCCTCGGAATCGAGAACGATCTCATCGCCGATGAGCAGCGGCTCGGAGCCCGTCTCTCCGGCCTCACCGAAGACCGGAGGCACAAGGGCGTCACGGAAGCCTGCGGCCCGGGCCCGACCGCCGTCAGGGGCGGAAGCGCACGCGGCGAGGGACAGGATGATCACCAGCGGAAGTTTCAGGCGAGCGGTCACGGTCGGCCTCTCTCGGTTGCGGGACGATCATGATCGGGATAACCGTCACGATCGAAAGGTTCATCGTCCTCGGCACGACCGTCTCCACAGTAATTTTCGGCACGGTCAGCCCCCTCCTTCCCGGCTTGCCCGCCTTGCCGCGGCGGGCATCCCGACGGCGCGCCGGAGCATTCCGAACATCCGCCCCAGAGCATCCGCTGGCAACCTGCGGTACACGGGGGGGCGGGTGGATTTCGATGACAGGATCATGGGCACACCACGCCGTCATCATCTGCTGCTCGCGGGCCTGCTGCTCTTCATGGGCGGCATCCAGTTCCGCATGGTGCAGTCGTTCACGCTCAACGAGAAGTCGAGCTCGTTCGTCGCCGCCCGGATGGGCGCCGGGCCGCAGACGGCGGTCTGGCAGCCGCCGCCGCTCCGCAAGATCGTGGAGCCACCCCGCTGGCTCGGACTGGCATTGATGTCCGTCGGCGCCGTGCTGACGGTCAAGAGCCTGTCGATGCGGGGGAACACCTGATCGCGACGAACGGTCGCGGGCCGCCCCTCAGTCGTCGTCGCCCGTAACCGCCTGCTCGGCGGCAAGTTCCCGGATGCATCCGTCCTCGTCACCTTCCTCGTCGCCGTCGGCGTCCGAGACCAGGGCGATCAGGGCGTTCTTCTCGCTCTCCGAAATCTCCGCGAGCCGGAAACTCCTGAGGATTTCAGGAACGGGATCGGATACCGAGGCGTCGGCCCCGATCCGCACCCGACCGTGCACGAGCCCCCGGCGCGTGGCGAACACTTCGCACAGCGAGACGAGTTCCTCACGATTCATGCCCGCTCCTCCCGATCGACGTCACTGCCTTCTGCAGTGTACGCGGCCGGCCAGGGAAAAGTTCGTGCCGCGTGGTTTTTTCGGCAGCCCCGCTCCGGCAGGCAGCGGACACCCTCCGCTGGATGCGATCATCGGCCTGCCATCCGCCACCGCCACCCCGCACGCTCACAGCAGGGTGCATCCATGAGCAGGGGTGCCGGGACGGCCACGATCGACTGTCTGGTGACCGGCGGCACCGGACTCGTGGGCAACAACGTGCTCCGCATGCTCGCCGGCGAAGGCCGCAGGGTCCGCAGCCTGGTGCGGTCTCGATCAGGCGAGCGGGAGCTTGCCGGGGTGGCCGCCGAGCGGATAACAGGCGACGTGACCGACCCGGACGCCGTGCGGCGGGCCGTCGCCGGAGCCCGCGTGGTGATCCATGCCGCCGCCGTCGTCCACGTCGGGTGGAGCCGGCTGGCCGACATGCGGAGGGTCAACGTGGAAGGCACCCGACTGGTGGCCGAAGCGGCCCGCCGGGAGGGGGCACGGTTCGTGCAGGTGTCGAGCGTCAACGCCCTGGGACTCACCGGGGATGGCACGCCGGCCGACGAGGAGACGCCCTTCGGCAACACGGTCGAGTGCCCCTATGTGATCACCAAGCGGGAGGCCGAGCAGGCGGTGCTCGAGGAGGTCGACCGGGGCCTCGATGCGGTGATCCTCAATCCCGTGTTCATGCTCGGCGCCTGGGACTGGAAGCCGTCGAGCGGCCGGATGCTGCTGGAGGTGGCCCAAGGGAAGGGACTGTTCGCACCGCCGGGATCCCAGCATTTCGGCGACTGCCGCGACATCGCCGCCGCCATCATCGCGGCGATCGATCGGGGGGCGACCGGCCGCCGCTACATCCTCGGCGGGCACCATCGGTCCTTCCTCGACGCCTGGACGGTGTTCGCCCGGGTGACCGGACGCAGGCCGCCGGTCTGCCGGGCGCCGCAGCCGCTGGTTCGCTTCGCGGGACGCGTCGGGGACCTGCTCGGCCGCTGCACCGGCACGGAGGGACCGCTCAACTCCGCCGCGGCCACGATGTCGCTCCTGCACCAGAACTTCACCAGCAGCCGTGCCCAACAGGAACTTGGGTACACGCTGCGGCCGCTCGAGGACACCGTCGAACACGCGTGGCGGTGGTTCGTCGACCACGGCTACGCCACCCCACGACGAGCGGCTATGGCGTCGGCGGCGTCGGCGGCTGGCGGAACGTGATCAGCCGCGGGGCGTCGAGATGAAGCACGAGCCGGCCCGCGGCGGCGTCGAAGCGATGCGGGGCGGCGAGCTCGACGTCGCGGCCGTCGATCATCACCCCGGGTGCCGCCGGCAGGCCGGTCACGAGGACGGCATACGGAGCCCGGGGCCAGCCTGACACGCTCACCGATATCTCGCCGTCGGGACGGCGATCGGGGGCCGGCTCGGCCGCCGGCTCGATTGCACCGGGGGCGTGCACGATCAATCGCCCTCCGGCGAACGGCAGCACCCGGCAGTCGAGCAACGGACCCTTGCGGAACAGCTCCACGGCACAGGCCTGGAGCGTGCCGGGGTTGATCGGTGGGTCGAGCCGGATGCCCTCGCGGACGTCCCAGCCGTCGGGCAGAAGCCCCTGCCGTGTACCGTCAGCCGCTCCCGACGCGGTGCCGGCCGCAGGCCACGAGTAACGAATGCCCGTGGCAGTGATGCCGTCGGCGAGGTGCCGCCACGGGCCGGTTGGATCGTGCCGGGCGAGCCGGTAGAGGGCGTGGGCATACACCAGGCCGCACCACTGCACAGGCCTCCCGATCCACACCGGCGACGTCCATCCAGTCGCACCGTACACGGTCACGCAGCCATACGGGCCATCGTCCGTGCCGACGGGGTCGACAAGATAGATGAACGGCACGCCCGTCCAGGCCCATGCCACCGCCTGCTCGAGCAGGTCGCGGTCGCCGGTCAGTTCATGGCCGATCGTCAACGCCCGGACCATGTGGGCCGAGGCCATGACGTCGGGCGTGTGCAGGGGGATCTCCCAGGTCTGGCCGCCCCGTGGCACGTCGCCGGTGTAGGTGCGGGCGAGCCGCCGGAGGGCCACCACTGCCTCGTCGATCAGACCGGCATCTCCGGCAAACCGGGCGGCCTCGATAGCGTCCGCGACCGTCGAGGCCGAAAGGCCGCAGGCATGATCGGTGGCGTTCGTCCGCCCGTAGTCGACGCCGTCGGCGCCGGGTCGATAGGCCACGGTGCCGTCGGGACGCACGGTCGCCATGAGCCGCCGCGCCGCCGTCGCATGCTCGGCCACGGCATCCTCCACCCGGCCGAAGACAAGCGACTGAACCGGCTGCCGGACATGCCCGATCACCGCCGCGTCGAACGATCCACGCAACACGGCGGCGGCGGCAGCGGCCGACGCCTCCTGGAGGCGGCCGGCAACGGGCTGGGCGGCGTGGCCGGCGAGCCACGCCGTGAACACCGCGGCATCGGCCGCCGGCTGGGGCTGAAAGTTCGCACCGATCGCATGGCGATAGCGGCCATGCTCCCGGATGCCGGAGTCGAGCCACCCGGCTGCGGCCAGCCGCACATACGAATCGAAGTTGCCGACGTCGGGCACGGGCGGAAGCCCCTTCCGTTGCACGGCCGCCCTGATGGCAGGCACCACCGTGTCGGCGGCGGCGGCGACGAGCGTCGCCCTCAACGTGAGCGGCATGCCGGCCTTGAACCGCATGGGGTCGATCGGCATCAGGCTGCCGGCGTATCGATTCAGCCCGGTGCTTCCGGGGGCGACCACGCCGAGCAGATGACCGCCGCTGCCCAGCAGTCGGTCCGGCGAATCGAACACCGCGGCGAATGCAGCCTCATGATCCCAGGCGAGGCCGACCACGCGACCGGCATGGGCGACGGCCATCAGCGGGAGCGTGATCGTGTGGCTCATGGGCAGCTGGCGGCGGGACGGCGGACCGACCAGGTCGGCCTCACTGCTGCTCGGCTCGTCGGCGAGGTATTCCAGTCCGGGAAACACCCCCTGCTGCTTGCGGGGCGTGCCCTCGTGGGCCACCAGGAGCAGGAGCGGCAGGAACGCGACCTGCCGATCCACGTCGACGTGCACCACGACCTCGACGTCGATCGTCCCGGGCTCGCGGCCGGCCGTGAACCGCCTGCAGAACTGCCACGTGCCGCCGTCGGGATCACGGATCGATTGCTCGGCGACGATGGTGGTCGCACCATCGCCGGCCGCGTCGTCCACGGTCCAGTCGGCGGCAGACAGGGCCACCCAGCGGACGCTCCCGTCGGCCAGATAGCCCGCGACCGGTTGCGAGTGGGAGGCCGCCGACCGGACGCCGTTCACCTCCATGGCAAAGCCCCGCGACGTCACCTCGACGGCGAGCGAACCGTTCTCGAGGCGGCGCCCCGAGCCGATGTCGGGCGGCCGATGCTCAGGCCAGTGCGGTGCGGGCAGCGAAGCGGCCGGCTCGAAGCCGAGACGGGTGACAACGGCGGCGCCGGAGCGACCCGGGGGATCGATCCGCAGCCGCGTTGCCGGCCCGAGGGGTGGCAGCAGGGCCTGCACGTCGTTCCGCATGCCCCCACGGACGCTCAACGCCACCGACCGATCCTCACCGGCGTGGTCCCGAAAGAAAAACACCTGGGCATGGCCATCGACGGCCGGCCTGATCCGCAGGGTCATGCGAACCGGGAGATCGGCGGGGTAGTCGCGGGGAGGCCCGATGATGAACGGATCGCCCCCATCGATCCCGATCACCATCCCGTCGGCACCGGCTTCGAGGCCCGACACGTCGTGGGCCGGCTGCCACTCGGCCACTGCCCCCGGCCGGGTGAAGTCAAAACCGGGCAGGTCGTAGGCCCCACCCGGGGCGGCTTCCTGCGAGACGGCCGAGCCGGCCCCGATCAGGCCCACGGCCAGTGCGGAAACGATCGGCCTGAGCCAGAGATCCATGGCGGGCCACACGGCAAGTGGGCGATATAGGACTCGAACCTATGACCCCCAGCTTGTCGAGCTGGTGCTCTAACCAACTGAGCTAATCGCCCTCGCTCACCACGAGTCTCGCGCCCAGAATGTGCCCAGTCAAGCGACGCCGGCCCCGGCGGCCGGAAACCGTGACTCCGCTTGTCGCCCCCTCGACGATGCCGCTACGCTCCGGTGTTCGGCCCGAAAACCCGCTCTCGACCCCATTCTTTTGCCCAGTCTTTCGCCATGACCACGCTTCATGTCCGCCTCGCCGACGGCACGGTCCGCACCCGCACCGAGCCGTCCCGTGTCGCCGACGTCCTTCTCGAATCCAACCCGGCTCATCCGGCCGGGAAGCCCGGCCCGGCACGGCCCATCGCCGCCGTGCTTGACGGCCGCACGGTGGGCCTCGACGCCCCGCTGCCAGCCACGGGCACCGTCGACCTCGAGCCGCTGTACCCCGGCGACCCGCGGGCCCTGCCGGTGATGAGGCACTCCGCGGCCCACGTGATGGCCCGGGCTGTGATGCGGCTGTTCGAGGGGGTGGAACTCGCCTTCGGACCCACCGTCGGCGAGGGCTTCTACTACGACATGCGGGCGGCGCGGCCGATCACGGACGAGGACCTGCCTGCGATCGAGGCCGAGATGCGGCGGATCATCGAGGCCGACGAGGCCTTCGAGCGGGTGGACGTGCCCCGCGAGAAGGCAGCGGACATCGTCCGCGGGCTGAACCAGCCCCTCAAGGCCGAGCACATCGAGACGGGCCTGGCCGATCACCCCTCGCTGTCGTTCTACCGACAGGGAGAGTTTGTGGATCTCTGCCGCGGTCCCCACGTGCCGAGTCCCGGCTGCATCGGGGCCTTCAAACTCACCACTATCGCCGGCGCGTATTGGAAGGGCGACGCCGCCAACGCGCAGCTGCAGCGGCTGTACGGCACCGCCTGGTTTTCGCAGGCCGACCTGGATGCCCACCTGGCGGCGGTCGAAGAAGCCCGGCGTCGCGACCACCGCGTGCTCGGCAAGCAGCTCGATCTGTTCACCACCAGCCCGCTCGTGGGCTCGGGGCTCGTGCTCTGGATGCCCAAGGGGGCGATCCTGCGTGGCACGCTCGAGGCGTTCGTACGGGAGGAGCTCGCGGCCCGCGGCTACCTGCCGGTTTACACGCCGCACATCGGGAAGGTCGATCTCTACAAGATTTCCGGCCATTATCCCTACTACGCCGACAGCCAGTTCAAGCCGATCGTGATGAGCGACGACGAGCAGTACCTGCTCAAGCCGATGAACTGCCCGCATCACACGATGATCTACAAGTCGCGGCCGCACAGCTACAAGGATCTGCCGCTGCGGCTGGCCGAGTTCGGCACCGTGTACCGCTACGAGCAGTCCGGGGAGCTCGGCGGCATGACCAGGGTCCGCGGCTTCACCCAGGACGACGCCCACATCTTCTGCACGCCGGAGCAGGTGGAGCAGGAGGTCGAGGGCTGCATCGCCTTCACGCTCAAGGTGCTCGAGAGCCTGGCCTTCGACACCTTCCGCGTCCGGCTCGGGTTCCGCGATCCGTCGAGCGACAAATACGTGGGCCCGCCGGAGCGGTGGAACGAGGCCGAGGCGGCGATCGAGCGGGTCGCCCGCCGGATGAACCTCCCCGGCTGCGAGCCGGAGCCGGGCGAGGCCGCCTTTTATGGGCCGAAGATCGACTTCGTGATCCATGACTCGCTCGGCCGCGAGTGGCAGCTCGGCACGGTGCAGCTCGACTACAACCTGCCAAGCGCCGAGCGGTTTGACCTGGAATACATCGGCGCCGACAACGCCAAGCACCAGCCGGTGATGATCCACCGGGCGCCGCTGGGCAGCCTGGAGCGGTTCGTGGGGGTGCTGATCGAGCACTTCGCCGGGGCCTTCCCGCTGTGGCTGGCACCGGAGCAGGTACGCGTGATTCCCGTGAGCGAGAAAAGCGAGGCCTACGCCCACCGTGTCAAGGCGGCCCTCGAAGCTGTCGGCCTGCGGGTCGGCCTCGATCTGGCGGCCGAAAAACTGGGCGCCAAGATCCGCACGGCGCAGCTGGATTTGATCCCCATGATGGTCGTCTGCGGGCCGCGCGACGAAGCGGCCAGCACCGTAAGCCTGCGGGATCGCCTCGACGGTGATCTGGGGGCGATGAGCCTCGACGCGGCCGTGGAGCGGTTGCGTGACGAAAACGCCCGGCGGGCCGTCCGTCACAGGCCGAAGCCGCTGTCGACGGGCCGCGGGCATGCCGCTGCGGCCGACTATTGAGTTTCGATCGGCGGCTGATCGACAGCCGATCGACACCTGCAAGGCGTCCAGCAGTTTCCCAGCGTCTGCGAATCGGTTTCGCAAAAATGGTGAAATTGCGAAGTTTTGGTGAAACTATTTCCCAGTTTCTGCGAATCCAGAGACTCTTCTTCGGGGAGGGAAGCGGCCTCGGCCGCGAGGCACAAAAAACCAAAAAAGCCATTTTTACAAGCACCGATCGAGGATCCTGGCAGGAGACTCACATTTCTGGTGAGCCGTGGCATCGCGTTTGCATGGTCGTACTGCCGTCGGGAACTGTAGCCCCCGACACCTCTTCTTGTCAGGAACGTAACCATGCTTCTCCGTCGTGTCAGCCTCGCCTTCGTCGCCGTCGTCGCCTTGGCCCTCCAAGCAGCGGCGGCTGTTTTTGTTCAGCCCCCCACCAGCGGCACCGCCCCGAGCGGCTTGCCGTGGTCGGCGGTCGCCACCGGCACTGCCCTTCCCATCCGTTCGTCCGGCACCACGTCTTCCGCCACTGGCTTGCCGGGGGCGGTTGCCTACTGGAACACGCAGACCGGCCAACTGCAGATCGACACGAAGGGTTGGGATCTGTCGCTCTTCAACTTCACGTACACGACCGGCACGGTGAACACGACCGGGTCGACTCCCGGCCCGCTCACCTACGCCTCCGGCACAAGTCCGACCTCGAATGCAGTTTCGGGTGCCACCGGACTCGCCAACCAGAGGACAGTGCCGGCTGGATCGTGGACCACGCTCACGGTTGCTCCCGCCCGCGTCGCCGGCACCGTCAGCCTCACTGGTGCGCCGTCCCTGACCACCGTGTACGACAGCGGCAACGGTGCCGCCAACGGCACGTCGACCTACTCGACGCAGCCCAACGGCAACGCCTGCATCCCGGGCTGGTTCAATCAGCCGTGGGCCTTCCCGCTCGGCATGGTCAACTCCGGCAGCGTCGCCACCATGGATACCTCTTTCTGGCGGACGTTCGGTGTGACCGGCAATGCCAATGCCAACTTGCTCGGCTACGGCAACTACCGGTCGACGTTCCAGTACGTCGTGCAGGGTGTGGTCGGCAACCAGGTTGGTGCTGTGATCCCGGTGGTGCCGGAGCCCTCCACCTATGCGATGCTCGGCTCGGCCTCCATCGTGATCGGGATGATCGCCCGCCGCCGGAAGACTGGAACGGCTTGATCGATCGGATCACGAACTGGTCACGAGTTCACAGCACGTATGTAAAGACAGGAATCAAGGTCATGGTGGTCGAAGCGGTTGGCATCAGTTCCGAGAGCGTCACGATCAAGAAATCCTAGGGACGCCTGAGGAACAACCGCCGGACACATGGCCGGCACGAGATGGCTACGATGGGGGCGGCAGGCAACGACGGGCCTGCCGCCCCTTTCTTTTTTGTTGGCCCCGGTGCTCCGCTCCACGTCGCCACCCCACGAATCCCTTTCTCCAACGTGACCGCATGAAGCCCCGTGAAGTGCTCGCAATGTGCCGCGAGAAGGAAGTGAAGGCCGTCGACCTGCGGTTCACCGACTTCCTGGGAGCCTGGCAGCACTTCACGATCCCCGTGGCAAAGCTCGAGGAGGACACCTTCGCGGACGGCCTCGGCTTCGACGGGTCGAGCATCCGCGGCTGGCAGGCGATCAACGAGAGCGACATGCTCCTCGTGCCCGAGCCGAACACGGCGTTCGTCGACCCTTTCGCGTCGATCCCCACCCTCGTGATGATCTGCATGGTGCAGGATCCGATCACGCGGGAAGACTACTCACGCGATCCGCGGCACATCGCCCGCAAGGCGGCCAACTACGTGAAGTCCACCGGCATCGCCGACACCTGCTTCATCGGCCCCGAGGCGGAGTTCTTCGTATTCGACGACGTCCGCTTCGACCAGAACGCCCATGAGGGCTACTTCCACCTCGAGAGCGTCGAGGCGGAGTGGAATCGCGGGCGGCAGGAGGGGCCGAACCTCGGCTACAAACTGCGGCACAAGGAGGGCTACTTTCCCTGCCCGCCGAGCGACCAGCTGATGGACGTCCGCACGGAGATGATGCAGACGATGATCCACTGCGGGATCGACGTCGAGGCCCAGCATCACGAGGTGGCGACGGCCGGCCAGTGCGAGATCGACATGCGGTTCCAGGAACTCGTCCGCATGGCCGACCAGATGGTTCTCTACAAGTACATCGTGCGGAACGTGGCCCGCCGCCACGGCAAGACCGCCACCTTCATGCCGAAGCCGCTCTACGGCGACAACGGCTCCGGGATGCACACCCACATCTCGCTCTGGAAGGCCGGCCAGCCGCTGTTCGCCGGCACGGGCTACGCCGGCCTGTCGGAGATGGCCCTCCACGCCCTCGGCGGCATCCTCCGTCACGCGCCGGCGCTGCTCGCGATCACGAATCCCACCACCAACAGCTACAAGCGTCTGGTGCCGGGCTACGAGGCCCCGGTGAACTTGGCTTATTCGCAGCGGAACCGCTCCGCGAGCTGCCGGATCCCGATGTATTCGGCGAATCCGAAGACGAAGCGGGTGGAGTTCCGCTGCCCCGACCCGACCTGCAATCCCTACCTCGCCTTCGCTGCGATCCTGATGGCGGCGATCGACGGCATCCAGAACAAGTTCCATCCCGGCGAGCCGCTCGACCGCGACATCTACGACATGCCGCCCGAGGAGTTGGCAAACGTCCCGAAGGCACCGGCTTCGCTCGACGAGGCCTGCGCCGCCCTCGAAGCCGACTGCAACTTCCTGCTCCGCGGCGACGTGTTCACCGACGACGTGATCGCGACCTGGCTGAAGTGGAAGCGGGAAAAGGACATCGACCCGATGCGGCTGCGGCCGCACCCGTATGAGTTCTGCCTCTATTTTGACGCGTGAACGGCCATCCATGGCCCGTTCACGCTTGGGCCTTCGGCGACGCTGTCGCCTCCGGCCGGGATCGCTTCCGGCGATCGAGTGACGCGTGAACGGCCATCCATGGTGGGCGGGGTGCGCGCGCCGCCGAGGGGGGCAGAGGCCTCCTTCGCGGGAATATTTCGCACCGCGTCCTGTGCCAGCGCCGCCTCAAACGAGCGAAATCTTCAACGCTCGTCGACCTCCGCCCCCTTCGGCTCCCTTGGTCGGGTGAACAAGGTCGGGACTCGAGCGAGGGGCTGCCCGTGCCCGTGAGCCGGGCTCTGGGAGCAAGCGCAGGCAGGATGCCGAAGCGCCGCGGACAGGCAGAGAGCCGAGGCCTGGAGGGCCGAGGCGAACGTCCGGCGATGGGCATGGGCAGCCCCTCGCGGCGCGCACGGCTCGGCGTCCGTAGGTTGAAAACCTGCGGCCACGTTCCGGGCTACCGCACCGCCATCACGAAGCCAACATCATCGTTACCCTCTTCGGCCTCCTCGCCACGAGGCGCGGGGCCGCCGTCATCCTTGCCGTCGGGGCCGACCGAGTAGGTCACGAGCCCAGCGTCGCTTCGCTTCATGAGCAGCGGCTTATTTCCCTCGGCGAATGGATCCGTGGGCAGCACGAATGGCGGTGTGGTCCCGAACGCTGCCGGCTCGAGCGGCAGGCCGCCGCTCGCCAATCGCTGCCTCGTCGCCGCCACGAGCACCGCCGCCGCCCGGTTCAACGCCTCGCTGCGGGCCCGGGCTTGAAATACGCTCGTGATCGCAGGAACCACCAGCCGCGACAGGACACCAGGCGGATGGTCGACGAGGCTCTTCTCCAGGGCCTCGGCCCGCCGCCGTGTCTCGGCATGATTGGCGGAAAGTTCGCGGTCGGCGGCCAGCTGCTGAAAGGCGTGCATCATCCGCCGGTAGCCGGCGAGGTCGCCCGGCAGATGAAAGACACGGAACCCCGGTTCGACGCCGAATCGCGTGGGCACACCATCCCCCTGATCGGACCCGAGAATCTCGCTCGTCGTCGCCCGGCCATCGGCGAATCCCGCGAAGGCGGCGAGCCCAAAGGCCTCCTCCCCGTAGAGCGCCGGCAGCAGGTCGAGCGGCCGACCCACGAGATCGCGGACGTGGGTCGAGTCGAGGAGCGGCGCGTCGTCGGGCCCCAGCTGCGGCAGCAGGTCGGCGAGTTCTCGCCAGGCGATGCTCTCGAGGGCATTACCCATGAGGTATGACACGAGGAATGGCTCAGCCGCCGCATGGTGGCCGAGTCGCCCGATGCGGAAGACGTCGGCCAGGGCGTCCGCATGACGCTCCTCGGCGGCGGCCCGCCGGGCAGCGAGGGCCAGGAGGCGGCCTTCGTTCCGCAGCGTGAGGACCTCCGAGAAAACAAGGTCGATCGGGGGCCGGCTCCAGTCGCGGGCGAAGCGGCAGATGCCGCGGTCGGCGGCCCGACGGACGAGATCGAGTGTCGCCGCATGACGGGCGAGAAACACCGTGACTTCCTCCCGCATCACGTCGCCTTCCGGATCGAGCGGCGACGCCTCGGCGTCAAACTCCTTGTCGGCTGTGATCGCCGCACCGGCCTGCAGGTGGAGGGGCGCGGCGTTCTCGTCGTCGGTCACGATCGGCGGCAGATTGACCTGCATCAGGTTCGCCGCCTCGAGCCTGAGGTAGGCCGCCTGGGCCTGCACGGCGTTGTCGAGAATCAGGAGCACGCCCGCCGTTACCGACGCAGCGATCGCCGCCAGCGCGATCAGGCCGATGAGCGGCCAGCGGGCCGCCGGTGTCTCGCCCTCGTCTCGCGGGGCGAGGCCCGCCCACACGATCCACGCGCCGCCGATGAACAGCGACACGAGCACCGTGAACACCTGCGGAAACCAGTTCGGCTCAACCCGCATCCCAAACGCATGCCACCAGCTCGCCGCCACGATCGG
>JBJTQP010000011.1:0-17955 GCA_046075685.1 Planctomycetaceae bacterium | reverse complement strand
TGCTCCGCGGACTCATGAAGCGAATTGCCCGCCAGCTTCCCTGTCACGGTGCGCCGGAATAGGGATGCGTCGGGCTCATCGTGAGCAAAATGGGACTGTGATTGATCCGTGTGATGTCGCGAATAGCGGAGGGCTCTCATGACCGACAAAGTGGTGGGAGGAAATACAGGACGGCTCCGGGCCGACCTGACGGGACAGGTGGCGCTCGTCACCGGTGCGTCGCAGGGAATCGGTCGTGCGATCGCCGAGCGACTGGCGGCCAACGGTGCGATGGTCGCACTGGCCGCGAGAAATGCCGATAAGCTCGATCAGGTGTGTCTGGAGATCCGCAGCCGCGTTCCGAACGCGCGCGTCGAGCGATTTGCGTGCGACGTGAAGCGTGCCGAGGCCGCCGCCGAGACGGTCGAACAGGTCGTGGCTCGCTTCGGACGGCTCGATATTCTCGTCAACAATGCGGGCGTCACCCGCGACACGCTGCTGCCCCGCATGAGCGACGAGGAGTGGGATCAGGTGCTCGACACGAACCTACGGGCGCCGTTTCTGTTCATGCGGGCGGCCAGTCGCCCGATGATGCAGCAGCGGTACGGCCGGATCATCAACGTGGCCAGCGTCTCGGGCCTGATCGGCAACCCCGGCCAGGCCAACTACTCGGCGTCGAAGGCCGGGCTCGTGGGCCTCACGAAGACGGTCGCCAAGGAGCTTGCCGGTCGCAAGATCACGGTCAACGCCGTGGCGCCCGGCTTCATCGCCAGCGACATGACCGCGGCCCTCGGCCCCGCGCTGCTCGACGAGGTGAAGAAGCGGGTGCCGGCCAAGCGGCTCGGCGAGGCCTGGGAGATCGCCGAGGCGGTGCTCTTCCTGGCGGCGCCCTCGAGCGGCTACATCACGGCCCAGACGCTGGTCGTGGACGGCGGGCTGATCGGCTGAAAAAGCCGCGTTTTCCCGGGCTGGACACGCTCGGCCGGCAGCGGGTATATCTTCCCCGACAACTCAGGTAAGGTGCGCAGCCTCGGAGGGCTGCCGCCGGTTTCGTCAGACCGCCCAGTCCCGCTCGCCGCCCCACCCCCGGGCCGGCCGGCAGCCGGGCCCCAGGAGGATGCACAAGGTGGCTTCAGTTCAAGAGCGGGTGATCGACATCGTGGCCCAGCAGCTCGGCGTGAGCAACAAGGACTCGATCAAGCCCGAGACGTCGTTCATCAAGGACCTCGGCGCCGACTCGCTCGACACCGTCGAACTGGTGATGGAACTCGAGGAAGAGTTCGACATCACGATCCCCGACGACGCGGCCGAGAAGATCCAGACGGTCGGCCAGGCGGTGGAGTTCATCGAGAAGCAGATGTCGTGATCGGCTGATCGCGAAGCACGGACGCGGAGCGGCGGAATGAAGCGACGGGCGGTGGTGACCGGCGTGGGGGTTGTGACCTCCCTGGGCCGGAATGTGGAAACCTTCTGGGAGCGGATCGTCCGCGGCGAGAGCGGCGTCGGCCCGATCACGCTGTTCGACGTCTCCGGGTATCGCGTGCAGTTCGGCGGCCAGGTGCCCTGGGAGGCCGAGAACGAGGACATCGCCAATCCCAAGGAGCTGAAGCGGCTCGATCGCTTCACCCAGTTCGCGCTCGCCTCCGCCAAGGACGCGGTGGCCGATTCGGGCCTCGACTTTTCCAAGGAGCAGCCTTATCGCTGCGGGGTCGTGATCGGCTCCGGCATCGGCGGCCTCTGGGAGTTCGAGGTGCAGGAGGAGCGGCTGCTGCACAAGGGGATCGACAAGGTCTCGCCGTTCACGATCCCGAAGCTGATGGTCAACTCCGCCAGCGGCCACGTGTCGGCGCTGTTCGGCGCCAAGGGCCCCAACTTCGCAGTGGCCACGGCCTGCGCCAGCGCCGCCAACTCCATCGGCAGCGCCCTGCGGGCGATCCAGTACGGCGACGCCGACGTGATGATCAGCGGGGCCAGCGAGGCGGCCCTGACGCCGATCGGCCTGGCCGGCTTCCAGAACATGCGGGCCCTGTCGTTCCGCAGTGATGCCCCGCAGCAGGCGAGCCGGCCGTTCGACGTCGATCGCGACGGTTTCGTGCTCTCCGAGGGCGCCGGCGTGCTGGTGATCGAGGAACTGGAGCACGCCCGGGCCCGCGGCGCCCGGATCTACGCCGAACTCAAGGGCTACGGCGCCAGCGGCGACGCCGGCCACATCACGCAGCCCGACGAGGAGGGCCGCGGCGGAGCGCACGCGATGGCGATGGCCCTCGCCGACGCCGGCCTCGCGCCCACGGCGGTCCATTACATCAACGCCCACGGCACGAGCACCCCGCTCGGCGATGTCGCCGAGACGAAGGCGGTGAAGCGGGTGTTCGGCGACCACGCCCGACGGCTGGCGATCTCCAGCACCAAGAGCCAGCTCGGCCACACCCTCGGGGCCAGCGGCGGCATCGAGGCGGTCGTCTGCGCCCTGACGATCTCCCGCGGCGTGATCACCCCCACGATCAACCTCGACACCCCCGACCCCGAGTGCGACCTCGACTACGTGCCGAAGGTCGCCCGCGACGCGCGGGTGGACGTCGCGATGAGCAATTCGTTCGGCTTCGGCGGTCACAACGCGAGCCTCGTGCTGGCGCGGGTCTGACCAGCCCGGCGGCGTCCGCAGGTCCCGGCCCTGGAGGCATCTGCCATGTCGCGGTGGCGTCTCGGCGTGCTCACCTGCCTGCTCGTGGCCGCCGCGCGGCCTGCATCCGCCCAGGTGCCGGCCGCCGCCGGACAGGTCTGGAAGACCTACGACATCTCGGCCTTCGTCTCCAAGGCGGGCGCGGGCGCGGAGCGGCACGTGGTCGATTGGATCCTGCAGGAGACCGGCTACCCGGCCTGGCACGGCGCCACGCCGAGCTCCCTGTCGGCGACCGCGGACACGCTCTCCTGCTTCCACGATCCCGAGATGCAGGCCCGAGTGGACGACATCGTGGCCCGGTTCGTCGCCGACGCCGCCGTCCAGCACCGGTTCGGCGTCCGCGTGTTCGGCCTCGACGGACCGGGCTGGCGGGCCGACGCCCGGCCCGTGCTCACGGCCGTCCCCGCGGCCACGCCCGGGGTGCAGGCCTGGATCGCCCCGCGGGAGACGGCCGCCGCCGTCGTGGCGCGGCTGCGGGCACGGGGCGACTGCCAGGAACTCCCCACGGGCGGCGTGCTGGCGGCCAACGGACTGCCGGCCACGCTCTCGGGCGGCCGGCGGCAGCCGTACGTGCAGGACATCGCCCCGCGGCCCGAAGCCTGGCCCGGCTGGCAGATGCAGTCGGCAGCCTGCGACGAGGGGTTCGCGCTCGACATCCAGCCGCTGCTCTCGCGCGACCGCTCCGCCGTGGAGGCCGTGGTCCGCTGCCGCATCGACCAGCTCGAGCGGATGGCGCAGGTGTCGCTGGCGGCGCCGGTCAGCCAGCAACGGGTGCAGGTCGAGGTGCCGCAGGTTGCGGCGGTGCGGGTGGGCGAGCGGTTTCGCTGGCCGGCGAACCAGACGCTGTTCATCGCCCTCGGGTTGGTGCCGTGGCCGGTGCCCGCGCAGAATGTGTCGGCCGTGGCGCTGCTGACCGACGATCGGCGGTGTGACGTGGTGATCGTCGTCGAACCACGGCTCGGCGGCGGGCCGTGATGAGCAACCAGAACAATTGACAGGACGGGTGCATGAGCGGAGCGGCTGAACGACGGGTGGTGGTCACGGGCATGGGCGTCGTCTGCCCCCTGGGGCTCGCGGTGGACGACCTCTGGACGGCCTTGGTCGAGGGCCGCAGCGGCATCGGCCCGCTCGACGCCTTCGATGCCGGCGGCATTCCGCTCCGCCACGCGGCACAGGCCCGGCAGTTCACCGGCGAGATCGACAACTTCGGGCCGCTGGACGGCGAGAAGAAGAAGGCGATCCGCAAGGGGTGCAAGGTGATGTGCCGGGAGAGCCAGATGGCGGTGGCCGCGGCGCAACGAGCCCTGCATCACTGCGGGAACGCGGCCGGACATCATGCCCCGGAGCGGTTCGGCTGCGTGTTCGGCTCCGACTACATGCTCACGATCCCGGAAGACTTCACCACCGCGGTGGCGAAGTGCCGCGGGGCCGACGGCGGATTCGACTTCCAGATGTGGGGCGGGGAGGGCATGCCCCAGATCACGCCCCTCTGGCTGCTCAAGTACCTCCCCAACATGCCCGCCAGCCACATCGCGATCTACAACGACCTCCGCGGCCCCAGCAACTCGCTGACGCTCCGCGAGGCCAGCGGGCACCTGGCCGTAGGCGAGGCAACGGTCACGATCCGGCGGGGCGCCGCCGACATCATGGTGGCCGGCGCGACCGGCACCCGGGTGCACCCCATGAAGACGGTGCACGCGATCCAGAGCGAGCAGGTGGCGATGGGCGACGACGACCCGGCCACCTGGAGCCGCCCCTTCGACCTGCACCGTCGCGGCATGGTGCTCGGCGAGGGGGCCGCGGTGCTCGTGCTCGAGGAACTCGGCCACGCCCTCGCCCGCGGGGCCACCATCCACGGCGAGATCGTGGGCCATGCCGCCCGCTGCGCGTCCGACCGCGCGGGCGTGGGCCTGCGCCGCACGGCGCTGGGCCATGCGCTGCGGCGGGCGATCGAGATGGCCGGCGTGAATCCGGCCGACCTCGGCCACGTGCACGCGCACGCCGCCAGCACCGTCACGGGCGATCGCGAGGAGGCGGAGGGAATCCGCGACGCCCTCGGCGATGCCGCGGCACGCGTGCCCACCGTGGCCGCCAAGAGCCACTTCGGCAACCTCGGCGGCGGCAGCGGGCTCGTGGAGTGCGTGGCCAGCCTGCTCGCCCTGTCGCGGGGCGAACTGTTCCCGCTGCTCAACCACGAGGCGGACGACGCGGCCTGCGGCATCCGGCCGGCCCGCCGCGGCGACCCGGCCGGCGACGTGTTCGTCTCCACGTCGGTGACACCCCAGGGGCAGTCCGGGGCGGTGGTGATCCGGAAGTGGCGACCGTAGGACGCGGCTCGATGAGCCGCGTCTCTCGGAAACGCGTGGGCCTGCGGCAGTGGGGCCGCTCCTTGACAGGCCCATGAAATCGGCTTAATTTTCCCGGGTTGCCCTTCGTGAGGATGGCTGCTGGTTCGCGGATACGCTTCCAAACGCCCGCCGCAGGATCGCGTGCGGGGGCGTTTCGGCGCCCATGTCGTGAGATGGCGTCGGCCGTGCCGGCAGCGTCATCGCGCGGATGGTCTCCGAGAACCACATGAAGCCTGAAGAAATCCTCCGCATCGTCGACGCGATTCACCGCGACAAGAACATCGACAAGGAGTTCGTGTTCCAGGCGATCGAAGCCGCCCTGGTCACGGCCCTCACGCGGCAGTACGGCGAGACGTCCGTCGTCACGATCGCGATCGACCGCGACAGTGGCACCGTGGCCGGCACGCACGACGGCCAGCCGCTCGACACCGCCGAACTCTCCGGCCGCATCGGCGCCCAGACCGCCAAGCAGGTGATCATCCAGAAGATCCGCGAAGCCGAGCGGGACGCCATCCACGACGAGTTCGAGGAGCAGGTCGGCCAGATGATCTCCGGCGTGGTCACCAGGTTCGAGGGCGCCACGGCGACGGTGCAGGTCGGCACCCAGGAGGCGATCCTCCCCCGCAGCGAGCAGATCCCCGGCGAGTCGTACCATCCCAGTGAGCGGATCCGGGCCACGATCTTCGAGGTCCGCAAGGTCGGCAGCCGCGTGAAGATCATCCTCTCGCGGATCCGCCCGCAGCTCGTGCAGCGGCTCTTCGAGCAGGAGATTCCGGAGATCGCCGACGGCGTGATCGAGATCCGGGCGATCGCCCGCGAGCCGGGCTACCGCAGCAAGGTGGCGGTGATCAGCTCCGACAACCGCATCGACTGCGTCGGAGCGTGCGTCGGCGTCCGCGGCAACCGCATCAAGAACATCGTCGAGGAACTCGGCGGGGAGCGGATCGACATCGTCCGCTGGAACGACGACCTGCAGGTGCTCGTGCCCAACGCGCTGCAGCCCGCCGAGGTCGACGAGGTGATCCTCTGCCAGATGCTCGGCCGCGGAATCGTGCTCGTCCGCGAGGACCAGCTCTCGCTGGCGATCGGCCGGCGTGGGCAGAACGTCCGCCTGGCGAGCAAGCTCTGCGGCTGGGACATCGAGATCATGACCCGCGAGGAACTCGATCAGCAGATCGAGCGGGCGATCGTCGGCTTTTCGTCGATCGAGGGTCTCGACGAGTCGGTGGCCGAGCGGCTCGTGGGCGAGGGCTTCCTGTCGTACGACGATCTCTCCGTGATCGAGCCCGACGATCTCATGGAGATGGGCGGCTTGACCGCCGAACAGGTCGACGCGATCGTTGCCGAGGCGGAGGAGCGGGCCAACCAGGCGGAGGCCGCGGCCGCGGAGGAGCGCCGCAAGCAGCGTGAGGCGGACCGGATCGCGAAGGCGACCGCCGACGCCGACGCCGCAGATGCCCTGGCCGCTGACGCCGTGGCCGCCGAGCAGGCGCCGGAAGCGGCGCCCGCGCCGGAGTCGGCGCCCGGCACGTGATGGTTGGGACCGTTCGTATGAAGGTGCAGTGGTTCGACGAGAAGCGTTGCGAGAGAGGGTCGAGTGGCTGTCCGAATCTACACGCTGGCCAAGGAATTGAAGATCGACAGCAAGGAGCTGGTCGACCTGTGCACGCGCGCCGGCATTCAGGACAAGGGATCGGCCCTGGCGAGCATGACCGACGAGGAGGTGGCGAAGCTCAAGGAGTTCATCGCCGCCAAGTCGCGTCCTGCTGAGCGTCCCGCTGCAGCGGCGCCGGTGAAGCCGGCCGTCGCCCCCGCCGGCAGGCCGCCCGCGGCCACCGGCACCCTCAAGCGGGAAGACTACATCGCGCCCGCCGGATCGCCGGCGAAGGGCAAGCCGCCGGAGATCGCCACTCCGAAGCCCGCGGGCGAGACACCGAAGCCGCGGCCCACCGTCCGCCCGGGTGGCGACGGCACCAGGCCGGTGCCGCGGCCGGCCTTCAAGCTCGCCCCCGTGCCGGCGGCCGGTCGGGCCCCGATCACCCCGCGGGCCGCGTCGCAGGAGCCCACGGCCCAGAAGCCCGACGTGAAGCTGCCGCTCGATGCGATCCGCAGCGCCAAGGCTGGCGGCGCCAAGCCGCTCGCGGATCACATGCGGAAGCACGAGCAGCAGCGGGCTGCCGACGCCCAGCGGGCCCGCACGGGCGGCCTGCTGCGGGGCGGCGCCGGTGCCCCCATGGCGGTGCCGCCCCCGATGGCGCCCGGCGTCCGGCCGCGCCGCACGCCTTCCAAGGGCGGCGACAAGCCCGACGACGTGCTCGGCGGCCGCGAGCTGCGGCAGCTCAGTCGCAAGAAGACGCTCGAGCCCCGCATCGGCGGCGACGACGACGATCGCGGCGGCCGCCGACGCCGGCCGCGGAAGGCGGGGGCCTCCACCGCCGCCCCCCGCAAGACCAACGCCTTGATCCAGGTGCCGTGCAACGTCCGCGCCTTCTCCGAGGCGATCGGCCTGCCGGCGAGCGAGGTGCTCAAGAAGCTCCTCACGTTCGGCCTCGGGCAGATGCCCAGCATGTCGACGGTGCTCGACCGCGACTCGGTCGAGCTGCTGGCAGCAGAGTTCGGCGTGCAGCTCGACATCAAGACCGCCGAGGATCTGGAAAAGGAACTGCTCGTCGGATTCGACGCCGTCGACGAGGACCCCACGCTGCGGCAGCCGCGGGGGCCGGTGGTCACGGTGCTCGGCCACGTCGACCACGGCAAGACGTCGCTGCTCGACAAGATCCTCGGCATCGACGTGGCGGCCCGCGAGAGCGGCGGCATCACCCAGCACATCCGCGCCTACACGGTGGACCGCAACGGCAAGTCGATCACCTTCGTCGACACGCCGGGTCACGAGGCCTTCACCGAGATGCGGGCCCGCGGGGCCAACGTGACCGACTGCGCCGTGATCGTGGTGGCGGCCGACGACGGCGTCATGCCTCAGACGGAGGAGGCGATCAGCCACGCCAAGGCCGCCGGTGTGCCGATCGTGGCCTGCATCAACAAGATCGACCTGCCGGGCGCCGACGTGCAGCGGGTCTACCAGCAGCTGGCGGCGGCCGAGCTCCTGCCCACCGAGTGGGGCGGCGAGACGGAGGTGGTGAAGACCAGCGCCCTCACGGGCGAGGGCATCGACTCCCTGCTCGACACGCTGCTCACGATCGCCGAGCTCCACGACCTCCGCGCTAACCCCGACCGCACCGCCGCGGGCGTCTGCCTCGACGCCTCGATCCACGAGGGCCGCGGGGTGGTCGCCTGCCTGCTCGTGCAGAAGGGCACCCTCGGGATCGGCGATCCGCTGGTCTGCGGTGAGGCGACCGGCAACGTGAAGTCGATGTTCGACCCCCTGACCCGCCGGAAGGTGACGGAGGCCGGGCCCTCGCGGCCGGTGTTCGTCACCGGGCTCGACGTGCCCCCGGGGGCCGGCGACCGGTTCCAGGAGGTCGAGTCGATCGCACTGGCCCGGGAAGTGGCGCTCAAGCGGGCCGACATCCGCCGCCAGTCGCACCTCTCCAGCGCCCCGGTCCACGTCACGCTGGAGAACCTCGCCGACCGGCTCGGCGCCGAGAAGGCCCCGACGCTCAACCTCATCCTCCGCGCCGACGTCCGCGGCTCCATCGAGGCGATCCTCAAGGAACTCCAGAAGCTCGATCACCCCGAGGTGAAGATCCGGGTGCTGCAGGCGACCGTGGGCGGCGTGACCGAAGCCGACGTGCAGCTGGCCGACGCCTCCGATGCCGTGATCATCGCCTTCAACGTCGTGCCCGACGAGCGGGCCCGGTCGCTGGCGGACGACAAGGGTGTGCAGGTCCGCCGCTACGACATCATCTACCAGGTGACCGACGACCTGAAGAAGGCCCTCGAGGGCATGCTCGCGCCCGAGAAGAAGGAGAACGAGCTCGGCCGGGCCGTGGTCCAGAGGACGTTCTCGATCAGCCGCCTCGGCGTGATCGCCGGCTGCCGCGTGATCGCGGGCATCATCGCCCGCAACGCCCGCCTGCGGGTGATCCGCGACAACCGCATTCTCGGCGACTACGGCATCGATTCTCTCAAGCGTGAGAAGGACGACGCCCGCGAGGTCCGCGACGGCCTCGAGTGCGGCATCAAGCTCGCCGGATTCAACGACGTGAAGGAGGGCGACATCCTCGAGTGCTATCGCGTCGAGGAAGTCGCGCGGACCCTGTCGTGAGCACCCGACGACTCCTCAAGGCGGCCGAGGCGGTGCGCGAGGTGGTCAGCATGGCCATCCTCACGGAGGTCCGTGACCCGCGGGTTCGCGACGTGACGGTCACCGGCGTGGAGATGGCGCCCGACATGCGCTCGGCAGTCGTGCGGGTGTCGATCATGGGCGACCCGGCCAAGGAGAAGCTGGCCCTCCAGGGCCTGGCCCGCTCGGCGGGCTTCCTGCAGTCGCGGATCGCCGACCGCATCGAGACCCGCTACACGCCCCGGCTCCGCTTCGAGATCGACGGCGGCGTGAAGAAGTCGATCGAGATCGCCCGCATGCTCCACGACGTGCTCCCTCCCGCGGACGCCGCCGACGACGATTCCTCCTCCGTGGCCTCACAGGACGACGCATGACCGCACCGAAGAAGCCCGCCGGCAAGAAGCCCGCTCCGCCAGCAAAGAAGCCGGCTGCGGCCAAGGGAGCGAAGCCCGCCCCGCCGAAGTCTCCGGCCAAGCCGGCGGCGGCTCCGGCCAAGCCGGCGGCGGCTGCCGCCAAGCCCGCCGCGAAGGCCGCCCCGGTGAAGGCGGCTCCTCCGGCCAAGGTGGTGGAACCCCCGAAGCCGCCGGCCGAGAAGATCCCGCCGCGAAACCAGCTCATTCCCAAGCTCCACCGGGCCCTGAAGGCGGCATACAAACAGGTCGCCTTCAACACCCAGCGCGACCTGCTCGACCAGGCGCTGGTGGCCTGCTGCCTGGAAAACGCCCCCTACGAGGCCGCCGAGAAGGCCTACGCCCGGCTGCGGGAGTCGGCGTTCGACCTCAACGAGGTCCGCGTGACCACGGTCGCAGAACTCGCCGAGATCCTCCACGACCTTCCCGATCCGGCTCACGCCGCCCTCTCGCTCCGCCGGGTGCTGCAGAGCGTGTTCGAGTCGACCTACAGCTACTCGCTCGACCACGCCAAGAAGCACTCACTGGCCCATGGCCTGAAGGTGCTCGAGGGAATGCACGGCGTGCCGCAGTTCGTGGTGGCCCACGTCGCGTCGACTGCACTGGGCGGCCACCTGATCCCCCTCGACAAGGGCGCCGTCGCCGGGCTCTACGTCTGCGGCCTCACCACCCAGGCGGAATACGACTCGGGCAAGGTGGCCGGCCTCGAGCGGATCATCGGCAAGAAGGCGGGAATCGAGTTCAGTTCGCTGCTGCACCAGTTCGGCGTCGAGGTGCTCACCAACCTCCATGGCACGACGGTCCGCAAGGTGATCCAGGCGGTGAATCCAGCCGCCCTCAAGGATCGGATGCCGAAGCGGGGCGAGCCGCTGCGGATGCCCAGTCCGCCGCCGCCACCCACCGACAAGGAGAGCCTGAAGGCGGCGGAAGCCGCCCGGCAGGCAGCCGAGGTGCACCGCCCTGCCGGGCCGCAGGCGGCCGCCAGGCCCGTGGGCAAGACACCGATGCCACCGGCGGGCTCGGGCCCGAAGAAGCCCGGCGACGGCAAGTCGGGGCCGAAGCCGTTCGTGGTGAAGCCCAACGTCGGCAAGCCGCTCACCATCAAGCCGCAGGTGGCGCCACCGCCCGAGCCGGCGAAGCCCCAGCCCAAGCCGCCGGCGACCGCCAAGAAACCGGCCCCGCCGGCCAGGCCCGAGGCCAAGCCGAGCAAGCCCGCCGCCAAGAAGCCGGGCGGGAAGGACGACCGGCATTCGGCGGAGCTGACGAAGCGGAAGCCGCGGTGACGGCGGGCGGGCGGCACGAGGGAGTCGCGAGGGAGGAACACGCGTGGCCGGACATTCCCACTGGGCGAACATCGCCCGCAAGAAGTCGCTGATCGACGCCAAGCGGGGCAAGCTCTGGAGCAAGCTCGCCAAGGCGATCATCGTCGCCGCCAAGCATGGCGGTGCCGACCCCGACGCCAACCTCCGCCTCCGCTACGCCATCGACGCGGCCAAGGCCGTGAGCATGCCCAAGGACAACATCCAGCGGGCCATCAAGACCGGCACGGGGGAACTCAAGGGAGGCGATCTCGAGGAGTCGCTCTACGAGGGCTATGGTGCCGGCGGCGTGGCGGTGCTCTGCGAGATCCTCACCGACAACAAGAACCGCACGGCGCCCGAGATCCGCAAGATCTTCGAGATGTGCGGCGGCAAGCTCGGTGGCACCGGCTGCGTGGCCTACCTGTTCGAGCGCAAGGGCCTCGTGCGACTGCCGCAGGCAGGCTGCGACGAGGATCGGCTGATGGAGGTGGCGCTCGACGCGGGGGCCGACGACGTGAAGCTCGCCGGCGACCGCTGGGAGGTGACCTCCGATCCTGCGACCATGGCGGCGGTGGTCGACGCCCTCGGCAAGGCGGGCCTGACCGTCGAGTCGAACGAGATCGTGCGGATTCCGACGAACACGGTGGACGTGGACGACGTGGAGACCGCCCGCAAGGTGCTCAGCCTGATGGAGCGGCTCGACGACCACGACGACGTCCAGAGCGTGTCGGCGAACTTCAGCATCCCCGACGAGGCGCTGGCCCAGCTCGGCTGAGTGCCACCGGCTCCCGACCGCGGTCCCTCGGCTTCGAACTTCAGGCCGAGGCATCGCTCGGCGTCCTGACGAACGATGTGGTTCGGTCAGCGGCCATCGAGGGCGAGCGGCTCGACGAACGCGACGTGCGTTCATCGATCGCCCGACGGCTCGGCCTGCCCCAGGCAGGCGTTCGGCCGCAGAGTCGTGACGTGGAGGGCATCGTGGAGGTGATGCTCGACGCCACCAATCTGGAAGGGGCGATCGACCAGGCCGACTCCCTCACGGCCACCGTGCTGCGAAAGGCGGACATCTGGCGGATGCTCGACGGCGGTCCTCCGGTCAACGATCGGCAGCGGCTGGTCCTGAACCGACTCCTCGACGGGTTCGAGGGAGGGCTCACATCGTCGAAGTACGCAAAACTGGCCACCTGCTCCGCCGACACGGCCCTGCGTGACATCCTGGATCTCGTCACCCGCGGCGTCCTCACGCGAACCGCCGCCGGGGGCCACAGCACGAGTTACCGGCTTGCCGGCAATCCCGGGGCCTGACCGCGGATCGACTCCGCGCATCACGCGGCGTCGGGCCTGAAGAGGCCGAACCACGCTACGGTGTCGAGGTGGCGGCGGTGGCGGGCTTCGCCTCGGCGTGCACGGAGTCGCCGTGGGCGACCTGCGGCCAGTACTCGTCGAAGTCGAACTGCGGGCTGTTGTCGAGATCGTGGCACTCCAGGCAGTTGTTCACCGCCTTCTGCTTGCCCTCGGGCGTGGCGAGCGTGAGCACGAGTTCCTGCCGCAGCCGCTCCTGTTCCGCCTCGCTCGCCCGCACATCCCCACGCTCCACGGCCGTGTGCGCGGCCGCCGGGCCGTGGCAGTTCTCGCAGCCCTGGTGGGCGAGTTGGGGCGTGGTCTTCATCCCTGCGAAGCCGCCTTCGAACGCCTCGAACCGCTGCGGGGCCCACCCCGTCACGTGGCACGACAGGCACTCCGGATCCCCGTCGCGCCGCGGCTTCTGCTCCTCGAGCGTGGCCAGAGCCGTCGCGTGCGGCGTGTCCTTCCAGACGTCGTAGGCCTCCTGGTGGCACTCCGCACAAGCCTCGCTTCCGGCAAACCGTCGCCCCGTGGGATGCCGGATCGGCACCAGCCCGAGCCCCTGAAGCCCGAGCGTCTCCAGCTTGTGCTGGTAGGCGGCCAGCAGGTCGATCATGTCCTTCGACTCGCCCCAGCGGGCGTCGAGCGGCACCCGCTGCGTGCGGACGGGCTGCGCGGCGTCGGCGAAAAATCCGATCGCCACCGCAAACATTCCCTTGTGGCCGAGCTCCACGAGCCGGCCGCCCCCCGGCAGCGTCGGCAGTTCGAGCGGCGGCTCGTCGGCCCCGCCGGCCGTCACCACCACGTCGAACTGCGGGTGCCTCGCCGCCAGGGCCTTCGTCTCCTCCGGGCTCGCCCACGAGAGCAGCACGAGGTGATCGCACCTCGCGGCGACGAGCTGCGGCACCACCGCGGCAAGCGCCTCGGCCGCCGGCGCGAACTCCACGTCGGCATTGCGGATCCGCGACCGCTCCTCGTCGCCGATCACGCTTGTGATCCCGATCTTCAGCCCGCCCGCCTCCACCACGCGGAACTTCGGCGTGATCCCGGCATCGAGGCCGAGGAGGCCGACGTTGGCCGTCACGAAGGGCGTGGGCTCGTCGCCCACCGCCGCGACCGCCGCCACGAGCTCCTCCGCCGGCAGCCGCAGGTCGCCCGGCCCAAACCCCACGGCCGCGTACTTCATGGCCCGCAGGCCGTCGACGATCGACTGAAACTTGGCCTCCGTCTGCCGCCCGAACCGCTTCACCTGGTTGCCGACGTCGACGGCCACGAGCGGCCACCCCGCCGCGGCGACCGCGCGGAGAAAGTTCTGCCGGCGGCTCAGGCCGCCCTTCTGGTTCTCCTTGCCCGTGCAGCCACAGGGCTCGATGTAGCCGTCGAGTTCACCGGTGACCGCGAGCACCGCCCGCGGCGCCGGCCAGTCGGTGAAGATCTCGCCGTTGCGCTCGCGGAACTTTGCCACGATCTCGTCGGCCACGTCGGCACCGCGGTGCGGCACCGCCGTCGCGGCGACGGCGGCCAGGGCCGCCGCGCATGCGGCTGCTGGGATGAAACCGGGAAGGAGGAAGGTGTTCATGCGGTGAGGAATCAGGGCCCGACGGCCACGCAGACGGGAATCGTGAACTCGGGTGAATCGGGATGACCGGTGTCGAGCACGATCCGGCCGGCCGGTCCCTGCTGGGAGCAGAGGTGGTTGACCGCGCGGCTGCCCGGCGGAATGACGATGTCGATCGGAATCCGTACGGCGCCTCCGGTGCCGATCGGGCTGCCTGCGCCCACCGTCACCTCGAGCAGCTCGGGCACAACCTCGCGAACCGTAGGCCGCACGCTCTCGCGATGCGACCCCTTCGCGGTGAGAAACACCCTCGTCCGCAGGCCCGCCCTGCCGGAGACCGTCCCCAGCAGCAGGGCCTGCCGGGAGGAATCCCATCCGGGGCCGGCCATGACAAGGTCACCGCTCACCGCGGCCTCGAGCGGAATCTCCGCCACCAGCGGCTCCGGCATCGTGAACGAGACGCGAATCGTCCGCTTCAGGGTGCCGATCGGCAGCCCGGGCTTCAGGTCGACGAGCACGCGAAAGCCGCCCGTCGCCGCCTCCTCGGCGGAGACCTCGGTGGCCGTGAGGGGCGCCGTGGCAAGCGACACAAACTGGGCGGCCCGCTCATCGTCGATCGCCACCCCGGTGACGCTCGGCGGCTCCGGGCCGTACGTGAACACGTCGGCCGTGGCCCGTTCGCCGATCGAGGCCGAGACCCGGGGCAACGCGATCGACTCCGGCACCGCCCTCCATGTGGGCACGACCGTGCCCTCGACGGTGAACACGATCTCCGGCCGGCGAGGGTCGTCGGTCAGGATGGTGGCCTGCTGGCGAAACGGCCCGCCGGGCGGCTTGCCCTTCCAGCGCACGCTGATCCGCGTCTCGGCGCCGGGAGCGACCGTCTTCGTGCCGTCCGGAGTGCCTCCTTCCGTGGCATCGAAGTCGCTGACCGTGCAGCTGCAGCTCGTGGGGCCCTTGCGCAGGGTGAGCGGGCCGGCACCGGTGTTGCGGACGACGAACTCATGGGACCCGGTGCCACCGGTGCCGAGCGTGCCGAAGGCATGACGCGTGCCGTCGGTCTCGACCCGCGGCGCCGCTCCCTCCGCCGGGGCGGACACGTGGAGGTCGCCGACCATCCACGGCGCGGATCGCTGCAGCAGGGCACCGGCCAGCCCCACCGCGATGCCGGCGACGGCCGCCGCCGTCGCCACCTGCCATGCCTGGGGAAGACGCTCCATCATGTGGGGATCGAAAGGCGGGCGCGGTGTCGTGGGATGCGATGGCGGCTGAACACCGCGGTGACGGAAGTCTACCGTGGGGCGACGCGATCGGCAGAGCCCTCGGCAGGCGACTGGAGTGAGCGACAGGCGGGAGCAAAATCGGCATCGCGACCGGATTCCGCAGGCTGCAAGCCCGCGGCTACGAAAGACCCAGCGAGGGGCTGCCCGTGCCCGAGAGCCGGCGTATGTCCGGGCACCGATCCGCCATCGGCGGATTGGTCGGCGAAGCCAGGATGGCGAAGCGCCGGCGACATCCGAGTGAGCGTCGGGCAGGATGCCCGACGCGAACGTCCGGCGACGGGCATGGGCAGCCCCGAGCATCCCGAGCATCCCGAGCATCCCGAGCATCCCGAGCATCCCGAGCATCCCGAGCATCCGGCGACAGGCGGGAGCAAACCGGCATCGCGACCGGATTCCGCAGGCTGCAAGCCTGCGGCTACGAAAGCCCCAGCGCGGCTCACGTCTCGCCCGTCTTACTCGGTCGCCGCGTCCTGCGGCGGCAGGCTTGGTCCCCGGTCTGCCAGCCATTCGTCGACTCCGGGCCGCCATGCATCGAGCACCGGAAGGTCGGCCACCGCCAGATCCCGCCACTCGGGCAGGCCCACGACCGTGGCCGCCAGTGAGCCGATGCCGCCCACGACATCCGCACCAAACTCGTCGAAGGTCGGCAGCGAGTCGATGCCCACGTCCGCCGGCGCACTGCCGGCCGTCTCGACCACCTCCCGCCCACGGTCGAGCAGCCGCGGCTCGCGATCGGCCCGCCACCCTGCTGCGACGAACCCGAGGCCCAGGCACACAGCGGCCGCGATGAAACGCCGTCCACGGAAGGATCTCCCGCGGGCTCCGCCCGCCTCTCGCCGCCGCACGGCCGCGAGAATTCGCTCGTGCAGATCCGCGTTGAAGTCAGGCCGACCGCAGGCGGCCTCGTTGCCGAGCCGCTCGAGCATCGCGGCGTCATCGGGATGCGGGCCGCTCATCGCGCTCCCTCCGCCGTCCAACCGGCGGGCACCACGCTCGCCAGCCTGATGCGGGCTCGGAAGAGCAGCGTCTTCGCCGTGCCGACGGGACACTCGAGCACCGCCGCCACCTCCTCCACCGGCAGGTCCTCCGCATATCGCAGCCAGAGTGCGGAGAACTGCCGTTCGGTGAGCACGAGGCGGGCTGCGGACCAGAGCGAGGTGGCGGCGTCTTCGACCAGCGCCACCGCCTGCGGATCGCGGTCGGCTGAGGTGGCCTCCGGCCGCACGGCCGTGACATCGCGGCGGCGCCGGCGGCGTTCCGTCCGGGCGTGGTTGAGGCAGCACCGTCGCGCGATCGTGAACAGCCACGTGGAAAACGCCCAGCGATGGTCGTAGTCGGCGAGCCGGGAGTGAACCCGGAGGAAAACCTCCTGGACCACGTCGTCGACGTCGGCGCCGCAGCCCCCGAGCGTCTGCCGCACGAAGTGCGCGACGGGCACCTGATGACGGGCGAGCAGCGCGGCGAAGCTGTCGACACAGCCGTCCACGGCCCGCCGCACGAGTGGGCCGTCGTCGTCGCGCCGCATGCCGGACCGTGGCGACACGGAAGCCTCCGCTCAGAACTCCTCGGCCTTCTCGGCCCGGCCTTCCTTCTTCGGGTCGGCATCGCCCTTGAACGGGCACTCGCCGCACCCTTCGCAGCCATCCTTGCCGCACGCGCCGCAGCACGCCTTCTTTTCACCGGAGCGACGATGCTTCCGCTCCCACTCGGTCACGGCCTTGTCCATGGCCGCCCACACGTCGTCGGCCGCGGCATCCCACGAGATCGTGCAGGTGTCGCCGGCGGTCTCGGTCCGCAAGCCGGAGAGGAGCTTCATCGCCTGGGCATCGTCGGCCCAGCGGAGCTTGACCACCGCCTCGAAGCCGTCGACCACGTCTTCCGTGAGGCCGGCCGCCTCAGCCGACTTCATGTCGAGCTTCGCCCGGTAGAACGACCTGCCATCGTGCTCGCCGGCCGCCACGCGGAAGCCGCGGCCCTGCCGCAGCACCGGGCACTTGGTGTTTGGATCGACGGCCGCGGCGCGGGCCACGAGGATCGAACCCTCCTTGATGCCGCCCGTGAGCGGCCCTTCCTTGTACGAACCCTTCTTCCCGTCGAGCACGTCGAGCGCCATCGTCACGGCGTCGGCCGAACGGGCGAACACCATCCGGTCGTCGGCCTGAAAGGCCCCGACCACGGTGTCGCCCTTGTCCCCCTTGCGGCCACGGTGCGTCCACGAGTGCAGCGTGTGGCCGGCATGCTCCATCGTGCGATGATCGCGGGCCTTTTCGACCATCTTCTCCAGAAACGCCCGGTTGGCCCGGGCTCGGACCACCATCACGGCATTTCGCTTGTCGGTGTCGAGGCCATACACGGTGACGTCGTGCAGATCCTTCCGGGGATCCATGCCGGTCATGCCCTTGGCCATCGCCATCATCGCCTCGAGCTGCGGATGCATCTTCATGGCCCGGTCGTGCATCCGCTGCACCACGGTCGACTCGCGAGCCGCGTCCATGTCGAGATGCATCATCCACAGAGCATCGGCGGGCACGGCCGCGAGGCTGGCCGGTTCCGCAGCGGCAGGCCTGGCCACGGCCACGGCGAGCAGCAGGGCGAGACTCGAAACGACGGCCGGGCGGCGGAAACTGGGTGTGCGGTGAATCACGGCAGGGTACTCCAGGGCGAGAAGGGGAGCCTCACAGCGTCGCGAACCCCCGCGACGGAAGGTTATACACCGCTGGCCGTGAAAGGGTTTCAGGTGCGGCGGGGTCGCAGTCACTCGCCGCAGGCCCGCATCGCTCACGCAATTGCGGCTTCCTGGAAGCGTAAC
>JBJTQP010000010.1:0-36374 GCA_046075685.1 Planctomycetaceae bacterium | reverse complement strand
GTCGGCGTTGCCGGCCTCGCAATTGCCGCCTCGGCCGTACGCCGTCGCCGCGGCTGATCAAACCACCTCTGAAGGGGTTTTTCGTCCATGCTCGCCATGAAAACAACCTGCCTGCGGCGGCTTACCGTGGCGGCCCTTGCGCTCCTCACGCCGCTGGCCTTCGCAGCGAGGGAAGGCCATGCCGCAATCTACACGTGGACGCAGTTTGGCAACGGCTCCTATGACTGGTCGTCGTCCGGCAACTGGGCGAGCAGCGGCACGGCCGTGTCGGGCGCCGCCAACACTGTCGCCTTTGCGGGACCGACGGGTGCGTATTCGGCTGGGTTCGCCACGACATCGAACCTCAACTACGGTGCCGGCACCTTCGTGCTCAACCAACTCCAACTCACGGGCTCGAGCAACGCGGTGAGTGGCGTCAGCGGTTCCCTCATTGTCACGGGCGGCGCCCTCGACTTTCAGTACAACGGCTCGACGGTGCCGAGGATTCAGAGCAATCAGAACGGCACCCAAAAGCCAAACTTCACGGTCAGCAACAACATCGTCATCAGCACGGGCTCGCTGGAGCTGAACAACTCCAGCAACACCAACGGTACGTTCACGATTTCCGGCTCGATCAGCGGAGCAGGGTCCGTGTGGAAGACGGGCAATGGCACGGCATACCTGACCGGCACGAGCACATTCACCGGAGACCTCCTCATCCAACGCGGGCCATCGGGCGGCGGAGTAGTTCTTTCAGGCGGTGCGCTGCTCGGAACGGGAGGCACGTTCACCGGCAACATTCTGACGACGTCCACGACGGTCCTGGGCCTCAGTTACCAGAGTTCCCAGACGCAGACCATTTCAGGCACCATCTACGGGGGCGGTTCGGCGGGAACGATCACGTCCTTGGAGGTCAACACCGCGAGTGGCACGCTTCGACTCGTGGGAAATAACACCTATTCGGGCACGACCTCGGTCAAGCAGGGAACGCTCGTGCTCGGGAACGCCAACGCGCTCGGCAGCGGGACGGTCGGCGTGAATGCGGGCACGCTGATTTCCGGAGGCAGCATCGACGTCAACGGGCAGTCCATTCCGGCGGCCGAGTCACTCACACAGTCGAACGGCGGCTCGCTCGTGAACGCCAACACCGGGACCACCGCATCGTGGGGCGGCTCGGTATCGACGAGCGGCACGCTCGGCGTCGGCGGGGCGGGCAACCTGACCGTCGGCGGAGCCCTCACGGGCGCGGGCAACGTCTCGAAGACGGGAGCGGGCACGGTGACGCTGGCGAGTGCCTCGTACACCGGCACGACCGGCGTCACGGCCGGCACGCTCGTCTTCGGCGCGGGCTCGTCAATGAACTCGGCCGGCACGATCGATGTGGCGGGTGGGGCCACGCTCGGCGTGCAAACGTCGCTCACGCACGACATCACCGGCAGCGGCGTGATCTCGATCGGCCCCACCGGCACGCTCTCGGCCGCATCGATCGGCACGAACGGCCTGTCGCTGCAAGGGTCGTCCACCTCAACCGCCGCGTTCACGAATACGGGCGGGCCGCTCACGGGCCTCGGCGCGATCAGCCTCGGGGGCTCGACCAAACTTACGCTGTCCACCACCAGCGGCCTGACCTCGGCAGGAAGCGTGAGCATCTCCGGAACTGGCAACCTGCTCACGTTGTCCGGCGTCACGTCGGCGGGCAACACCTACTCCCTGCTTTCCGGAGCGAGCCTCTCGAACACCGGTAACGTCTCGTTGACCGGAGCCACCGTCGGCAACCAGACGATCCTGCTCGGCGGGTCCACGACCATCGGCCGCACCACCTACAACTTCAATCAGACGTCGACCGCGCTCCAGCTGGCGGTGACCGGAACCACGTTCAACATGGTGTGGAACGGCGGGGCCAGCGGCCTGTGGGATTACACCACGGCCAACTGGCAACAGGACGGCACAGGGTCCACCATCGTGTTCGTGGCCAACGACAACGCCACGCTGGGCACCGCGGCGGCGATCACAATCGATGCTGGTGGCGTCACCGCCGGCACGGTTGCGATCACCAACGCCACGGGTAGCGTGGATCTCTCCGGAGGGCCGCTGGCCGCGACCTCGCTGACGAAGTCGGGGGCCGGTGCGGCCACCTCGGCGGTGACCGGGACGTTCTCCCAGGGAGTGACCGTCACCGCCGGTTCGCTGACCAACTCCGGGGCGGTCACGATCACGGGCGGCGGCCTCAACGTCAGCGGCGGCGTGTTCACGTCCTCGTCCGCCATCACCGTCTCGTCGGGAGGCATCACCGTCACCGGCGGCACCGCGGCCCTCAACGCCGCCAATAGCGTCACCGGTGCCGTGTCGGCCTCCGGGGGCGGCGTGATCTCCCTCGGCAACACCGGCGGCGTCGGTGCCGGCAGCATCTCGCTGAACGACGGCGGCCTCACATCGACCCTGTCGTCCCCCACCATCGCCAATGCGATCGCCCTGGGCAGCGGTGGGGGCACCGTGTCGGGGGCCAATCCGCTCACCCTCTCCGGGGCGATCACCGGCCCGGGAACGCTGACGAAGACCGGCGCCGGCGAACTGACCGTGTCGGGTTCGCTCGGCACCAGCACCACCGGCGTTGCGGTGGGCGTCGCGGCAGGTGCGGCAGCCCGGCTCACCGGCAGCCCGATCAAGTTCCTCTCCACCACGGCCACCGGCACGGTCGACGGCACGCTCACCCTCGACAACGCCACGCTCGTCCTCCGTGGCGGAACGGTCTCCTCCGGGACCGGCACGATCGCCCTCGTGGGATCCAACACGATCACCGGGTCGACGGCCTTCTCGACGATCGCCACACCGATCTCAGGTTCCGGCGGCCTGGTGATGTCGGCCCAGAGCAGCACGACCTTCGTGACGCTCTCGGGCAACAACTCCTATTCGGGAGGAACCACGCTCAACCACAACGTCGGCATGGGGAGCGCCTCGGCCTTCGGCACGGGCACGATCACGGCGAATCAAACCAACAGCAACGCGCGGATCAACAACGTGACCGGTGGCCTGCTGACGCTGGCCAATCCGGTGAACACCGGCACCGGATTCGTGTTCTCGATGACCGGTGCGCCGATTCAGCTCACCGGCACGATCGTCGGCAGCGGAATCATCCGAGCCAGCGCGGCGGGCACGATCGACCTGACCCAGCAGACCGCCGCCACCATGCAAGACACGGGGAGCGTCGACATGGGCAACGGCGGCACCGTCTGGGCCAGCAGCGCGACCAACTTCGGCAGCCTGAGCAGCATCCTGTTCAGCGGCACCGGAGCCACGCTCCTGGCCACCGCCAACACGGGCACCATCACGCAGAACGTGATCATCGGCGCCTCGTCCTTGCCGATCGCCAACGTCGATACGGGCATCTACGACATGACGCTCGCCGGCGCGCTCTCCAACCTCAGCGTCGGCTCGACCGGCGGTCTCGAGAAGAAGGGAACGGGCACGCTCACGCTCGCCGGCGTGAGCACGTACACGCAGGCCACCACCGTGTCGGCGGGAACGCTGCTCGTGAGCGGTTCGCTCTACGCCGGTGCCGCGGTGGCGACGACCGCCGTCGCCCCGGGGGCCGCCCTCGGGGGCTCGGGCCTCGTCAACGGGCCGATCTCGTTCGCCAGCGGAGGCGGTTTTTCGTTCAATCCGGCCAACACCCTCACCACGAACGGGGCGGCGGTCACGTTCGGCGGCTTCGGCGTGGCAAATCTCTCGGGGCTCAGTTCGAGCACGCCCGACGGCACCTACACGCTGATGAGCGGCCTGGCGACGTTCGACTTCACGAACGTGAGCAACGTGGGCGCGAGCAACGCCTACTCGCTGGGCAGCGGCAAGACCGCCTACCTGCAGTCGTCCAGCAGCCCCAACGGCTTCCAGCTCGTGGTGGTGCCGGAGCCCGCTGCGGTCTCCCTCGTGGCCTCCGGCATCCTGGCCGTGCTGCTCCGCCGGCGGCGCGACTGATCCGCCGGCGACGCGTCAGCGGTCCGACGTGCCGTGCTTGCCCGACTCCTCGCCGAGCCGGCCCGCCGCCGGGTCGAGGTCGGCGAGCACGGCGGCGAGCCGCTTCCGGCCTGCCGCCGCCTCGGCGTTGGGCGAGTCGGCAGGCACGGCCCGCTCCACGAACGGCGCGTCGGCGAGGTCGAAGAGTTCTCCCGCGTCGGTCAACTTCCAGCGGGCGTCGCGGACATACCAGTGCCGACCCAGCATGACGAGCAGCGACTCCCGCGGCGTGCCCGGCCGGCCCAGCAGCTGCGGCGCGAAGCTGCGGCCGTCGATCACCAGCCCGGCCGGGAGTTCGGCGCCGGCGAGCTCGGCGCACGTGGGCAGGAAGTCGGTGAAGCTGACGAGGTCGTCGCACACGCGCCCCGCCGCGATCCGCCCCGGCCAGGCAGCCACGAGCGGCACGCGACTGCCTCCCTCGAGGAGCGTACCCTTGGCACCGCTCAGCCGCCGGCCGCCGATCGTCGACACGTCGCCCTTGCCGGGATGCACGCCATTGTCGCCGGTGAAGATCACGAGCGTCTCGTCGCGGACGCCGAGCCGGTCGAGGTCGGCCATCAGCCGGCCCACCAGCGTGTCCATGTAGGCCACGTTGTCGGTGAACAGGTCGGCCGAATCGGGCGGGCTGTCGGGCGTGCGCTGGATCGGCGTGTGCACGCCGGCCAGCGCGTAGTGGACGTAGAACGGGCGGTCGCGATGCCGGGCGATGAAGTCCACCACGAAGTCGTGCGTCAGGTCGGGCATGTAGACGCCCTGCGGCCAGGGCTTCTCCTCGCCGTTGATCGTGTAGGTGGCGCGGTCTTCGCTGGGCCAGTAGGCACCGCTGCCGTTGGTGCGGATGAACTCGTCGAAGCCCCAGTCGGAGGGGTCGAGGGGGATCTGGCTCCACTTGCCGGCGCTCGCCGTCGCGTAGCCCCGCGCGGCCAGCACCTTCGGCATCATCGCCTCATCCTTGCGCCGCTCCCGCAGCAGCTTCACCGCCGTCTTGTCGTTGCCGGTCATGCCGGTGCGAAACCCGTAGCGGCCGGTCATCATCAGGGCCCGCGACGGCCCGCAGTTGGGGGCGCTGTAGCAGCGGGTGAACCGCATGCCGGCCGCTGCCAGGGCGTCGATGTGCGGCGTCCGGAAGGCGTCGGCCCCATAGCAGCTCACGTTCCCGATCCCGAGGTCGTCGGCCAGGATGACGACGATGTTCGGCGGCCGGCCGGGCGGCGTTACGGCGTCGGCGGCCGTGCACCCGCGGGGATCCGTCGCGATGCCGCAGACCATGAGCCCCACCGCCGCCATCCAGGCAGCGCGAAGCAGGAGGCGGCATGCCCGCCACGGGATCGAAACCCTTTCACGCATGGGGACCGTAGTCATGGGGTATCGCTCCACAAGCGGCTGTGATGAATGCGAGAAACACCCGTGAACGTACCGTACGCCACGTGGACCGCGAAACTGCCACGCCACGCATGCCGATCGGCTTATTCGTCCGCGGCGCGGCTGGTGCGCTGTTATTCGCGTCGTCGCCCGCGGCCCGTGGATTGCGGCCGCTGCCGGCCAGGGATATGGTCTCGGAGGGAGAGCCCGCGTCGCAGGTGCCAGCCATGAAACCCAGCCGCGGTCGGCGTCGGCGCCGCTCGTTCACCGTCGGGCTGGAGCGGCTCGAGCCGCGGACGGTGCTCGCCGCCGCGCCGGTGCTCTCCGGCCCGACGACGGCCGCGGTGGAACTGGCGGGGAGCATCGCCTTCAGCTCCCCGGCGGCGTTTTCCGTGGCCCATGCGGAGCCCACGGCAAGCGAGACCGTCTCCATCGCGGCCTCGGCGGGCAGCGTGAGCGTGAACCTCGCCGCCACCGCCCCGGGGGCGCGAACCTTCTACGTCGAGTCGGCGACCCAGTTCAACGCGGCGGTGGACCGCACCGGCGCCTCCTTCGCCACCCTGGCGGCCGGCGACCGGGTGCTGCTCAAGGGTGGCGCCTGGGGCGGCATCGTCCGCACCCTGACCGGCTCGATGACCGATGCCGAGGCCCAGACGAACCCGGCCCTGATCATCGCCTGCGACGCCTCCTACGTGCCGACCGCCGGAGGCGTGGTGGTCAATGGCGTCAGCGCGATCGACCTCGCGGGCACCGGCATCACCTTCTGCGGCGTGACGTTCAGCTCCACCAGCGGCATGCTCAAGAAGGGCAGCTACGTCGACTACGACGAGACGGGCGCTCTCGCGTACCTCGTCCGGCTCAACACGGGGTCCCGCTACATGACGGTGTCGGACGTGGTGTTCGACCACTGCGGCTGGGACAGCACCGATTACGCCAACAACGATCACTACGGTGCCTGGATCGCCGTCTACGGCTACCACCACACGATCCGCGGCTGCGAGATGTCGGGCCGCGACTTCGACCCCAACGACATCAACGTGGCCGACCCGACGAGGCGGCGGTCGATCCGTGAGGCCACGATCATCATCTACAAGGGCACCACCGACCTGCAGTACGGCACCCACCAGATCGACCACAACTACTTCGGGGAGCGCAAGGTGCCGCTCTACAACGACGCCCGCCTGCCCGTCGCCGCCGACGGCCGGCTGCCCGCCGACCTCGACAACGGCTGGGAGACGATCCGCTGCGGCAGCGGCGACTTCACGGAACTCGACTTCAACACCACGATCGAGTTCAACACCTTCTACCACGCGATCCAGTCGGTGGACGGCGGCGCCGGCGATCAGACGGGCGAGCCGGAGATGGTGTCGATCAAGTCGCGGCACAACGTGTTCCGCGGCAACACGATCCTCAACAACTACGGCGAGGTCTGCATCCGCCAGGGCGACTACAACGTCGTGTCCGGCAACGTGTTCCTCGCCGGCGGCGCCTACGACGCCTCGGGCACCATCGTGCTCACCGAGCAGCGAAACACCCGCATGGGCGGCGTGCGGGTGTTCGGCTTCGGCAACACCGTCGCCAACAACTACTTCTACCGGCTGAACTCCGACGGCATCCGCTCGGCCGTGATCCTCGGGTCGGGGGGCACCGACCCCGGCACGCTCTCGAGCCTCGGCAACGGCAGCGGCACGCAGTACGAGACGGCGAACTACACGCACGTCGTCGGCAACACGTTCATCGACTGCAAGGCGATCACGCTCGACAACCCGAACGGCGAGACCTACCCCGTCTACGGCACGCAGTTCCTCAACAACCTCGTCACCTACACGGGCAGCATGGGGGCGAGCGGACTGGTGGGCAACACCACCGCCGGGTACGGCAGCCTGCTGCTTGCGGCCCACGGCGGCCGGGCCTCGGGCAACCTCGTCTACTCGGCCACCTCGTCGCAGCTCGGCAGCGCCAAGGCCCTGCTCGGCGACACCTGGCTCAACGAAACCTTCGAGGCCTACGCGACGGCCGCCACGCCCTCGAGCAGCACCTCGCCGCTGCTCGTCTCGGCGGGCTACACGACGGTGGCCGCGGGCAACGGCGGCAAGATGGCCCGCTACCAGAAGACCACCACTTCCGGGGGCGGGGCGCTCCAGTACAGCCTCTCCGCCTCCAACGCCACGGCCCGGCCGCAGGGGTTCCTGTCGTTCGACATCCAGCAGAATGCCAACGCGTCGGTCGCCGCCACCAACGAGCTCTTTTTCCGGGTGGGCGTCAACGACACCGCCGGCCTGTCGTCGGCCTCCGCCGCCTTCATCGACCTGCGGTTCAAGCAGGACACCACCAGCAACCTCCGCGTCTATTCCGCGGGCACGCAGGTGGGCACCGCCGCGACGGTGAGCCCCACGTCCGTGAACACGGTCAAGGTCTGGTACAACAACAAGTCGACGGCGATGAACTACGTGGATCCGACCGGGGTCGACCGGACGCTCGCCGCCAAGTCGTTCGTGGTGTTCGTCGGCGCCACGCTCGTCACGCCCTCGGCCTCGGGCTCCACGCTGACCACGCCGAGCGGGGCCACGCTCGACATCGGCAAGATCGCGTTCCTGACCGGCTCCTCCGGACAGGCCGACTTCTCGGTCGACAACGTGTTCGCCGGGGATGCCGATCCGTGCGGGGCCGTCAACACGATCGGGTCGACGACCGCGATGAATCCCGGCCTCACCGGCAGCTACGACGTGCTCGCGGTGCCCACGGCCTCCAGCCCGGCGGTCGGCAGGGCGGTCGGCACCCCGGCCGTCAACGACACCTCGACGACGAAGGCGGCGGTCGACCTCGCCGGCCTCGTCTCCACGTATGCCGCGCAGGACGTCCGCGGGCTCGCCCGGCCGGCGACCGGCCGCGACATCGGCTGCTACGAGGTCGAGGCCGCCGGCACGGGCCTGCGGCCGCTCCGGCGGGGCGAGGTGGGCGTCAGCGGCGTGCCCGCTCCGACCGTCAGCGGCGTGGTGGTGACGTCCGGCGGCAACGGCACCGGAGCGCTGGCCTTCAGCGGCACCCTCGGGCAGGTGAATGCGGTGCTCGCGACGCTCGCCTATGCGGCGCCGGCGTCGGGATCGACGGCCACGCTCACGGTCCAGGCGCGCGACGCGGCCACCACGGGCAACACGGTGACGACCACCGTCACGCTGCTGCCGGCGGGCGTGGTCACCGTGGCCGCCGGCCAGACCGTGATCGACGCGACGCCTCGGACCGGCACGACACGGCTGGTGAAGCGGGGCGCCGGCACCCTCGTGCTCACGGCGGCGGCGACCTTCTCCGGCGGCACGGTGGTCGAGCAGGGCGAGATCATCGTCCGCAGCCTCACGGGCCTCGGGGCCGGCGGGCTCGACGTGCGGGCGGGCGGCCGCGTGACGTTCGACGTCGGGGCCGGAGTGGTCTCCCTGACGGCGCTCGCCCTCGACCTCGCGGGTCGGCTCGACCTGGGGGCGGGCGGGATGTCGATCGCCGCCGGCGGGCTGCCGGCGGGCGGGCTGCGGTCGCTGCTGATCGCGGGCCGGAACGACGGCTCGTGGGACGGCGCCGGCGGAATCGGGTCGCGGGCGGCGACGCCCACGAGCGGTCGCACGATCGGGTACGTGGTGGGCGACGATGGCAGCGGGTTCGTCTGCCTGGCGGCGGCCGGCGACACGAATCTCGACGGCGCCGTCGACGTGCTCGACACGGCGAACTTCCTCGCCTCGGGCTTCTACGACGCCGGCGGCGGTGGCAGCTGGGACGTGGGCGACTTCAACTACGACGGCATCGTCGACGTGCTCGATGCGGCCGAGTTCGCGGCCGCCGCGCTCTACGACACGGGCTCCTACCTCCCCTGACGACCGAGGCGGGCCCGCCGGCGTCAATCGCCGCCGCCGCCGTGGCAGCGGCGACGATTGCTCGCGAACGTGGCGGCCGCGTCGTCATCGAGCGCCACGATCCGCAGGAAGAGGTCGTCGAGCAGCTGCCGGAGTGCCGAGTCGTAGAGGATGTCGGCCAGGTGGTCGGTGGTGGAATGGGCTGAGACCACCAGGCAGGCATCGGCCGCCGCCGCGAGGGCGCCGCTCCGCTGCCTGGAGATCACCACGGCCCTGCCGCCCGCCGCCCGCACGTCGCCGCACCCGGCCACCCACTCCCGCGGCCCCGGCCGCTCGCAGATCACCAGCAGCAGGTCGTGCTCCCGGGCGGCGCAGAGGCTCGACCGCACGGACGCCGGGGGCGGGCAGACCACGGCCCGCCGCCCGAGCAGGGCACACCGCTGCGCAAACCCCTGCGCGGCGACCGCGTCGACTCCGTCCGCGGCCACGAACACGGTGCCGGCCGCGGTGATCCACCGGGCCACCTCCGCCATCGACGCCGACGGGTTCAGCGACCGCGTCTCCTCGTCGGCGGCCGACTTCGCCCTCGAGAGCTGCTCGGCACGCGCCCGGTCGGCGTCGTCGACCGGGGCGTCGTCGGACACGGCGTCGGCGCCGTCGCGGCGGGCGGCCGCGCGGGCCAGGGCCTCGCTGATCGAGAGCTTCATGTCGGGGTAGCCGCGGAACCCGAGCCGCTTCGCGAACTTCACGACGCTCGACTGGCTGACGTCGAGCGCCGTGGCCAGCTGCTGCGACGACTGGTCGCGCACGAGGTGCCCGTTCTCGACGAGGTAGTCGGCGATGCGCCGCTCCACCGCCGACAGCTCGCCATGCTCGGCCCGCAGGGAGAGGAGCCGCCGCATGCGGTCCCAGTCGCCGATCGTCAGGCGACCGGCAACGGCCGGCCGCGGCACCATGGAATCCATGACCAGTCCCCGCCGCCCCCGAAGATTCAACTCCACGATCATGTCCGGAGCGTAAACTCGCCCGCGGGAGCCTTCCATCGGACGATCATCCGACACCCGCCCATCCGGGTGGCCCAGCGACATGCCCCGCACCTTCGCCGTCGTCGCCGCGTCGATCGCCGCCTGCCTGGCGACGATCCCCGCCCGGGGCGGCGCCGAGAGCCCTTGGGGCGAGCATCCTTGGGGTGAGCATCCCGGGGGCGAGAACCAGCAGGGCGACACCCTGCTCGACGCCTATTCGCTGCAGCAGTGGACGGTCGAGGACGGCCTGCCGGAGCGGCGAGTGGTGGGCCTCTGCCAGGCGGCCGACGGCTATCTCTGGGTGGCCATGCAGAGGCACCTCGTGCGGTTCGACGGCTTCCGCTTCGTTGATGCGGGCACGCCGGGGCCGGACTTCGACGACGCGCCGGCCGAGACGATCCGCGGCGTCTCGATCGCCGGCGACGGCACGCTGCTCGTCGCCACCAGCGCAGGCGTGAGGCGACACGGACGGGCCGGCTGGATGCCGCTCGAACGCGGCGACGACGCCGCGTCACCTGACCCCGAGCCCCGTGCCTGCACGCTCGTCGATCGCACCGGCGGCGAGTGGCACGGCGATGCCGACGGGATCACGGAGCGGCGCCACGGCAGGGAGTCGGTCGCCCGCAACGGCAAGGCCCCGGTGAACGTGTCGACCAACGCGCTGGCCGAGGACGTCGAGGGCATCATCTGGGCCGGCACCGATGCCGGCCTCGTGCGACTCAGGCGGCGGACGAAGGGTGTGCGGGTGCTGCGGGCCGCCGAGCATGCGGCGGGCGTGCGGGCCGCGTGGATCACCGACGATGGCAGCCTGTGGGCGACCGCGGAGCAGGGCGGGGTGGTGCGGTTTGCGGCAGCCGCGCCGGGAACGATCGCGGAGCCGGTGTCGTTTCCCGGAGAGGCGGGCAGGCTGCGGTTCGAGTCGATCCTGGTCGCCGACGATGGCGAGGTGTGGCTGGGGACGGACGGCGCGTCGCTGTGGCACGGCCGCCCCGGCGGGCCGCTCGTGCGCGTGCCGCCGCCGCGCGACGGCCAGCGGTTGACGGTGATCTCCAAGCTGGCGGGCGACCCGGCCCGGCGGCTCTGGATCGGCAGCGGCGCGGGGCTTCTGTGCCTCGATCCCGGTGCGGAGGAGCCGCGGCGTGCGCCGGCCGCCTTCGCGACCGGCGGCGGCGTCGAGGACATCCTGAGCGCGGCGGACGGCACGCTGTGGGTGGCCCGCCAGGACGAGTGGGTGCTGCATGCCGACGCCGAAGGCTCCCCCCTTGGCTCGTTCCGGCACTCCGGGCGGCCCTGCGGCTCCAGCTGGTCGCTGCACCGCGACCGGACGGGCGCGATCTGGGCCGGCGGCGACGGGCGGCTCGTCCGGATCACCGACGAGCCGCCGACCGTGTTCGACACGAGCAACGGCCTGCCCGCCGTCGCGATCACCCAGATCGAGGACACCGCCTCCGGCGTGCTCTGGCTGGGCACCCGCGACGGCCTGTTCGCCTGCGACCTCGAGCGGCTGGCGCGGTCGGCCGCCACGCAGCAGCGGTTTCTCTTTCGCCGCTTCGATCCCGACGGGCCGCTCGCGCACGTGAGCTGCACCGGGCGGATCAACAAGCCGCCGACGGCGGCCGGTCCGTTCGCGGGAGGCGCCTGCTTCCCGACCTCCGACGGCGTGGTGGTGCTGGATTCCGACGCCACCCTCACCCGGCCGACGCCCCCGCCGGCGCTGCTCGAGCGGGTCACCGTGACCCGCCGCGACGGCAGCACGACGAGCAGCACGGCGCCGGATCTGGTGCGCGTTCCGGCGGACGCGTCGTCGATCATGGTGCGGTACACGGCGATCCATCTGGCGGCGCCGGAGGCCATCCGCTTCCGGTATCGCGTGACCTCGGCGGCCAGTCCCGCCGACACGTCATCCAGCGTCGAAGACTGGACGACGGTGGGCCGTGACCGCACCATCGTGCTCCGCGGGCTGCCGGCCGGCGGCCACCGCGTCGAGGTGCGGGCCGGCATCGACGGCAAGTATGCCGAGCCCTCCGCGGCCGTGATCCTCGATGTCGAGCCGCTGTTCTGGCAGCGCCCCTGGTTCGTGATGGCGGGCGGCGGGGCGGGGGCGGCGGCGGTCGCCATGACGTCCTCCGGCGGCGGTACCGGCGCACGCTCGCCCGCGAACTCGCCCTCCAGCGGGAGCGGGAGCGGATCGCCCGCGACATCCACGACGACCTCGGTGCGGGCCTGACGCACGTGGCCCACCTGTCCGCGATGGCGGCCGACCATGAGGCCGACGGGGCCGCCGCGCGGGCCACCTTTCAGCGAATCTTCGCCGCCACCAACGGCCTGGCCCAGGCGCTCGACGAGATCGTCTGGGCGGTCAATCCGGCCAACGACACGCTCGACAAGCTGGTCTCCTACCTCGCCGAGTTCGCCCAGGAGTTCACCGCGGCCGCCGGGGTTCCCTGCCGCCTCGATCTCCCCGAGGACCTGCCGGAACGGCCCGTCCCGTCGCGCGTTCGGCATCACGTCTGCATGCTTCTCAAGGAATCGCTGCACAACGCCGTCACGCATGGCCGGCCGGGGGAGGTGCTCGTGACGCTCGGCATGCAGGGCAGCGTCCTGCGGCTCACGGTCCGCGACGACGGCTGCGGCTTCGACCGTGCCGGCGTGCCGGCCGGCGAGTCGGGGAGGCGGAGCGGCCTCGCCGCCATGCAGCAGCGGGCGGACGAACTCGGCGGCACGCTCGCCGTCGACTCGGCCCCCGGCGCCGGCACCACCGTCCGCATCGAGATCGAGATCTGACATGTCCGCCCGCCAGGCTGCCCGCACCGTGTCGCCATCGGCAGCCCCCATCAGGGTCGCCGTCGTGGAAGACGACCGCCGCGTCCGCGAGAGCCTCTGCGAGATCCTCCGGGGCAGCGCGGAGTGCCTGCTGGTGGGGGCGTTCACCAGCGGCGAGCAGGCCCTCGCCGGACTCGACGAGGTGCAGCCGCGGGTGATCGTCGTCGACGTGAATCTTCCCGGGATGTCGGGCGTCGACGTGATCCGCCGGATCGCCGACCTGCGGCGACCCTGGCAGACGCTGGTGCTCACGGTCTACCGCGACACCGACACGATCTTCGAGGCGCTGTCGGCCGGCGCGGTGGGCTATCTCGTGAAGCCGATCACGCCGACGCGGCTCGTGGAGGCCGTCTGCGACGTGGCCGCCGGCGGGGCGCCCATGACCGGAGCCGTCGCCCGCAAGGTGGTGCAGGCCTTCGCGCGATCGTCGCGGGCCGCGCCCGCGGCCGCCGCGGCCCTCACGTCCCGCGAGCGGGAGGTGCTCGACATGCTGGTCCAGGGCCTCACGAAAAAGGAGATCGCGGCCCGGATGGGCGTGGCCTTCGCCACGGTGCGCACGCACCTCGAGCACGTCTACAAGAAGCTGCACGTCCGCTCGCAGGCCGAGGCCGTCGCCCGCTGGCTCGGCGATCGCCCCCACCAGGGCTGACCGCTGCGCGAACATTCCGCGGCAGTCGGCGTGGTCATAAATAAACGGCGACGTGCCGGAGCCGAAGGCTCTTGGTATGGTGACGATCCACAGGGCGGGGCGTGCACCCCGCCGTGCCGTCGGAGGTGCAGCCATGCGGATGTCATGTCGTGTGTCGATGTCATGCCTCGCGGGCGTCCCGGCCGTGGCGCTCGCCCTGGCGGCGGGCACGACACCCCGGGCGGCCGAGCCCGCCGCCGGCGGGCGGCATCCGACCAACGTGCTGATGATCGTGGTCGACGACCTGCGGCCCAACCTCGGCTGCTACGGCGACACTGCCGCAAAGACCCCCAACATCGACCGGCTCGCCGCCCGCGGCGTGGTGTTTGCGCACGCCTACTGCCAGCAGGCCGTCTGCAGCCCGTCGCGGTCGTCGCTGCTCACCGGCCGGCGGCCGGACGCGACGCGGGTGTGGGACCTGCGAACCCACTTCCGATCGGCGCTCCCGGATTGCGTCACGCTGCCGCAGTATTTCAAGGAGCACGGGTACCGCTCCGCGGCGTTCGGCAAGGTCTACCACCGCGGCTATGAAGACGGCCGATCGTGGACGGAGCCCCACTGGTATCCGACCGGCCGCACCGTCGACACCGACCCGCAGGACTGGTCGGTGCAGATCACCAAGAAGGTCGGGCCCGGCGTGGAGGAGTATGCCGAAGACTCGCCCAAGAGCGATGCGGGCAAGGGGCCGGCCTTCGAGATCAGCAGCAAGGCCGACGACGAGCTTCCTGACGGCGCGACGGCCGCGGCGGCGGTGCGGCGGCTGGAGGACTGCACGCAGGATGGCCGGCCCTTCTTTCTCGCCGTCGGCTTCCTCAAGCCGCACCTCCCCTTCGTGGCGCCGCGGAAGTACTGGGATCTCTACGATCCCGACGCGCTGCCCATGCCGAAGATCGATCGCCTGCCCGAGGGCGCCCCGACGTTCGCCGGCCACGACAGCGGCGAAATCCACCAGTACCTGGGCATCCCGCCCGACAATCCGCTCCCCGCCGACGTCGCCCGTCGACTCCGCCACGGCTATTACGCCTGCGTGAGCTACACCGACGCCCAGGTGGGACGGCTCCTCGACGCCCTCGACCGCACGGGGCTCGCCGCGAACACGGTGGTCGTGCTCTGGGGCGACCACGGCTGGCAACTCGGCGACCACGGCCTCTGGCACAAGCACACCAACTTCGAGCAGGCGACGCGGGCCCCGCTGATCGTGGCGGCTCCGGGCGTCGGACAGGCCGGCACGACCTGCAACGCCCCTGTCGAGTTCGTCGATCTCTATCCCACGCTCGCCGACGTCTGCGGCCTGCCGCAGCCGACGGGCATCGACGGCGTGAGCCTCGAGCCGCTGCTGCTCGATCCGGCCGCGACGGTGAAGCCCGTCGCGATCAGCCAGTATCCCCGCGGCAAGGGCCGCGGCTCCGACGTGCCGCTGATGGGTTACAGCGTCCGCGACGACCGCTGGCGGCTGACGGTCTGGCGGGAGGACGGCACCGACCGCGTGGTGGCGACGGAACTCTACGACGAGCAAAACGACCCGTACGAGACCCGCAACGTCGCCGCCGCCCCCGAGCACCGCGAGGTGGTGGAGCGGCTGTCGCGGCACCTGCCGCCGCCGGGCCCCGCGGCATCGGCCGCGCCGGCGCGGAAGGGCAAGAAGGGCCGGCAGCCCGTCGACCTGTGACCGCCTTCGCATCGGGAGAACCCGTGACATGCTTCGCCCAGTGAGCGGCAGCCGGGCGGCGGCCGCTGCCGTCGCCATCAGCCTGACGCTGGCCACCATGGCCGATGTGCGTGCCACCGAGGCGGCGGGGCGGCAGCGGCTCGCCGACGGCTGGGAGCATTACCGCGGCACGCTCGGCAGCGTCTGGGAGGTCTGGCGGGGCGAAAAGGCGAGCGACAACGTGACGTGGTCGCCCGTCACGCTGCCGCACTGCTTCAACGCCCGCGACGCGGTCGACCCCGACGAGCGCTCCTACCAGGGCCACGGCTGGTATCGCACGCGGCTGGAATCGAAGCAGCCCTTCCCGCGGGGCCGCACGCTCCTGCACTTCGACGGCGCCGGCCAGGAGACCACCGTGTTCGTGAACCGCGCCGCGGCGGGGAGTCACCTCGGGGGCTACGACGGCTGGACGCTCGACATCACCGACGCCGCGGCTCGGGCCCTGGCCGACGAGTCGTGCGGCGGGAAGGTGCCGCTCGCGATCCGCTGCGACAACTCCCGGGATGCCGAGTCGATCCCCTCGGACCTCAGCGACTTCAACCGCTACGGCGGCCTCTACCGCCACGTCCACCTCGAGCACGTGCCCGCCGTGTCGCTCGAGCGGGTGCACGTGCTGCCGGTGCTCGCCGACGGGAAGGGCACGGTCACGGTCCGCGGCCGGCTCCGCAATCCGGAGATGATCGCCGCCGACGTGCGGCTTGCGCTCGAGGTCCGCGACCCGCAAGGCGGCGTGATCCACCGCCGCGAGACGACGCTCGCCCCGTGGGAGGGCGAGCGGCAGATCGACACCTTCACGATCGACGCGCCCGCCACCTGGTCGCCGGCGACCCCGCGGCTCTACGCCTGCTCGGTGACGCTCGCCTCGCCCCACGGGGAGCACCGCGTGGCCGAGCGGTTCGGCCTGCGGAGCGTGGAGTGGGTGCCCCACGGCCCCTTCAAACTCAACGGCGCGCGGCTCCTGCTCCGCGGCACGCACTATCACGAGGACCACGCCGGCGTGGCCGCGGCCGTGCCCGACGACGTCGTCCGCCGCACGCTGACGCAGATCAAGGAGATGGGGGCCAACTTCGTCCGCCTCGGCCACTACCAGCAGGCCCCGCTCGTGCTCGACCTCTGCGACGAGCTCGGGCTGCTCGTCTGGGAGGAGATTCCCTGGTGCCGCGGCGGGCTCGGCGGCGACCGCTACCGGCAGCAGTGCCGCGACATGCTCCGGGCCATGATCGACCAGCACGCCAACCACCCGGCGGTGATCCTCTGGGGCCTCGGCAACGAGAACGACTGGCCGGGCGACTTTCCGGAGTTCGACAAGGCCGCCATCCGCTCCTTCATGGCCGAGCTCAACGGCCTGGCCCACGAGATCGATCCCACGCGCAAGACGGCGATCCGCCGCTGCGACTTTTGCAAGGACGTGATCGACGTCTACTCCCCGAGCATCTGGGCCGGCTGGTACTCGGGCCGCTACCGCGAATACCGCAAGGCGGTCGAGAAGGCGATCGCCGACACGCCCCACTTCTTCCACGCCGAGTGGGGCGGCGACAGCCACGCCGGCCGGTTCGCCGAGGAGCCGGAAAAGATGCTCGAGCAGGTGGTGGAAGGGCAGGGGACCGCCGAGGTCGGCAAGGCCTACAAGGGCTCGGGCGGCAAGGTGCGGATGTCGAAGGACGGCGACTGGTCGGAGAGCTACATGGTGAACCTCTTCGACTGGCACCTCCACGAGCAGGAGCGGATGCCCGGCCTCACCGGCGCCGCCGCCTGGATCTTCAAGGACTTCTCCACGCCCCTGCGGCCCGAGAATCCGGTGCCGCGGGTGAATCAGAAGGGCGTGGTCACCCGCGACGGCACGCCGAAGGAGAGCTACTACGTGTTCCAGAGCTACTGGGCCACGACGCCGATGGTGCACGTGCTCGGCCACGGCTGGCGGGAGCGGTGGGGCAAGGCCGGCGAGGCCAAGGAGATCCGCGTCTACTCCAACTGCCCGCAGGTGGAGTTGTTCGTCGACGGCACGTCGGCCGGCGCGAAGGCCCGCGACAGTGCCGCCTATCCCGCGGCGGGCCTGCACTGGAGCGTGCCGCTGACCGCCGGCCGGCACACGGTGAGGGCGGTGGCGACGACCCCGGCGGGCGAGATCGCCGACGAGATCGCCTTCGACTACGTCACCGAGGTGTGGGGCAGGCCCACGAAGCTCACGCTCACCGAGGTGGTCCGCGCCGGCGGCACGGTCACGATCGAGGCCCGGGCCTTCGACAAGGACGGCGCCGCCTGCCTCGACGCCGCCAACCAGGTGCGGTTCGGGCTCGCCGGCGAGGGCTCCCTCGTCGACAACCTGGGCACGCCCGACGGATCCCGCGTGGTGCAGCTGGCCAACGGCCGGGCCCGGATCCGCGTGGCCCTCGATGGCCGCAAGGCCGTCGCGGCGGTGACGTCGCCGGGACTGAAGTCGGCCTTCCTGACGATCGACGCCCAGCCCGCCGCCCCGCGGGAATCGGTGCCGCCGGCCGGCGCCACCACCGACGCTCCGGCCGCCACGCCGGTCGCCAGGTCGTGGGCCATGCCCTCGGTGGCGATCGACGTTGCGGCGGTGGACCGCGGCCGCATCCTCCGCGCCGCCGATGCGGCCCTCGCCCTGCCGCCCCTGACGATCACCGCCCATCGGTCGCCACGCGGCGAGGGCAGCACCAACGACTTCACCTCCAACGGCGATTACTGGTGGCCCGACCCCACGAAGCCCGACGGGCTGCCCTACATCCGCCGCGACGGGGAGACCAATCCCGACAACTTCACCGCCCACCGCCGGGTGGTTCGCGACCTCCGCGACCGGGTGGCGGCGCTCGCCGCGGCGCACCTCGTGACGGGCGAGCGGCGGTATGCGGCGAAGGCCGCCGAACTGCTGGACGTGTTCCTCCTCACCCCGCAGACGCGGATGAACCCGCACCTCGCCCGGGCGCAGGCGATCCCGGGCGTCTCCCCCGGCCGGCCGGCCGGGATCATCGACGGCCTGCATCTCATCGAGGTGGCGATGGCGGTCAAGCGGCTGGCGGCCGCGAGCGCGATCCCGGAGGAGACGGTCGCCGGCGTGCGTCGCTGGTTCGCCGACCTCTGCACCTGGATGACATCGAGCGAGAACGGCCGGAAGGAAGCCGCCGCGAAGAACAACCATGCCGTCGCCTACTTCGTGCAGCTCGCCGCCTTCGCCGACCTGACCGGCGACGAGGCGATCCTCGCGGAGTGCCGGCGGCAGTTCCGGGAGGTCTTCGTGCCCGACCAGATGGCCGAAGACGGGTCGTTTCCGGCGGAGCTGGAGCGGACGAAGCCCTACGGCTACTCGATCTTCCAGCTCGACCAGATGGCGACGCTCTGCCAGATCCTCTCCACGCCGGCCGACGATCTCTGGGCCTTCACGCTGCCCGACGGCCGGGGCATCAGGCGGGCGGCGGCCTGGCTGCAGCCGTTCCTCGCCGACAAGTCGTCGTGGCCGCGGCCACCCGACGTGGAGCACTGGGAGGGCTGGCCGGCCAGGCAGCCGCACCTGCTGTTCGCCGGCCTCGCGCTCCGCGACCCGGCCTCCGTCGCGCTCTGGGAACGACTGCCGGCGGATCCGACCGACGAAGAGGTGCGGCGGAACGTGCCGATCACGCAGCCGCTGCTCTGGCTGCGCCGCTGAAGACGCCCAGCCGTCGTCACTTCGCCGGGATCTCGATGTCGAGACGGTTGTCGGCGCCCGACGTGACCTCGCAGGAAATCCCGGACGACCGGGCGAACGAATCGGGAATCCGCACCGCGGACGGGTCATCCATGTCGGACGTCACCCTGACGGTGTAGGTTCCCACGGGCACGCCCTTCTTCGCGCCCGGACCGAGCCGGCGGATCGTGAAGCCGCCGTCGGCACCGGTCGAGGCCACGCCCCGCGGGGCATCCTTCGCCTGCGGATCGAGGATCACCGTCAGCCCCTTGGCCGGCTTTCCACCGACCTTCACCGTGCCCGACACCTCGCCAATCCGCTGGCAGCCGGCGAGCAGGATGCAGCCGGCGACGATCGCCGCAGGCACGAGGAACGGACGTGGGATTCTCATCTGGGGCTCCGCGAAGCAGGGGTCGGGGTCACAATCATTCCCACTCAGGGCATCGACGGCACGCCGTCGTCGATGATCGGCGTGGTCGACGGCGAGCCATACACATTCGTGTCGCCCCGGAGGCCCTCGTCGCGCTTCGCCATCTTCTGAAGGATCAGCGAGTCGGTGTTCTCAGAAATGAACATCACCGAGGCGTCGCCGAGCAGGAAGTTGGCACCGCCTCGGTGGAAGCTGGCGTAGGCCTTGCCGTTGTTGGTGGAGATGAACTCGTTGATCGGCAGGCCGATCATACGGCCGTAGCACCGCCCGGCGCCCTTGGGCGACGTGCCGGATCCGGGCCGGCCGTTGCCCGCCCACACCGCGGCGAACGAACCCTTCCCCGACGGGGCCGCCGAGAAGCTCGTGTATGTGTCGCCACCACACCGCTCACCCACGAAGATCGTCTTCGAGAGGCCGTCCCGGATGTCCTTGTACTTGAGGCCTTTGATCGAATCGCGGCCGAGAAAGACGCCATCGGGCGGGTCGGAGCCGTCGGTCTTGCACGTGCCGGCGTCGGGGTTGTCCCAGCCGCAGATCTCGTGCGGCGGGTTGGTGCCCGCGGAGGCCACGTAGTTCGACGTGCCCAGCGGCGGATCACCGGCGGTCTCGCAGGCAAGCGCCGAGCCGCCGCCACTGGTGCCTCCGAAGTCGATGAGGTTGTTGCCTTCGGGCGTGGTGTCGGAGGGACAGCGGCTGGCGGGCATGGCGGCCTTGAGCGCCGCGGCGATGGGGTTCGTCGGCGTCGCCTTGAGGATGTTGCACGCGGAGAGCAGCGTGTTCGCGTTCGGGTTGAGGGTGTCGAACGTGGTGGCGCCCTCCATGAACGGCATCGTGAACACCGCCCAGCCCCACGCTGGATCACCCACCTTCGTCTGCTTGTGACCGCACGGGAGGTGCTTTCGCGCATTCTCGAACGAGGTCAGCCCGAGGCCGATCTGCCGCATGTTGTTGCTGCACGCGCTCCGCCGCGCCGCCTCGCGGGCGGTCTGTACGGCGGGGAGCAGCAGGCCGATCAGCGTGGCGATGATCGCGATCACCACGAGGAGCTCCACCAAGGTAAACCCCTTGCCGCGTCGGGCGGTGCTGACGCGCCGAGCGAGGAACCCGCGTCGAGGCGTGCGGCATATCGGGTTACGCTGTTCTTTCACGATCATGATCATCTCGCCTCGCGGCCGCTGTCTCTCGCGTAAGAAGGATGAGCATCGCCCCACCGTCCTCTCAGATCGTAGCGTACCTGTCGCGTGCGCCCACCGGCAAAAACTCCCTCAACCCCATGCGCCGACAGGATTATTCACGGCTGCCGTCGTCCGTGATGGATGCGTAAACGGCGGGTCCGTTGATCGAGGACGTTGCGGCCGGTGAGGAATGAGCCGTATCCTGAGAGGCTGGAGGCACGGATGCCGGCAGTGGGTCGAACGACACCCGGGGGAACGCAGATGATCTCCGCGAAGCGATGTGGTGCATTGGTGATGGTCGGCCTCGCGTGGGCCGCGTTCGTGGCGCCGTCCCCGGCGGCCGACTACTACTGGGACGTGAACGGCGTCACGGCCAACGGCGATGGTGGCGGCACGTTCCGGCAGAGCACCAGCGGCACCACCTGGTCGACTTCGTCCTCGGGCACGACGCCGACCACCTTTTACCTGGCCACCAACGTCGGCAACACGAGTTCGTTTCAGTTCGGCTTCGGTCCGTCCCCCGGCAACGCCACCAACGCCGGCACCGCCACCATCGGCAACAGCTCCAGCACATCGAATCAGCCGACGGTCGGCGCGCTGATCTTCAATGCGTCGGGAACCAGCGGCTACACCTTCCAGAACAACTCGTCCAACAGCAACGTGATGTCGGTGACGATCACCGCGTCGGCCACCAATGGCATCGGCTCGGGAACCGGCATCCTCGTCAACAGCAATGCCACCGGCGACACGAGCTTCATCCGGAATCCCGCCAACACAGCGGGCTCGGCCGGCATCATCCTCGGCTCCAGCCAGACGTGGACAAACAACAGCACCACGTATGCACTCAAGGTGCTCGGGCCGGTCAACGTCTCGAACGCCGCCTACGGCCTGACGACCAATGGACCCGGCATCATTCAGTTGGGTGGCAGCAGCGCTTTCGGCAGCCTCACCGTCGCGGCCGGCACCGTGAAGATCACCGACCCCGCGGCGGCGGGCCCCGGTGCCGTGTCGGTCGCGGCCGGCGCCACGCTCAACGTGCTGGCATCGCTGACGAAGAACATTTCCAACTCCGGCGCGATCCTCGTCGGCCCCGGTGGCGTCCTGACGGCGAGTTCGCTCGGCGCGGGCAGCCTCAGCCTGGCTGGCGACGTGGCGACCAGCGCGAGTTTCACCGACACGCTCTCCGGCACGCTGGGCATCGGCGCCGTATCGCTCGGCGGCAACTCCACGGTCAGCATGCCGGTGACCAGCCGCATCCAGTCGTCCGCGGCCGTCGCCATCACCGGGGCGGGCAACGTGCTCTCGCTGTCGGGCCTCGCCGCGCCGGGCACCACCTACACGCTGCTCTCCGGGGCCAGCCTGACGAATACGGGCTCGCTCTCGCTCACGGGTGCCGCGGTCGGCAACCAGTCGATCCCGCTGGGCTCGTCGGCCACCGTCGGCCGCACGACCTACTCCTTCACCAGCACGCCCACGGCCCTGCAGCTCGTCGCCACGGGATCGCAGGTCTCGCTGACCTGGACCGGCGCCACCAACAGCACCTGGGACTACACGACCTCCAACTGGACGACCGGCGCGGGCAGCACGTACTTTGGGTCGGGCGACAACGGCACGATCGGCACGGCTGCCGCCATCACGGTGCAGCCTTCGGGCGTGGTGGGCGACGCCATCACGATCGCCAACGCCTCGGGCACGGTCTCGCTGACCGGCGGCTCGCTGACGGCCACCACGCTCGTCAAGTCGAACGCCGGCGCCTTTTCGTTCGACACCGCCGTCGCCGCCGGCAGCGTGACGCTCAACGCCGGATCGCTCACGGTCAACGGCACCGGCTCGCTCATCTCGACGACGCTGGCCAACAACGCCGCGCTGATCTTCGCCACGACCGGCACCCAGACGGTGGCCGCCGCGATGTCGGGAACGGGTTCGCTGGCCGTCTCGGGCGGGGGCACGTTGATCCTCTCCGGATCGAGCACCTGGAACGGGGCCGCGTCGATCGCGGCGGGCAGCGGCCTGAAGATCAGCGGCGTGATCGGCTCGGGCTCCTCGACGTCCGCCATCGCCAACGACGGCACGCTGGAGTGTGCGGCGGCCCAGGGCGTGGCCGGAGCCATCGGCGGAGTCGGCGGTGTGGTCAAGTCTGGAGCCGGCACGATCACCGCGCTCTCCGGCAGCAACTCGTTCACGGGCGCCACGACGGTGCAGTCTGGCCGGCTCGTGCTCGGCAGCGCATGGGCCCTGGGCACGGGCGACGCCGGCACGACCGTGGCTGCCGGCGGCTCGCTCGACCTCAACGGGCAGGCGATCGCCGGTGAATCGCTGACGCTGTCGGGCACGGGTCAGGGGGGGGTGTTTCCGGGCGCGCTGGTCAACACCGACGCGGTCAACACCGCCTCGTGGAGCGGACCGGTCACCCTGGCGTCGGCACAGACCTACGTCGGCGGCGACGGCGACACGACCTTCGCTGGCGGCTTCGGCGGCAGTGGCGGCCTCTACAAGATGGGCGAGGGCATGGTCACCCTCGCGGCACCCAGCTCTTTCACCGGCACGCTGTTCATCAGCACCGGCGTCGTCCAGGCGGTCGACCCGACCACCCTGCCGAACGTGCCGCTCTCCTGGAACAACAGCAACAGTTCCGCCGAGCTCGACCTCGTGGCGGCGGGCGACTACTCGATGGCGAGCATCGGCCAGTTCGGCTCCTACCTTCGCGTGGGCACGAGCGGCACCGGCACCGTGACGCTTTCGATCGCCGGCAACAGCGGCCTCGGAGGCTCCGCCAACAAGTCGCTCGACGTGCACGAGCGGACCAAGGTCGTGCTCAACAGCGTCACCGCGGCCTCGGCGCCGACGAGCAACCGAAACGCCGTCTTCTACAACTCCGGCGAAGTGGTGATCAACGGCGTGATTTCCGGCGGTGCATCCGGCACGATCGGCCAGTTCGGCGTCGTCCAGACGGCCAACGCCCTCGGCCAGAGCGGCACGCTCACGCTCAACGGGGCCAATGCCTTCACCGGCGTCGCCCGCGTCAGCGCCGGCACGCTCAAGGTGGGCAACGCGGGCGCGTTCGGCAGCACCAATGCGGGTGTGACGATCTCCGCGGTCACGGTCACCGACACCACGGGCGTGGTGACCACGCTCGGTCGGGGCACGGTGGATCTCAACGGGTTCACGATCGACGGCGAAACCCTCACCATGGACGGCACCCTCGATCGCGTGAGCCTCGTGAACTCCAGCCTGGCGACGGCCGGCACCTGGTCTGCCGCCGTGGCCACGAGCGGGACTGCGGCGTTCGGCGGCGCCGGCGACCTCGTGGTCTCAGGCGCCATCTCGGGCTCCGGCCTGCTCGTCAAGACGGGCGGCGGCACCGTCACGCTCACCGGCAGCAACCCGTTCTCCGGCAGCGTATCGATCGAGCAGGGCACGCTGGCCGTGGGTGCGGGAGGGACGCTGGCCGTGCCCACGCTCACCGGGGGCGGCCTGCTGCTCGCAGGCGCAGCGGGCGCGGCGGCCACCTTCACCGACACGGCGACGTCGGGCACCATGACCCTCGGCTCCTTCACGATGGGGGGCGACGCGAGCCTGGGGCTCACGGTGGGCATCGGTCAGAACGGCTCGCTCGCCGCGACCGGCCCAGTCTCGGTGGCGGGTGGCAACAACCTGATCACGCTCTCCGGCATCGCGGCGATCGGCAGCTCCTACACGCTCGTCTCCGGCAGCAGCCTGTCGACCACCGGGGCCACGCTCAGCGTCACCGGCCCGGCCGTGGCCAATCAGACGATCGGCCTCGGGCAATCGGTCACGTCCGGTCGGGCGACCTACTCCTTCACCAAGACCGCCACCGCCCTGCAGCTGACGGTGACCGGCTCGCTGCTCAACCTCGTGTGGACGGGCTCCCAGGGCAATGCCTGGGATTACACCTCGACGAACTGGCAGAGCGGCGGCGCAGGCACGACGTTCGGGCCCGGTGACGATGCCACCATCTCGACGCCCGCCTCGATCGCCGTCGATGCCGCGGGCATCGTCTCCGGCACGGTCGCGGTGACGAGCGCCGGCGGCGTCGATCTCTCGGGCGGCACGCTCTCGGCGGCAGCCGTCTCGAAGTCGGGGGCCGGCACCTTCACGCTCACCACCAACCTCGCGGTCGCCGGCGGTATCGCCGTGTCGGGAGGCGTCCTGCAGGTGGGCAGCACCGGGGCCCTCGGCGGCGGCTCGCACTCCGGTGCGATCGTCAACAACGCGTCGATCATCTACTCCGGCACGGCGAACCAGACGCTCGCCGGGGCGATCTCCGGCACGGGCAGCCTCACGCAGGCCGGAACCGGCACGCTGTTCCTCACCGGCACCAGCACGGCGACGGGCCCGATCGCGGTCGCCGCCGGCAGCACGCTCAAGGTGTCCGACGCGGGCGTGCTCGGCTCGGGCAGCTTCACGGGCGGGATCGCCAACGACGGCAGCTTCGTGATCTCGAGCTCCGTGACGCAGACGCTCGCCGGAGCGATCTCCGGCAGCGGCGGGATCACGAAGTCCGGCTCCGCGAGCGCGGTGACGCTCGCCGGCGCCAACACCTACACCGGCACGACGACTGTCGGCTCCGGCACGCTCGCCCTCGGCAGCCCGACGGCCCTCGGCTCGACGGCCGCGGGCACCGTGATCACCGCCGGCGGCGTGCTCGACCTCAACGGCCAGACGGGGGTGGCCGAGCCACTCGCGGTGGCGTCGAGCGGGATCGCCAACTCGGGCGCGGTGATCAACAGCAACACGGCCGCCTCCGCCAGCGTCGCCGGCACGGTGACGCTCAACGACGCGGCCACCGGGTTCGGCGGCGCGGGCACGACCACGCTCTCCGGGCTGGTGACCGGAGCCGGCGGCCTGACGAAGTGGGGCGAGGGCACGCTGGTGCTCGCCGGCACGGCAAACTACACCGGCGGCCTGACGATGATCCAGGCGGGCACGCTGCGGCTCCAGAACCCCGGCGTGCTCACGAGCGGCACCCTGCAGAGCAGCAACGCGGCCAGTTCGTCCGCGCTCGACCTGGCCAACTCGGGCAGTTACGCGCTCGGCTTCCTGAGCCTCGGCCAGAGCCTGCGGATCAACCACTCGGGCACAGGCCCCGCGACGCTGACCTTCACCGCCGGCGCCCTCACCGGCAACATCGACAAGGTGCTCGAGACCGGCGCCAGCACGACCGTGGTGATCGCGGGCGGCTTCGACATGCCGTCCGGCACTGCAGCGGCCCGCAGCGTGGTGCTCGGCGGCGCCGGCACGACGGTGTTCAACGGCGTGATCAGCGGCTCGTCGGCCCTCGTGCCTTCGCAGAAGTTCGGCCTGGTGGTCGGGGGCAGCAGCACCACGACCGTGGGCACGACGATCCTCAACGCGGCCAACACCTACAACGGCGACACCGTCGTCGTCTCCGGCACGCTCCGGCTCGGCACCTCGCAGGCGCTCGGCTCCACCGCGGCGGGCACCATCGTCACCTCGTCGACGCTCGCCTCCATCCCAGGCGGGGTGCTCGACCTGTACGGGCAGACGATCCAGGGCGAGTCCTTGACGCTCACCGGTTCGCCCCGAGGCGTATCGATGGTCAACACCCGGACGGGATCGGCGGCCGCCTGGAGCGGTCCGGTCACAGCTTCGGGAGTCGCGTCGATCGGCGGCCCGGGCGCGATGACGATCTCCGGCAATCTCGTGAAGGTTGGCACGGGCACGCTCACCATCGGTGACGCCGCCGTCGTGACCGGCTCCACGACGATCCAGGGCGGCGGGGTGCAGGCTGACTCCGCCGGGGCACTGGCCGCGAGCCGAGTCCAGCCGCTCGCCGGCGGCACGCTCTCACTCGCGCCCTACCTGCAGGCCAGCCTCGGCGGCCTCGCACCGCTCGCCGGCGGGCTCACCGACGTGGGCAGCGGCATGATCACGGTGACCGCGGGACTCCCGGCCACCGACATGGTGGCGGCGCTGCTCACGGGTCTGGGTGACGGACGTGGAACGGCGCGAGTGGCATCACCTCGAGCATGGCCGCGGCGAGCGGCGGCTCGCGGACGGTGGGTTGGCTCGACAACGGCGACGGCTCCGTGACCTTCGCCTTCGCGGCCGCCGGCGACACGAATCTCGACTGGCAGGTCGACATCCTGGACTCGGCCAACTTCCTCTCCAGCGGCAAACTCGACTCCGGCCTGCCGGCAAGCTGGATCGAGGGCGACTTCACCTACGACGGCTTCGTCGACGTGCTCGACGCCGCCGCCTTCCTTTCGACGGGCCTGCTTGACGCGGGGCCGTACAACCCGCCGGCAGGTCAGGCCGGGATCGCGGCGGTGCCCGAGCCGGCCGGCATTTCGGTGGTGGCCGCGGCGGCCCTGGCGGCCTGCGGCCGGGCGTGGATGACGCGACGGCGGCCCACCGCTGCTGCAATGAGCCGCGTTTCGCGGGACTGAACTGGTCTTGAGCGGCCCCGGTCGTTCGGAGAGCATCCGCATCCCCTCCAGGATCCGCGGATGCCCCGCCGACCGTTCATCGTCGCCAGTCTCGTCGCCATCCTGGCCGGCTGCACCGCCCGAGGCCAGGAGATCCTGCCCGCGCCGCTCGGCCCGCAGCCGAACGCGGTCGGGGGGCAGCCTGACCCCTTCTCACCGCTGCCTGCGGGGGCGATCATCGGCCCCGGCGGGCCGGTGGTGCCAGGCCCGCCGCCGGCGCCGCGCAACGCGGTCGTGCTCCCGCCGCTCGACGCCGAACTCGTGTGGACAAAACTCGTCGACGTCACGGACGACTTCTTCAAGGTGCACTCGGAGCAGCGGGTGGTGTTCGCCAACGGCGTGCCGACCGAGGGCCGCATCGACACCTTCCCGCAGACCGGAGCCACCATCCTCGAGCCATGGCGGGGCGATTCCGTGGGCTGGGACGAGCGCTGGGAAGCGACGCTGCAGTCGATCCGCCGCGTGGCCACGCTGCGGCTCTCGCCCGACGCCGCCGGCTGGCGGGTGGAAGTGATGGTCAACAAGGAACTCGAGTACCTCCCGAGGCCGATGCGGGCCACGACGGGCGGGGCCTCGTTTCGCAACGACGACTCGCTCTATCGCTACGGCACGCCGCTGCCGACGCTCGGCCAGCAGGTGGGCGACCAGCCGCGGCCCGTGGCGAGCCCGACGCCCAACCTCGGATGGATTCCGCTCGGCCGAGATCCGAAACTGGAGCAGAAGATGCTCGGCCGCATGCTGGCGAAGCTCGGCCTGCCGCCGCAGCAGCACGTGGAGCCCTACTACACGCCCCCTGACGCGGCGAACCCGCCGCCCGGCGGGCCTGCTGCAGCGGCTGTGCCCAGCGGCCCCCTCTACGGCGCTCCGATTCCGCCCGAGCAGCTGCCGCCGGGCGCCCAGATCGCCCCCGGCCCCCCGGTGCCGATCGAAACGCTCCCCGTGCCTGGTCGATAGCCGCGCCCGTAGGTGCGGGCTTGCAGCCTGCACCAATGTGCAACGCGGATCCCGCAGGCTACAAGCCTGCGGCTACAGGAAACGCATCGCCTGTTCCCCGTAGGTGCGGGCTTTCAGCCTGCACCAATGTGCAACGCGGATCCCGCAGGCTGCAAGCCCGCGGCTACAGGGAGCGCGGCGACGACAGACACCGGCCGCGACGCTACTCGTCGGTCACGCATCCCCGCGACGCGGGCGCCACGCAGCGGATGTACTTCGCCAGGATCCCGCGGTCGGCCTTCAACGGCGGTGCCTGCCAGGCGGCCTTCCGCCGGGCGAACTCCTCATCCGTCACCTCCGCGTCGATCGAGGCGGTGTCGGCGTCGATCACCACCGTGTCGCCGTCGCGGACCAGCGCGATCGGCCCTCCCTCCTGCGCCTCGGGCACCACGTGGCCCACGATGAAGCCGTGGGAGCCGCCGGAGAATCGCCCGTCGGTGATCAGGGCCACGTCGGCGCCAAGGCCCGCCCCCACCAGCGCCGATGTCGGCGTGAGCATCTCCGGCATGCCCGGCCCGCCCTTCGGGCCCTCGTAGCGGATGATCACCACGTCGCCCCGCTTGATGGCCCCATGCTCGAGGGCCGCGAGCATGGCCTCCTCGCTGTCGAACACCCGGGCCGGACCGCGGAACCGCGATCCCTCCTTGCCGGTGATCTTGGCCACGGCCGAGCCCGGAGCGAGATTGCCGTGCAGGATCGTGATGTGGCCCGTCTTCTTCAGGGGATCCTCGACGGGCCGGATGATCTTCTGCCCGGCGGCGAGGCCCTTCGAGGCGGCGAGATTCTCGGCGAGCGTCTTGCCCGTGACCGTCATGCAGTCGCCGTCCATGAGCCCCTTGTCGAGCAGGTATTTCATCAGGCCGCTGGTGCCGCCGATCGAGTGCAGATCTTCCTGCACGTACTTTCCGCTCGGCTTCAGGTCGGCGAGGTAGGGGATCCGGCGGGCCACCTTCTGGAAGTCGTCCGGCCCGAGGTCGACTCCCACCGCCCGGGCCATCGCGATCAGGTGCAGCACGGCGTTCGTCGACCCGCCGAGGGCCATGATCGTGACCATCGCGTTCTCGAACGCCCGGCGGGTCATGATGTCGCGGGGCTTGAGGTCGAGTTCGAGGAGGTGCCTGACGGCCGCCGCTGCGCGGAGGCATTCCTCGTTCTTGGCGGGGTGCTCAGCAGGGATCGAGGCGCTGTCGGGCAGCGCCATCCCCAGCGCCTCGATCGCCGTCGCCATCGTGTTCGCCGTGTACATGCCCCCGCAGGCTCCGGCGCCGGGGCAGGAATGCCTGACGATGTCCGCCCGCCGGGCGTCGTCGATCCGGCCGGCCACGTACTCGCCATAGCACTGGAAGGCCGAGACGATGTCGAGCGTGGTGCCGTCGGCAAGGTGCCCGGGCTTGATCGTGCCGCCGTAGACCATCAGCGCCGGCCGGTTGAGGCGGCCCATCGCGATCAGGCAGCCCGGCATGTTCTTGTCGCAGCCGGGAATCGCCACCAGGGCGTCGTACCACTGGGCGTGCATCACGGTCTCGATCGAGTCGGCGATGATGTCGCGGGAGGGCAGGGAGTAGCTCATCCCCTCGGTGCCCATGGAGATCCCGTCGCTCACGCCGATCGTGTTGAACCGCATCCCCACCAACCCGGCGGCCACCACCCCCTCGCGGACCTTCGCCGCCAGCCGGTCGAGGTGCATGTTGCAGGTGTTGCCCTCGTACCACATGCTCGCGATCCCGACCTGCGGCTTGTCGAGGTCGGCCGGCTGCAGCCCGGTGCCGAGCAGCATCGCCTGCGAGGCCCCCTGGGATCGCGGCTGGGTGATGCGGGCGCTGGTGCGGTTCAGGGCGGTCATGGTCGGGGCTCCTCGCTGGCGGAGGCCGCAGGATAGTATGCTCCGCGGCCGTTTGAAAGCCGCCGGAGCCGCCGGCGGCCCGATCGTTCCCCGCCACCGCGCTCCGATGCCCCCGGCATTCATCTACTTCGACCTCGGCAACGTCATCTTCTTCTTCGACCGCGACCGCTCGTTCGCGGCGATGGCGGCGGTGAGCGGCGCCGATGCGACGGCCGTCGAGGCCGCGGTGATGGCCGGTGGCCTGCAGAAGGCGATCGAGCGGGGCGACATCGACTGGCCGGAGTTCCACGCCGAGTTCTGCCGTCGCACCGGCACCCGGCCCGATGCCGCGGCGCTCGCCCGGGCCGCGAGCGACATGTTCACCCTCAACGCCGCGATGCTGCCGATCATCGCGGGCTGCCGCCGGGCGGGCGTGCCGACCGGCATCCTCTCCAACACCTGCGACCCGCACTGGGACTTCCTCGTGTCGCGCGGCTACGCGATCCTCCCGGGCGGATTCCGCGAGATCGTGCTCAGCCACGAGGAGCGGTCGGCCAAGCCCGACCGCGGCATCTACGACGTGGCCGCCGCCCGGGCCGGCGTGCCTCCCGAGCGCATCTTCTTCTGCGACGACCTCGCCCCGCACGTCGACACCGCCCGTTCGCTGGGCTGGGATGCGGAGGTCTTCGTGTCGGCGCACCGGCTCGCCGACCAGCTCGCCCGCCGCGGCCTACGGCTCGGCGTCTGAGCGGCCGCCGGCCGCGAGCCGCTCGACGTCCCGCCGCTCGATGCGGCCCTCCGCCGCCACGACACCGTCGATCTCGATCACGGGAACCCGCAGGCCGTACTGCTGGCGAACCCCGGGATCGCAGTCGACGTCGACCACGTCTGCGCCGGGACACAGTTCCTGCACGAGGTCTTCGGCCGCCTCGCAGAGGTGGCACCCGCGCCGCGAGAAGAGCACCCAGCCCACGATTTCAGGGCCCTTGGTTTGGGGTAGGATTCGGTCGGTCGCGTCCGCACCGGGACGGGCGCGACGCTCAGCCTCTTTCTCACAGTGTCGCCGCCGATGTCCGCGTTGGTCCAGTCCGTCGACGAGTTTCTCCAGGTCGCCAGGCGGAGCGGGCTGGTGGAGGACTCCCGGCTGATGGCGATCGCCCAGCCGTGGGTCGGCCATGCCGGCCCGCCGCCCGAACCGCTGCTGGAGGCCCTGGTCACCGCCGGGCTGCTCACGCGCTGGCAGATCGAGCAGCTGCTCAAGGGCAAGTACAAGGGCTTCACGCTGGGCAAGTACCGGCTGCTGCGGCTCCTCGGGGCGGGCGGCATGAGCAGCGTGTATCTCGCCGAGCATGCCACGCTGCACAGCAAGGCGGCCGTCAAGGTGCTGCCGGTGAAGCGGGTCGACCAGACCTCCTACCTTGCCCGCTTCGAGCGCGAGGCCCGCCAGTCGGCCCGCCTGAACCACCCCAACATCGTCCGCACCTTCGACCTCGACACCGCCGGGGCGGTCCACTTCATCGCCATGGAGTACGTGGACGGCATCGATCTCCACGCCAAGGTCAAGCGCGACGGCCCGCTGCCCGTCCGCGAGGCGGCGGACTACATCCGCCAGGCGGCCACGGGGCTGCAGCACGCGCACGAGGAAGGCCTCGTCCACCGCGACGTCAAGCCGGCGAACCTGATGCTCGACACGCGGGGCACGATCAAGGTGCTCGACCTCGGCCTGGCCCTCGCCGGCGGCGACGAGGACGGCTCGCTCACGCGGGAGCACGATGAGAAGGTGCTCGGCACGGCCGACTACCTCGCGCCCGAGCAGGCCACCGACAGCCACAAGGCCGACCGGCGGAGCGACATCTACTCCCTCGGCTGCACGCTCTACTACCTGCTCGTCGGCAAGGCACCGTTCGCCTCGGGCAAGCTCGCCGAGCGGCTGCAGTCGCACCTCCACAAGCCGCCACCGAACCTGCTCGACCAGCGGCCCGACGTGCCGGTCGCACTCGCCGACCTCTACTTTCGCATGCTCCAGAAGCATCCCGACGGGCGGCCGCAGTCGGCGCAGGAGGTGGCCGACGCCCTCGCGGCCTGGCTGGCAGCCTCCGGGCCAGTGGCCGCAGGCCGGCCGGAGGGGCCGCGGCGGCCGCTCCCGAGGCGTTCCGCCGGCGGCCACGACGCCGGCGGAGGAGTCGTCGTCAGGAGCGGTCCGGGCAGCGGGTCGAGCGGGATCTTCCCGGCGGCGTTGCCGCCGACCCCCGGCGGCTCAGGCAGCCTCCCCGGCACGCCGCCGCCGTCCTCCATCACGCCGCCGCTGCAACCCGCAGCCGCGCGGCCGGCGGCTCCTGCGGCCCCGGCTGCCATCCGCATCGACCCCGGACATCCGCCCCGGGCCGCGGCGGCGTCCTCGACGCGACCGTCGACGGGAACGGCCCCCGGCCCGACCGCGGCCGGAAGTCCGTCACCCCCGGTCCGCCGCCGCCGCGACATCGCGGGCATGCCGCCGGGAGCGTGGGTGGCCGTCGGACTCGGCGTCATCGTCGCCATCGGCCTGGCGGTGGCCGTCTGGCTCAAACAGCGGTGAACTCCGGCACGCCGCGCGGGCCATGACGCATCACGCCCCAGCCACTCCACGCGCGTGCGGGTTCACAGGCCGAAGGGGAGCATTCGCGGCGGCCACCGGAGGCCCGGGGCTCCGAGAATCTCAGCGCGGGGCTGCCCCGAGCCGCCCGAACGCGCGAGGCTCACCTGTGAGCCGTATCAGCCGATCCGCCACGGCCCGGCTGCAAGATCGTCGAGCCCGGCGCGGTGGGTGAGGTCGTAGTCGAGAGGCGTCAGGGTGACCTTGCCCGCAGCCAGGGCCGTCACATCGGACTCGCCCGGTGAGGGCGGCGGCGGCGGATCGTTCGTCGCCCAGTAGTAGGCCCGTCCGCGCGGATCGACCCGCCGCTCGAACGCCTCCCCGTAGCGGGCCACGCTCATCGGCACCACGCGAAGTTCCGCACCGCCGGTGAGGGCCCGCGTCGGGATGTTGACGTTGAACAGGCTGCCGGCCTGCGGCCGGCGATCGAGCAGCCCCCGGATGACGTCGATGGCGATCTCGGCGGCCCGTGCGAAGTCGGGGTGGTCGTCCCACTCGAGCGACACGGCGATGCTCGTGATTCCGAAGAACGCGCCCTCGATCGCGGCCGCCACGGTGCCGGAATAGAGCACGTTGATGCCCGCATTGAGCCCGCTGTTGATGCCGCTGACCACCAGATCCGGACGCCGCGGGCAGAACTCCGCGATCCCCAGCTTCACGGCGTCGGCGGGGCTGCCGTCCACGGCCCAGCCGCGACGCCGGTCGCCTTCAAACACCTCCTTGGCGGTGAGCGGCGTGAGAAAGGTGATCGCGTGGCCCACGCCGCTCTGCTCGGTGGACGGGGCCACCACGCTCACGTCGCCGAGCGTGCGGAGCCCCTGCTCCAGGGCGGCGAGGCCGGGGGCGAAGATCCCGTCGTCGTTGGTCAGGAGGATGTGCATGGCGGGCACTATAGCAGCCGAGCCCCCGCCCGCCGCCGGCGTGGCCGGCCGCGTCGCCGGGGCGGCATGCTCCCCCTATACTCGGCGGCTTTTCCCGGACCTGCCCCATGACCTCGCCCGCCCCTCGCACCGCCGCCCCCGCCCCCCAGCAGGCCGAGCGGGTGCTCGTGCTCGACTTCGGCTCGCAGTACGCCCAGCTGATCGCCCGTCGCGTCCGGGAGCAGCACGTCTACTGCGAGATCGTCCGGCACGACATCACGGCCGACCGGATCCGCGAGCTCGTGCCGCGGGGAATCATCCTCTCGGGCGGGCCGGCGAGCGTCTACGCCGAAGGAGCCCCGCGCTGCGATCCGGGCATCTTCCGGCTCGGCATTCCGGTGCTCGGGATCTGCTACGGCATGCAACTCGCCTGCGACGCCCTGGGCGGACGCGTCAGCCGGGCGCCTGCGCGTGAATACGGCCGCGCCGAGTGCGAGGTGCTCGACGCCGACGCCCTGCTCGCCGACGTCCCGCCGCGCACCGAAGTCTGGATGAGCCACGGCGACCAGGTCGACGGGATCGCCGGCGACTTCGTCGCCCTGGCGCGGACGGCGACCTGCCCCTTCGCCGCCGTCCGCCACCGTTCGCTGCCCGTGTTCGGCCTGCAGTTCCATCCGGAGGTCACCCACACACCGGCCGGCGGCAGGATCCTGGCCAACTTCCTGACCCGGGCCTGCGGCTGCAGCGGGGCCTGGCGGCTCGATGACGTCGCGGCCGCGGCGATCGCCGACATCCGCCGCCGCGTCGGCAACGATCGGGTGATCTGCGGCCTGTCGGGGGGCGTCGACTCGGCCGTGGTCGCCGCCCTGCTCAGCCGGGCGATCGGCGACCAGCTGTCGTGCATCCTCGTCGACAACGGCCTGCTGCGGAAGGGCGAGGCGGCCGCCGTGATCGACGAGTTCACCCGGCACTTCAGGACCGACCTCCACGTGGTGCCGGCCGAGGAGCGGTTTCTCGCCGACTTGGCCGGGGTCACGGACCCCCAGGAGAAGCGGCGGCGCATCGGCAGGGCGTTCATCGACTGCTTCGCCGCCGAGGCGGCGAGGATCAAGGGCGCCCGGTACCTCGCCCAGGGCACGCTCTATCCCGACGTGATCGAGAGCGGCGCCGCCCTCGACGGCCCCGCCGCCACCATCAAGCTCCACCACAACGTCGGCGGGCTCCCGGAGGATCTCGACTTCGAACTGATCGAGCCGCTTCGCGACCTCTTCAAGGACGAGGTGCGGCAGCTGGGGCTGCAGCTCGGGCTGCCGGAGCGGATCGTCTGGCGGCATCCCTTTCCGGGCCCGGGGCTGGCCGTCCGCTGCCTGGGCGAGGTGACCAGGCCGCGGCTCGACACGCTCCGCGCAGCCGATGCCATCGTGCTGGAGGAACTCGAGCGGGCCGGCCTCATGCGGAAGGTGTCGCAGGCGTTCGCGGTGCTGCTGCCGGTGCAGAGTGTCGGCGTGATGGGCGACGCCCGGACGTACGAGGACACGCTCGCCGTGCGGGCCGTCGAGACGGAAGACTTCATGACGGCCGACTGGAGCCATCTGCCCCACGACGTCCTCGCCCGGATCTCGACGCGGGTGATCAACGAGGTCCGGGGCGTGAACCGCGTGGTCTACGACATCTCGTCGAAACCTCCTGCCACCATCGAGTGGGAGTAGGACGGCCGGCCCGGCGGCGCGGTACACTTCATTACCCGGAGCGCCTTTGGAGGGCGTTCCCTTGGAATATGCCGGATGGGGAGGTGCCTGATGCAAGTCGCCATCGTCGAGGATGACCCGATCATCGCCAAGGCGGTGTCGACGGCGGTTGCCGACGCCGGCCACCAGTGCCGGTGGTTCGCGGACGGCACCGCCGCAGGCCACGACACGCTGCTCGCCAGCGACCTGGTGATCCTCGATCTCATGCTCCCGGGCTCCGACGGCCTGACCGTGCTGCGGGAGGCCCGCGCCAGCGGCGTCCGCACCCCGGTGATCGTGCTCACGGCCCGCAGCCTGGTCAGCGAGAAACTCGAGGCGTTCGAGGCCGGGGCGGACGATTACCTCGTCAAGCCGTTCTCCATGGACGAGCTTTTGGCACGGATCGACGCGGTGCATCGGCGGACGGCCGACCGGCCGACGCCGGTGCTCACCGCGGGAGGCCTCAGTCTCAGCCTCGCCAACCGCCGTGCCACGCTCGACGGCCGGCCGATCGACCTCACCCCCACGGAGTTCAACATCCTCGAACTCCTGATGCGGTTCCACGGCCAGGTGGTGACCCGCAAGATGCTCTGCGAGCACGTCTGGGGTTTTGACTGGGACGGCCCCACGAACGTGATCGAGGTGCACATCAACAGGTCGTCATGGTCGTCACGTCCGTCACTGCATCTCCTCACGCATCTGTCACGCCATAGTTGCCATTCCGCAGCATCTCTCGCTCGACAGTTGCCTTGGCTCGCTTGGCAGAAACGGAGCATGGCAGAAACGGAGTATGGAAATCGCTTGGCTCGCTTGGCGCGCGCGGCAAAATCGACAACGCTGGATGCTGCCGCATTGCACGCGCAACTGTCCTTGCTGTTGCCAAGCCAGTATGCCACCTCTCAGCTTGGCATGTTGGAAGACCGCGTCCGCCAGCTTGAGGACGCGGAGGGCATGCTGAGCGAGTTTTGCGGCATGGTCTCCACGGACCGCAGTTCAAGCGCTGGCTCGAACAAGATGGCACCTGCGCCACGCCCATCGCCGCCTGTCAAGCCGATGCCAGCGGCTCCACGGTTGCCAGTTCCGGTGACGGACTATCCGCCGAGCGTGTCCTTGCCTGGCACGTACTTGGCGCTCGGCACGCCGGG
>JBJTQP010000009.1:0-16334 GCA_046075685.1 Planctomycetaceae bacterium | reverse complement strand
TTCACTACGGGGGCAGACGCCCATCGTTCCCGCGACCGGTCGCCGGTTCGGGTGCAGCATGATCTCGGCCATCAGCAATCTGGGACGCCTCTGGTTCATGGTGTTCTCATGCCGCTTCAACGCCGATGTATTCATTCGCTTCCTGGCACGGCTCTTGCGATCCACCGACGGTAGGAAGATCATCCTCATCGTCGACTCGCATCCCGCCCACAAGGCCGCGAAGGTAGCCCGCTGGATCGCAGCCAAGCGCGAGCGAAGGACGAACCTTGAGCTCTGCTTCATGCCCGGCTATAGCCCCGAGCTCAACCCAGACGAGTTGCTCAATCAAGACACCAAGCAGGCCATGCGGCGACAAAGGCCTCGCGATCAGTCGCAGATGATGGCAAGCGCCAGAGCACACCTCCGCCGACGCCAGAATCAGCCGGGAGTCGTTCGCAACTTCTTCGAAGAAGAACACGTCCGCTACGCGGCCGCCGCCGGATAGAAAACGTCAACTATTGGATGCTCCCCGTAGTATAACCGGACATTAGTGGGCCGGCATCGCAAACGCCAACGGGTCAACGATCGTGGGCTTGTTGAGGCTGTGATCCAGCGGTGGGCGCCGGCAGGAAGCCAGCGGCCGCCTCTCCGTCCCCACCGCGACCGTCCGACTCCAGAAGGCCCCAAGCACCGGCTCACCGGTCTGCTGACGCGACTACATGGTGTTCGGAGACTGGGGGCGTCCGGGTCAGCCGTTCGAGACCACCTGAAACTGGAACTTCCTCAGCGTGCGGCTACCCGCCCGTGTCGCGGCGTCCGTCGAAAGCGTGTTGGTGCCGCTGCCCCCGTAGAAGAAGGCGGCGAACGCCCGCAGGTTCATGACCGCAAGCGAGTCGTTGCCCGCGCCGAGATTGACGGACAGGTTGCGTTTCACCTGCATGGAGTCGATCCGGACATCGTCGTCTCCCGATTCCGCGTGGATCGTGGCGTCGCGACCGACGGTGGAGGTGCCGATGGAAATCAGGTCGTTCCCTGCACCGGTGTTGATGTTCAGGTCGAGGCCGATTGCCGACCACCCGACCACTTCGACCAGCGGCACTGGATCGCTACCATCGGTGGAAACCCAGCCTACGTATGACGACACGCTCACCGTGTCTCGCCCACCGCCCGTCGTCACGGACACATCTCCCCGGAAATTGCCGACCAGACGTACGGTGTCGCCATCGCTACCAGTGCCGGTATTGACGACCACGTTGCCACGCACCTTCACTCCGCCGCCGAATACTGCCGAACGGAGGTTTGAAAAGAAATCGACTTCGTCCTCGCCCCGTACTCCCGTGAAGATGCGTACGTTATTCCGCACGGTCACGTCACCCATCAGCCCGACGCCATCCTCATCCACGCCGCCCGTGTATGCGAGCGCGGCGATGGTTGTAGGCGCATCGTCCCCGCCCATTACGTTCATCCAGTTGATGCCGTCGCCCAGCGATGCAGATACCGTACCGGCGACCGACATATTTCCGATCGCGACGAGATCGTTGCGATCGCCGCCATTCACGGTGATACCCGCACCGACGCGGCCGGCCAAGGTCTCGGAACCGATGACGAGTCCGTTGCCGGCGTCTGCCGAGCCGAGGTTCACGATGATCGAGCCGCCGACATTGCCACTGATGCCGACCGCGTCATTCCCGTCGCCTGTCTTCACTCTCAGGCTGCCGGGGATGGAGAATGTCGTCGCGCCACCGGCGACCTCGTCGATGCGCGCCTGAACGGCCGCGACATCGAAAGGTGCTGGTGGATCTTCGGACCAAACGACCGGTGAGGTGGCCAGCGAGGTCAACTGCCTCTGGCTCAAGTAATCCGCCGCGCTGTTGCCGAAGCCCACGGCGTCGTCACCCCCCTTGAGTTTGGTGACGATGGACGTGACAGCCTCGGTGGTCACGAAGGCCGCCTGCCGGCCGTTGACGGTCGTATCGATGCCGATGACGGCGATCGTGCCGCCGGCAGCCGATGCCACCATGACATCGTTTGCGAGGTGGTCTCCCGTGAGACGAAGCGTGGAGCCGGTGAGTTCCGCCGTGACGTTGCCGGCGAGCGGGAGCCGTCGCTCCAGGCGTTCGAGCCGCATGGTTGACGGAGCGGTCTTGCGGTGGCAGCGCTTGCGGGGTGACATGCGTCGACGACCTCACGGGTGGGAGTGGATGACTCGCCGCGGACCATACAGAAACCAGAGACTCAATCCGAGACGGATTCACCGGGACAGAAACATGAAATCTCGCTTCGATGGTCACGATTGAATCCGCGTCAGCATCCGCACCGTGCCCAAGCCGCCGGACCGCTGGATTCATCGTGCCGACGGCGCTTTTGGTGAGCGGCAGACGTCACCGAGGGCGACGCTTCCTGGCCGGCAACTGCTTGCTGCCCGGATCGCCGCTGGACAGGTTGATTCACATGGCCGCCGGAAGGTTGGAGTCCGGGCCCGCCAGGTCGACGACCGCGCCCTTCAGGCCCGCGTGCAGAAGTCCGCTACGGCGATCCGGTATCGCTTCCAATTTCGTAGCCGATCCGCTGTCCCGGAACCAATCGATCCGACTCGATCGTCAGGGTCGGGTTCCGACCGCCCGCTTCAACCATGAACCGTTTCGAGGCTCCGGGGAGCAGCCCGGCGAGCAACTCTCGCGAACGGACGCCGTTCACCGTCGGGAACGCCGCGTGGTAGATCGGAGCGATACCGACGTTCGTGATGACGACTTCGCTCGCTGTGGCTGACGCGGCGAACCGCGTGACTCGAAAACGGTACCCGCACGCGAGACCCGCGGCGCGGATGCGGTCGGCCGTCTGAAATCGCGGCTGGTCGTCTCCGATGATGAACGAGACTTGAAATCGTGCCGCCCGTTCCTCGAAGGGGATCCCGTAGGGGCCCGCCGGCGCCAGTGCCTGCTTCTGGTCGCGGCGGGCGAAGAAACTGAACTCGCCGCCGGCCGGTGCCGTCTTCCAGCGGTCGGGACCGAGCGCCTTCCAGTTGGGCTCGTTCTCCTTGGCGTGCCGCCGGTGGTTGAAGGAGTCGTCGAAGAGGCCGAACCGGAGGGCGAGCAGCCGAGGGTCTCCGACGAGCGGGGCCTGGGAGCCGGCCGCGTCGACCGAGATCATCCAGAGGGTCTCATGGAAGCAGGTCGCGAGGTGCTCGAAAAACCGACCCTGGAACTCGAGTGACGGAAAGGTCTCCCCGAGTTCCATCGGCCCGTCGTAAATGTGGTATTCGGCCCACAGGCCGAAGCCGACCTGCACGAACGCCAGCCGCGGGTCGTGATCGTAGCGTGCCGCGAACCTCGTGAAGAACTCGAGGACGAACGCCTGCCAGGCCGGATGCAACCAGTCCGGGAATCCGGTCGGCTTGCCCTCGCTCGTGGCGGTGGTTTCCCGGTAGTCGGGCAGTGCCTTGATCGAGTCCGGCACGCCTGTCGGCCTGCCGACGTAGGTGTCGTGCCAGCGGAGGATCGCCTGATGCTTGCGGGTGGCGACGGCACGCAGCACTTCGTCGACCGCCGCCCAGTCGTAGCGGCCCTGCGAGTCGACGACCTGTCCGTAGGCGAGGTAGCAGTACTCCAGCTGGATGGGCGCGGTGGCCGCGTCGGGGTTCGTCGTCCAGAGGGCGATGCCGGTCATCGGCTGCACCTCGGTGATCGTGGCGGCGAGGGCCACGGGCCGCATGTCGTCGGCGGCCTGCGCCGCCTGCCCGAGGGCCACGGCCAGCGCGACAAGACCGATCATGGCGAGCGACCGCATGGCACCCCCGGCCAGTTCGAATCCTCGATTACCCTGCGATCCCGTAAGTGTTCGCATTGAGAGGGTGACGCAAATTCCGACGCGGAATTCGCCTCACGCTCTGCTCGCAGGAGGTCGCAGGGAGTCGCACCGAAAAATCGGGGATCCACCAAAAGAGCGAGCCGCAGAAGGACTTGCGTCATCCTGCGGCCTGATGCGGTCTCGTGCGAAAAGAGCCGTAACTCCCCGAGTAGGATGCATGCATGACAGGTGAGAGATACCACACACGCATGCCTTTGAGGCTCACGACGGATTGGCCGTGGTGCGGTCGTGTGCCTCACCACGCGTGCGTCGCACCACACCATGGCATGCACGACCGTTGACCAAAGGCACATGCCATGATGCTGACCATCCCCATCCCGCGAAGCGTCGTGGTCTGGGCCGTGGCGACGCTGCTCCATGCCGGAGCGGTCGGCCGGGCCGACACGCCGCCAACTGACCAGGCCCCTGCCGGGAGCAATGCAGGCGTCGGCGATCCGGGCGATGCCCTGCCCGCGTTTCCCGGTGCCGAGGGCTTCGGCCGGCTGTCCCGGGGCGGCCGCGGCGGCGACGTGTGCCACGTGACGACCCTCGCCGATCACGGCCCCGGCTCGCTCCGCGAGGCGATCGTCACCGCGACGGGACCGCGGACGATCGTGTTCGACGTGGGCGGCGAGATCCGGCTCGAGAGCCCGCTGCGGATCGAGAGGTCATGCCTGACCGTCGCCGGCCAGACCGCGCCGGGTGACGGCATCACGGTGCGTGACTATTCCGTGCAGGTCTACAACGCCAGCGACGTCGTGATCCGCTTCCTGCGACTGCGGCTGGGCGACGAGAGGCCGATCGACGCCCAGGGGGCCGACGACGCGCTGGTGACCAACGATGTGCGGCGCGTCATCGTCGATCACTGCTCGCTGAGCTGGGCGATCGACGGCACCCACGACCTGCGTCGCGGCGGTGACTTCACCCTGCAGTGGTGCATCATCAGCGAGGCCCTCAACCACAGCCTGCATCCGAAGGGGGCGCATGCGATGGCCGCCTCCTACCGCGATCTCTCCGGCCCCATCACGCTGCACCACAACCTGATCGCGACCTGCCGCGATCGCCACCCGTCGCTCGGCAGCGCCACGGCGCCTCCCCGCCACGTGGTGGACTTCCGCAACAACCTCATCTACCACTGGACCTCGCCGGGCACCACCAACTTCTGCGACCATTTCATCAACTGCATCAACAACGTCTGGCGGCCGGGCCCGAGTTCGAGCCGTGAACGACTCCCGATCGCCATGAAGGGCACCCTCCCCGACCTCGCCAAGGGTTACATGAGCGGCAACGTGTTCGAGGGTCGCGAGGATCTCACCCGCGACAACTACGCCGCCCTCGATTTCCACCGCTGGCTCGGTCCGAACGGCGGCTACCGGTACGCGGGCACGGTGGCCGACTGGCGGGCCGCGGCGCCGGCCGACCTCGGCGCGGCCGAGCCCCGCACCGAGCCCGCCGCCGCGGCTGCCGAGCTCGTGCTCGCCTCCGCCGGTGCGTCGCTCCATCGCGACGCGGTGGACGACCGCGTGATCGCCGACGTCAGCAGCCGGTCCGGCAGGCTGATCGACTCGCCGCGGGAGGTGGGCGGCTTTCCCCGGCTCCGCTCGGGTCCGGCACCGCTCGACACGGATCGCGACGGCATGCCGGATGCCTGGGAGGCCTTCCACGGGCTCGATCCCCGCGACGCGACCGACCGAAACCTCGTCGGACCGAGCGGCTTCACGCGGCTGGAAGAGTATCTCCACAGCCTGGTGCCTGGCCCCGTCACCACGGAGCGCCGGCCTTGACCGGCCCCTCGGGCACGGCGGCACGGACGGGGGCGGCGATCTCGCCGGCGATCCGGGAGAGCAGGATGGGCAGATAGACGATGCCGGTGTAGTGATTGGCTTCGAGGATCACGTGGTGGTCGTCGGCCAGGCCCGCCGCGTCGGCCAGCAGCCGGCCGTGATCGAGCGGCACGACGTCGTCGTACCGCCCCGAGTAGATCCAGGTGCGGTCGGGACGGTAGCGGTGGGCAAGCCGCGTCGGCTCGATCGCCTCGAGCGTCTCGCTGATTTCCGCGGCCGTCATCCCCGACGCGGCGAGCTTCTCGCGGATCGCCCGTGCGTCCTTGGCCCCCTTCTCCAGGACGCCGCTGAGGTCGCCGCCCGCAAGGAAGATGAACACCTTGTCGTAGCCGTCGTCGAGCCCGGCCGCCGTGGCAGCGACGAAGCCCCCGAGGCTCGTGCCCTGCAGCGAAATCCGCGGGGCGTCGACCAGCGGCAGGCACGCCACCGCATCCCGCGCCCGGCGCACGTCGGCCACCGCCTGCCGCACCGCCGAGACGAGCAGCGCGGCGGCTGCGCGTCCCTCGTTCGGCCGCCGTGCCCCGTAGAAGGGCAGCTGCACCATGAAGGCATGCACGCCGCGGGCGGCGAGGCCGCGAGCCACGAGCCGCCCCACCGTCATCCCGCTTCCCGACTCGTGCACCACCACGCACGCCGGCCCCGTGCCCGGCGCTCCGGTGGCATCGCGGGCCTGATACCACTCCATCCACACGGTGTCGTTGCACGCCGGCCCGGCGGCGACCGGCGACGGAAAGCGGACGCGGCAGTCGCCTTCCGCGGGGTTGGCCGCAGCCTCGATGGTCACGGCGAACTCTTTCGGCGGCCAGCAGAGGCCGGCGAGGCACCGGTCCGCGTCGGCGCGATCGTCACCGTCCGCCGCCAGCGAGTCGGCCGCTGCGAACACGGCCCCGTTCTCGACCGGCGCCGCCGGCGGGGCGGCGTGGATCGCGGCCGGTGCTGCCGCCGGCTCGGCGGCTTCCGCGCGGGCTGCGCGGAAGGCCTGGTAATACCGCTCCCGAAACTCGTCGCCCACCCCGGTGCTCACCAGGCAGCGATCCCAGTCGAGGGCCGGACGGTCGGCCGGCGCCGGGCTCGGAAGCGCGGCTGCCTGGAAGCGACGTGCCAGTTTCTGAAACTCCGTGCCCCAGGCCTTGGTCCGGCCGTCGACGGCCAGAAGCCCCGTCAACTGACTGACGTCGTGGGCTTGGGGATGATCGTAGAAGCCCCAGTTGAGCCAGCCGCAGGCGACGCCCGCGGTGGTCTCGATCAGCCGGCGATTCCAGCGGGCCTGCTGCGCCTCCGTCGCCGGCGGATGCCGCCCCTGCTCGATGGTCAGCCTGCCGCCGCCATACCAGCCGAACTCCGCCACCACGACGGGCTTGCCTGCCGCCGCCACCTCCCGGACCACGCTTTCGGCATAGGCGAGGTTGCGGTCCTCGGCCTCGTCGTTCGCGTAGGTGAAGAAGCCGTCGTTGAACGGATAGAAATGCACTTCGAGAAAGTCGAGGTGCCGCGCCTGGCGGGCCGGCCGAAAGCCCGAATACTGCCGCACGTTCGCCAGCAGCGCCGGCACGGACCACTGGATCAGGCCCACCGTGACGAGCGCCCGCGGATCGGCGGCGCGGATCGCGGCGGCCTGGCGGAGGGTCCATTCGTCGGCGATCTCTTCGCGAAACTCCTGGTAGTCGAGCAGCCACCGCCCGGCGGTCGAGTTCGCGTCGGGTGGCGGAACCGCGCCCCACGCGAGCGTCGCGGCATCCACGTTCCAAGCGGCCGCGGCGTGCTGGGCCGTGGCATACCGCCGGGCGAGCCACGCATTCCAGCGGCGGCGGAGAACAGGGCCGTCCCAGGGAACCTGCGGCTCGTTCCGCAGGTCGTAGGCGAAGATCGCCGACCGTCCGCGGTATCGCGCTGCAAACTCCCTCCAAAACACCTCCAGCCCTGCGAGCTGCTCCTCGGAGACGATGTCTTCGCCGCTCGCCCATGCGGGCACGCCCTCCCAGTGATCGGGCCCTGCTGGATGCACGTAGAGGCCGCTCTCCTCCGCCATGGCGAGCAGGCGATCGAAGGCCGCGGCCCCCTCCGGAGTCAGCCGTCCCTGCTCACCACAGAATGAGCCATAGGTGAGGAACACCCGTACGCAGGTGCCACCGAGCGCCTTGAGCCGGGCGAAATCACGGCGGGTGGCCTCGGCGTCGAACTGCCGCCAGACCTGCGGGGCCCATCCGGTGCCGGGCCGATAGTAGGTGACGCCGAACGGCACGAACGGCCGTCCGGTGTCGGTCTCGAGCGTCCGGCCGTCGGCGGCAACGCGGATGGTCGGCAGGCGCGTCGAAGGCTCCTCAGTGGCGGCGGCGCGGCCCACGAGGCATACCACCGCGAGCAGCCGGATCAGTCTGCGGCATGTGCGAACCGCCGCTGCCGCTCGGGTGGCACAGGAACCGCCGCTCATCAATGCCCGCCTCCAGGTGCAGTCGTGCATCGGCCCCGCCGGCGCGGTGTTCTTCACGCGCCCGCCATGCCACACTCTACGCCCGGTGCCGCCTTGCTGTCACGGAGTCGTCGTGCATGACCTTTCCCCCGAAGCGTTGGCCGGGCCTTCTTGCCGCGGCCGATGGCACGATGCCCCGCGATTCCCGCTGAGGCGCCGCTGGCCCATGCGTCCGCGGTGATGGAAGCGGGCCTGACGAAACGGGGCCAACGTCATTCCGGCGGCATGGGCGGAACACGCATGTCGCCCGGCCCGCCGTCGCGAAGGTCCTCCCGGCCCTCTCGGCTCAGTATGCTGAATCCATGAACGCCACGCCGCTGCTCACCCGCATCCTGGTCGCTCTCCAAGAGCATCGGCTCGAGGCGGTGCTCATCGGGAATGCAGCCGCAGCGATGCACGGCGCCCCCGTGACGACTCTCGATTTCGACTTCATGTTCCGCGACACGCCCACCAACCTGCGCAAACTGAAGGCGGTGGCCGCCGATCTGCACGCGATGATCCTTTGTCCGTTCTATCCGATGTCGCGGCTCTATCGCGTCGTCGATGACGACACCGGCCTGCAGGTCGACTTCATGCCGCGGATTCATGGCGTGCGATCCTTCGAGGGCCTCCGCGCTCGGTCGGCCTCGAGAGACGTCGATGGGCTGCTCCTGCGTGTGGCATCACTCGACGATATCATTGCGAGCAAGAAGGCTGCGGGACGCGATCGCGACAAGGCCGTGCTCCCCATCCTTGAAAAAACCCTGAAGTCCATTCGAACGCGTGAGCAATGGCTCGAAGAGTAAAGCCATCGTCTGCTGTCAGTCGCCGGCGAGAGAAAGCCCTGGCTGCGCTCAAGGCCGAGAGCGAGCGGCAGTTCGAGGAGCTGATCCGGCGTCGGCTCGCGCTGCCACTGGAAAAGCGGATGAACTTTCTCCGTCGTCGGCTCCCGGGCGGGGGCAGCGCGCTGTAGGACAGCCAGGTCGAACCGCTCGATCCCACGGGTGACCCCTCCCCGGTCGTGTACGGTCGGCGGTTCCACCTTCGCGATGCCGGCCAGGCAGCCGGCGAACCGTCGCCGGTCGGCACGAAGGTCACCGGGCGATGGGGATCGTCGTCAGCACCACCACGCCCCGTGAGGGGAGCGACACCGTCACGCCCTGCGAGAGATCGACGCCTCGCGCGTCAGATGGCCTGGATCACCGTCCCTCGCGTCTGGCAGGGCGACCGTATCGGCTGCGGGCCGCTCCGCGAAGCCCTCCGCGAGACGCCGCCCAAGCGGCAAACACTGCAGCAAGCGCCGCCTGAGCGCACGCGCCAGGTTCGGGCACGACCAGGATCAGTCCGTCGCCCGCGGAGTTTACGCGGACGCTCGTGGACGACAGGCTGGGGCGCGTGCCCTGCCAGCCGTCGAGGTCAATGGTGAAGAGAGCGGTGAGATCACTGTTGGCCGTGCCTGTAAACCCGGAGGGCACCGCGAGCGAGTTGAATCTCGCGATCAGCAGCTCACATGTGCCGGTCGACAATCCGACGTTCAGCGGGCCGGCTGTGTTGCTTCCCGTCAGGGTGATCACGTCGAGCGTGAAGGTGTTCGTGGTGGAGAGCCCAGCGAGGCTCAGGCCCCCGGACGTCACATCAAGCAGGTCCCAGTTGAGACCGGCGCTGCCTGAAAGGGCGTTGACTTCGAACTGGTAGGCACCGCCAGGCTCCCACGACATGCCGCCGGTGAACGGCTGAATTCCCGGCGAGTTGCCCGGAGACAGCACGGCGTTCACGCCAGCTGCCACGGCGACGGCGACGGCACCCGTGCCGGAAAGTGTGCCACCGGCTCCGGGGAAGGACAACGGCCGACTCAGCGGCGACGCGGAGTTATAGACGATCCGGCCGCCGTTCACGGCGATGCCCGACGTGGCGGTGAGCGAACCGGTGGCCGCGACCACCAGCGATCCAGCGGCGATGGTCGTGGATCCGGTGTAGGTGTTCGATCCGGTGAGCGTAAGCGAACCCGTGCCCAGTTTCCGGAGGCCGCCCGAGCCGCTGATCGTTCCTGCGTAGCTGGAGGAGCCGTCGTTGCCGCCGATCGCGAGAGTGTTTGCGCCGAGGGCGAGGCCGTCCGCCCCCTGCAGGCCGCCGATCAAGTACGTGTTGGTGCCGGCGACGGTGAATGTCACCGCCTGAGACCCCACGGTGCCCGTGTCGAGGGTGCTCCAGCGCAGGGCGTCGACGTTGGCTAGGGCCAGCGTCCCTCGGGTCACCGTCGTGAATCCGGTGAACGGATTGGAGCCGGAAAGCGCGAGCGTCCCGGCGCCTGACTTGACGAGCGTTCCCGAGTTCGTGATCGCCCCGGCGATGGTCAGCGTCGAGGTGCCCGTCTGCACGCTGACGGTGCCTCCGACTCCGGAAAGATCGATGGACCGGTTCACCGTGCGGTTCGTCCCGGAGTAGTTGAGCGTCCCGCTGCTGGAAATCGCGATTCGGCCGTTCGTGCCGGTTGGCCCGGCCACGCCGGCGTCGCTCAGGCTGGGCACGGTCAGCATGCCGCCGGTGATGCTCGTGACTCCGCCATAGGTGCTGTTTCCTGAGAGCGTGAGCGTTCCGTTGCCCGATTTCAACAGGCCACCCGTGCCGCTGATCGATCCAGACAGGGTCTGCGTGGCAGAACTCGAATATGCGAACCAGCCGTTATTGACGATCGCGCCCGTGTAGTTCGTAGCATCAAGGTTCCCCGAACCCCCGAACTGCAGCGTCCCGGTATCGATCGTGATCCGGTTCGAGAAGTTGTCGGTGCCCGACAGCGACACGGTCAGCGTCGCATCGCCCGTCTTGATGAAGCTTCCTGAGCCGCTGATCACACCGGAGAAAGTGCCGCTGGTAGTCTGGTTGAACGTCACCGTCCCCGAGTTCGTAATCGTGCCGCTCAGGCTCGTGGAGTTGCCGATGAGACTCCCATCCGAAACCAGTGTTCCGCCCGAATAGCTGTTTGCTCCGCCGAGCGTGAGGGTGCCGGCCCCCTCCTTGTTGAGGCCTGTGGTTCCGGTGAGGACGGCATCGATCGTAGCCGCCACTCCACCGTCGGTGGTGATCGTGTTGACCGTAGGCGAATTCCCCGCGAGGACGATCTCAGAGCCGCCCGTGATGATGTATCCGTCGGTCGCGAACTTCAGGCCAGATGCCGAACTGACGCTGCCGTTGACTGTGACGGTGCCGGCGGCATCGCCAAACACGAGCGTCCCGAGCAGAGCCTGACTCGCGCCGCCCTGCTGCCCGCCGGTAGATGACCAGTTCGAGTTGCTGGCGGACCAGGTGCCGCTTCCGCCCCCGCCTGCGGCCGGTGCCCAGAAATGGTCGCCGCCTGCTGCGGTGAAAAACTGGACCTCCCCGAATGTCGCGTTGCCCTGCCAGCCGCCCTGCCCATTGCTCAGGGAAATCCGCCACTGCTGGGCACTCACCGTGGCGAACGTGTTGTCCCTGTAGACCGTCTGCCCTGAACCCGGCACGGACTGCCACGAGATGAGCGGTTTCCAGGCGGCTCCGTCGTGGTAACTCACCGCGTACTCGGTTCCGCAGAAACCCGAGTATCCAGATGGGTAGAACCGCATCATCCCGACATTCTGCGCCGCGTTGAAAACCATCGTGACATTTGCCGCGTCGGCCCCTGACGACAAATAACCGCTGCCGGCATTCGAGTTGCTCGTGCCGCTCCAGACGCCGCTTGTCGGGTTGTAGGTGTACGAGCCATCAAACATGTAACCGAAGAAGTAGAGATTGCCGTTGGCCCAGTGTCCGGCGTCGACACTGGCGCTTCCGCTCGTGAAGGCCCACCCCGTCTGCGTGCCCGACGCGGTGGTGGTGTTGGTCCCCGATGATGACGGAATGAGCGTGTAGTTCGAAGGAACGATCGGTCCCGCGCAGGCGGTACGGGTCAGGACGCCCACGAGAAGGGCAACGAGCCAATGGGTGACCACGAGTTCCGTTGCCCTTGCATGCACCGCACGCCACGCGTTCCGTGGCGTGGAGCGGCTGTGGGCTCTCGCGGCGTTCGGTTGACCGGCTTGCCGACCCGACATGGCACCATCTCCCTTTTGGGATGTCGCCTCCATCAAGGGCACCCTCGCCATGGCGGTGCATCCCTCGGCAGACGACCCTCGGATTCTGGCCAATCACGTCGGTGAGCCCAAGCGGCTGCGGACACAAAGTGACGAATCGGGCGTGGACGGGGACGAATCGGGCACATCCAGGGACGAATCGGCCCCTGGCTGGGACGAATCGGCGGCGCAGCGACGGGACTGCGGCGGCCAACGTCACCGGGCGATGGGGATCGTCGTCAGCACCACCACGCCCCGTGAGGGGAGCGACACCGTCACGCCCTGCGAGAGATCGATGCCGGTATCCACCCGCTTCGCCACCGGGAAGCCGTCGGCGTCCGTCGGGCGGTCGTCGTGAAAATAGTAGAAGCGATGGAGCGTGGCCTGCCAGGCGGCCTCGGGCACCGCGATCGTCACCTCGCGGGCGGCGTCGGCGTCGTTGACGAGCGTGATCGAGAAGTGCCGCACGTCGCCGTCGTTCCAGCGGGCGGCCAGCGGCCGCAGGCCCTTCGGCAGGCAGCCCGGGATGTCGAGCATCCGGCAGCCGGCGGGATAGGCCCGCGACATCACCGCCCAGGTGTAGAACCACGGGCGGAGCGCGGCGTCATCAGGGTGGCCGATCTCCTCCGCCACGCTGTTCCAGAAGCCCCACTTCTTGAGTTCCACGTTGTCGAGCTTCGGCCACGTCGAGGCGGGGTTCTTCTGGATGTGCATGGCGTCGTCGACGGCCCAGGCGCAGGTGCCGTCCATGCCGGCCCGGGCCACCTGCGCGTTGTAGTCGGCCATCCAGACGCCGTATTCGAAGTCGTAGATGTAGGGCTGGCTGTCGCGGCCGCCCTTGGGCTGCACCGTGCGGCCGTCCTTCTGCAGCCCGCTCACGAGTCCGATCTCGCCCATCACGAACGGCTTCTCGCGGCCCTTGGGATCGTAGCGGTTGGCGAAGTCGCGCTTCAGCAAAAACACCCGCTCGAGGTGCCCCGACTCCACGTCCTCCTTCTTGGCGTATTCGTGGAGGTCGTACATCGCCGTCTTGCCCGCCAGCTGCAGCACGTTGAGGTCGAGCCACCAGTAGTCCTTCTGGGCGTTGGCGTCGGGGCCGATGATGCCCACCCGCGTGTCGAGGCCCCGCTTCACCATCTCGGCGTGCAGGTTCTCGATCCCCTGCTTCCACTTCGGAAAGTCGGCGCAGGCCGACCAGCCGCCGTTGGGCTCGTTGATCAGGTTGAACCACTTGATGCAGGTGTACTTCTTCTCGTCGAGGAAGTGCTCGAGCATGTCGCAGATCAGGACCGACCATCGCGGGTCGGTCTCCTCGATGCCGTAGGGCTTGAGCGTGTCGGCCGCGGGGTCCTGCCGGTCCTCCGGCGACGCCGGGTCATCCCACTCCCCGAGGATCACCTCCACGCCGTGCTTCTCGCAGAAGTCGAGGAGCCGCTCCATCCGCTTCATGCGGGCGTTGTCCCAGGCGTAGATCGGCTTGCCGGCCGCGTCGTAGCCCGCGCAGTACTTGTAGGCCCGCGTCATCACCCGCGCGATCGGCGGCTTCATGTAGGCCAGCCGCTCCTCCACCCGCCGCCAGTCGGCCTCGGTGAGTTCGAACCACGGGTACGGGCTCCACTGCACGCCAAACCCCTTCCACGGCACCTGGCTCAGCGACCGCGTGCCGACCGAGAGCGAGACCCGCTCGGGTTCGGCCGAATGGACGGTGCTGCAGCAGAGGATCAACGCGACGACGGTCAGGTGACGCAGCATGGCGGCAAGGGGCTCCAAATCAGACGGGATGCTTGGCGACATGGGCCACGAGCGCGGCGAAGTCGCAGGTGGCCACGCCGATCGTCTGGTCGGCGCAGCCGTAATACACGAACAGCGTGCCGTCCTTGATCACGTTGGCCGTCGGGAACACGACGCCGTGGGGATAGAGGCCCTTCCACTCGAACTCGGCCTCGGGCTCGAGGATCGGCTCCGGCAGGCGGGCGAGCACCTTTCGCGGGTCGGCAAGGTCGAGGAGCAGCGCCCCCACGCGATACACGCCCTTGTCGTCCACGCCGTGGTAGATCACGAGCCAGCCGCGGTCGCTCTTCAGGGGCGGCGTGGAGCCGCCGATCTTCCGCTCCCAGGGATAGGCGGCCTTGGCGAGCAGCGTGCTTTCCGGCCAGTCGAGCAGGCTCTCGGAGTCGGTGATCCAGATGCCCGGATGGTCGGTGCCATATTTCGGCCCCACCCACTGCATCGGCCGGTTGAGCATCCAGTACCGGCCGCCGATCTTCTCCGGAAACAGGATCACGTCGCGGTCGTCCACATCGGCCCGGGTGATCCGGCCGAGGCGGCGGTAGGAGCGGAAGTCGTCGGTGACGAGCAGGCCCGAGGCGGTCATGTTGTGGCCGAAGAGCGGCGGGAGGGTCGGGTCGTCGGGCGTGTAGGCCGCGTTGTTGGGCCGTTTCCAGTACTGCTTCGGCTTGAAGGCCCGGTAGGCGTAGGTCACGTAGTAGTGGCCGTCGAGCTTCACGATGCGGGGGTCTTCGATGCAGCCGGCGTCGGGGCCGTCGTCGCTCGGCGAGAGGATCGGCTCGGCCTGCACCCGCTCGAAGTGGAAGCCGTCGCGGCTCTCCGCGAGGCCGAAGCGGATCACGTGGTCGTCGTCGTCGCCGGCCGCCCGGTAGAGCATCGTGAACAGACCGTTCTCATACCACGCGCCAGGATTGCAGACGACGAGATTCTCCCAGGGGTGCGTGGGATGCGGCTTCAGGATCGGGTTGCCGGGATGCTTGGTGAGTTTCATGTGGAATGGCAGGGAGGAGGCTCACCGCCAGACCCAGACGAAGGCGGCGGTGAAGGCGAGCAGGAGGAGCGAGAGCGTGCGGTAGTTCTGCCACCATGGGCTGGCGGCCAGTTCGGCCGACTCGTCGCGGAGGATGTCGCTCCGCCAGAGGAAGCGGCCGATCCGGGCGGGGTCGGGTGCCGGGGTGGCGAGGCTCACGGCCACGAGCACGGCCGAGGCCGCAAGGAAGATCACCGGTGGCACGTACAGAAACGGATGCCAGTCAGTGAATGGGGGCAACTTCCCGCCGCTGGCGAGCATCCAGCCCGCCATCGCCAGCCCGGCGAGCAGCGCCGCGAAGCCGCCGGTGCCGGTGGCCCGCGGCCAGAAGAGACCGAACAAAAACACGGCCACGATGGGCGGGGCGAGGTAGCCGAGGAACTGCTGGAAGTATTTCACGACGGAGTCGAAGTGCTGCACCTGCGGCGCCCAGAGGGCCGCGATCAGGGCGATCACGAAACCGGCCACGTTGCCCGCGATCACCTGGCCCCGGCTGGAGAGATCAGGCCGGAACTTCTTCACGAAGTCCATGGTCACGAGCGTGGCCGCGGAGTTGAGGATCGAGGAGAGGGTGGAGATCATCGCCGCCACGAAGCCCACCACGACCACGCCCTTGATGCCCGGCGGCATCAGCTCGAAGACGAGCGTGGGGTAGATCAGGTCGCCCTTCTCGAGGCCCGGATAGAGCACCCGGCCGGCCACGCCCGGCAGCACCATCACGAAGAACACGGCGAAGTTGAGCAGGCCGGCGAACAGGTTGCCCCAGCGGGCCTCGTTCACGCTTTTGGCGGAGAGCGTCCGCTGCACCATCGCCTGGCTCGTGCACCAGAAGTAGAAGCCCAGGAGCGGCAGCGTGATGATGAGCGCGGGCCAGGGCACCGACGGGTCGGTGGCGGGGCGGACGAGGCTGAGATTCTCCGGGGGCACGGCGGTCATCACGGCGTTCCAGCCGCCCGCCTTCGAAAATGCGATCACCGTGAGCAGGGCCGAGCCCGCCAGCAGCATCACCGACTGCACCATGTCGACCCACATCACGGCCGACAGGCCGCCCACGATCGTGTAGCTGGCGGCCACGGCGGCGAGGCCGTAGATAAGCCAGGCGAGCGGGACCGTGGGAAACACCTGCCGCATCATCTGGGCGCCGGCGTAGAGCGTGACCGCCGAGTCGAGGAAGGTGTAGCCGATGATCGTGACCAGGGAGAAGAAGGTGCGGCTCTTCGCGTCGTAGCGGCCCTCGAGGAACTCGGGCATCGTGTAGACCCGGCTCCGCAGGTAGAAGGGCAGGAAGAACCAGAGGAAGAACACGAGCACGA
>JBJTQP010000008.1:0-18988 GCA_046075685.1 Planctomycetaceae bacterium | reverse complement strand
CGCCGCCTCGTCCTCCCCGGCGAACCGTCATGCCCCGTCGCCCCCCCAAGAAGCCCGATCCCGCCCTCGACCTGGCGACCCATCTGCTCCGGCTCGAGTCGCTGCCGGTGCCCTTCGATCCAGCGACGGTGTTTGGCACGGCTGCGGCGATCGAACTCGAGGTGGGCAGCGGAAAGGGCCTGTTCATCTCGTCGGCGTCCACCGCGTATCCGGGCCGCAACTTTCTCGGCGTGGAAATCAGCGGCGGATACGCCCGACTCTGTGCCGGGCGGCTGGCCGCGGCTCGGGCGGCAAACGCCCGCATCATCCACGGTGACGCAACCTTTCTCGCCCGCAGCATGCTGCTCGATGCCTGCCTCGCGGCCGTCCACGTGTACTTTCCGGACCCCTGGTGGAAGGCGCGGCATCGCAAGCGGCGGGTGCTCTCCGAGGAGTTCCTCCGCCACGCTGGTCGGGTGCTGCCTCCCGGTGCCTCGCTGCACGTCTGGACCGACGTCGAGGAGTACTTCCTGGAGTCGATGGCGTTCGCGGCGGCGACGGGCTTGTTCGCGCCGCCCCGCGAGGAGCAGGCTCCCGAAGCCACGCACGATCTCGACTACCGCACCCATTTCGAGCGGCGGACGCGGCTGGCGGGCCAGCCGGTGTGGAGAGCCGCCCTCGATCGCAACGACCGCCCGCCGGCGTGCACGCGACTCGAGCCGCCCTCCACCTGATACGGACTCCACGTGATCCTCGCGCGTCGGTTCAGCGATGCGGCGGGCCGGATTCCGCAGGCTGCAAGCCCGCGGCTCCGAGAATCTCAGCGCGGGGCTCTCGTGTGAGCCGTATGAGTCCTCCGCCGCGGCCTACCGCGCGGTCTCGTAGGTGCGGCCGGATCCGCCGCGGGCCGGGCGTCCCGCCGCGATTCCGTAGAGCCGCTCGCCCGCGGGCGTCGGATAGCGGCCCGTGAGGCAGGCCTGGCAGAGGTCGTCGGCGGCAAACCCGATCGACCGGGCCACCGCCTCGACCGGCAGGTAGCGGAGCGAATCGGCACCGAGTCGGGCGGCCATCGCGGCCTGTGCGTCCTCCGTCAGGACTCCGTCGCGGAGGAACTCGGGCGCAAAGAGTTCGTCGATCGTCGACATGTCGATCCCGTAGAAACACGGCGCCACGATCGGCGGGCAGGCGACGCGCACGTGGATCTCCCGAGCCCGGCCGAGCGACCTCATCCGGCCGAGCAGCACCTTCATCGTGGTGCTGCGCACGATCGAATCCTCCACCAGGATCACCCGCCGCCCCTCCAGCACCTCGCGAAGCGGCGTGTATTTCGTCTCCGCCTTCTGCAGCCGGCTGGCGGCGCCGTCGATGAAGGTGCGGCCCGTGTACCGGTTGCGGATCAGGCCCTCGACGCACGGAATGGAGAGCTGGAAGGCCATCGCATCCGCGGCGGCCTTGCTCGTGTCGGGCACGGGAACCACCACCGTGTCGCCGTCGATCGGCACCGTCTCCAGCCGCGCCAGTTCGTCGCCGAGACGCTTCCGCGAGAGATAGACGCTGCGGTCGTCCATGGTGCTGGCCACGTTGGCGAAGTAGATCCATTCGAAGAAGCAGTGGGCCTTCCGCGGCGACTCGACGAACCGTTCGATCCGCAGCCCGCCGCCATCCACGATCAGGGCCGTGCCGGGCTCGAGCGAGCGGATCGACTCGGGCGGGAAGCCCAGGTTCAGCAGGGCCACACTCTCGCTGGCGGCGGCCACGAGCGGCCCCAGCCGTGCGTACTCCATCGGCCGGATGCCCAGCGGATCCCGGGCCACGATCAGCCTGCCGCAGGCATCGAGCACGGCAATGTTCCAGGCGCCGTCGAACCGGGCGGAGATCGCGGCCAGCAGATCGACCGGCTCGGGCTCGGCGACACCCGACAGCTCGCGGCCGATGGCGTGCATGATCACCTCGGTGTCGTTGTCCCGTGCCAGGTGGTTGTCGTCGGCCGCGAGAATCTCGGCCCGCAGCTCCGGGTAGTTGGCCAGTTGCCCGTTGAAGCCGAAGGCGAACCACTTCCGCTTCTGGATGTGGGGCCGCTCGAGCGGCTGGGCGTAGCCGCGATCCTCGGCGCCGCAGGTGGCGTAGCGGACGTGGCCGATCGCCGCCCGGCCGGCGTGCTGCTCCATCAGGCTCTCGTACTTGCCCCGGTGGCTCATCCGGAACACCTCGCTCACGCCTCCCACGTCCTTGTAGGTGGCGAGCAACTGGCTGCGGGCGGGGTTCCACGACGTCAACCCGGCAGACAGCTGACCGCGGTTCTGGATGTCGAGCAGCATCCGGGGCATCAGCCGCGAGATCTCGTCGGGCCCCTGGGGAGGGCACAGCGGGCTCGGTTCGCCGCCGTGGAGGTGGTAGATGGCGGCCAGGCCGCACTCGTGACGCAGGTCGCTCATGGGCGGGCCTTCTCGGCGGTGCAGGCGGGAACTCCGGGCCTCATCTTCGGCCTGAAGGTTCCGCAATCATAGAACCACCGGAGTCCGCGTCTCAACCGGCCGACGCCGGCCGGCGGGAATCGGCGACCGCTGCATCCGGCGGCGAAACCCACGCCGGTGGCCCGCGTTCGCCGGGCGCGGGTACCATGTCGACCCGAGGTCCGCCGCAGGCGGGCGTACCCGCGGCCCGTCGCCATGACCGACTCTCTCCGCCACGAGATCACCACCACCGCCGACCCGATCGTCGTCAAGGTGGGCACGCGGGTGCTCACGGGATCCGACGGTCTGCTCGACACCGGCCGCATCGAATCGCTCGGCCGGCAGATCGACGCCATCGCCTCCCGTGGCCGGCGGGTCGTGCTCGTCAGTTCCGGCGCGGTCGGCGCCGGCATGGGCCGGCTCGGCCTCGCCGCCCGACCCACGGAGCTGGCGAAACTCCAGGCCGTGGCCGCCATCGGCCAGAGCTGCCTCATCGAGGCCTACGAGCGGGCTCTCCGCGGCCGCGGCCGCCACGTGGCGCAGGTGCTCCTGGTCGCCGACGACCTGCAGCACCGGGCCCGATACCTGAATATCCGCAACACCCTGCTCACCCTCCTCGACCTCGGGGCCGTGCCCGTGATCAACGAGAACGACACGGTGAGCGTGGAGGAACTGCGGACGTCGTTCGGCGACAACGACCGGCTCGCCGCGCTCGTGGCCACGCTGCTCGGCGCCCCGCTGCTCGTGCTCTTGTCCGACGTGGAGGGCCTCTTCGACCGCCACCCGTCCGAGCCCGGTGCGGCCATCGTTCCCCACGTGCCCCGGATCGACTCCGCCGTCGCGGGCCTGGCGAAGGACACGCTCGGCGGCCTCTCCAAGGGCGGCATGGCGAGCAAGATCGCCGCCGCCCGGATCGTCACCGAGGCAGGCGGGAGTTGCGTGGTCGCTTCCGGCCGCGACGACGGCGTGCTGGAGTCGATCTGCACGGGAGCCGACGTGGGCACGCTGTTCACGGGCCGCTCCGAGACCATGCCCGCCTGGAAACGGTGGCTGGGCTGGTCCGCCGACGCCAGGGGCACGGTGGTGGTCGATCCGGGCGCCCGCGAGGCCGTGGTCGCGGGGGGCAGGAGCCTGCTCGCGGCGGGCGTGCGATCCGTCGGCGGCGGGTTCGACGCCGGCGACGTGGTCGACCTGGCCGACGACCGCGGCCTGGTCTTCGCCCGGGGCCTCGTCAACTATGCCGCCGCCGACCTCGCGCGGATCGCCGGCCTGCGGACCGAGCGGATCGCGGAGATCCTGGGTGCGACGCCGTACGCCGAAGTGGTGCACCGCGACAACCTCGCGATCATCGACCGGGCGACCGCCGGACACCCCTAGGCGGTCGACCATGCTCCAGGAACTGCTGATCGTCCTCGCCCTGATCCTCGCCAACGGCTTCTTTTCAGGCGCCGAGATGGCGATCGTGGCCAGCCGCCGCGGCCGGCTCCGCGCGCTCGCCGAGAAGGGCGACCGCCGGGCCCAGGCGGCCCTCGACCTGGCCGCGAGCCCCGACCGTTTCCTGCCCACCGTGCAGATCGGGATCACGCTGGTGGGCACCCTCGCGGCGGCCTACGGCGGCGACCGGCTGGTGAGCCAGTTCACGGCCTGGATCGCCGCCCATGCACCGCCCGGCATCGCCGCCGCAGCCCGGCCGATCGCGCTGACGCTGTTCGTGATGCTGCTCTCCTTCGTGACGCTGCTGCTCGGCGAGCTCGTGCCGAAGCGTCTTGCCCTGCGTCGTGCCGAGGACTTCGCCCGGCTGGCAGCGCCGGTGATGCAGATCGTCGCCTGGATCACCAGGCCGCTGGTCTGGGGGATGAGCACGGCGACCTCCGGGGTCCTGTTTCTGCTCGGGGCTGCGAAGCAGGCCGAGCCGAGCGTCTCGGTGGACGACATCGAGCACCTGCTGGAGACGGGCCGCGCCGAGGGCGTGCTCGAGGACGTGGAGCTCTCGGTGGCCAGCGAGGCGCTGCGGCTCGGCGAACGGACGGTGCGGGACATCATGCGGCCGCGGATCGACGTGGACGCCCTCGACATCGAGACGCCGCAGGGCGAGATCCTCGGGGCGATCGCCATGGCCGGCTACTCCCGCCTGCCGGTCTACGAGGGCTCGCTCGACCACATCCTCGGCTACGTGGCGATCAAGGACGTGCTCCGCAACACCTACATGGGCTGGCCCCTCGAGCTGCGGAAGATGCTCCACCGCGCCGCCTTCGTGCCCGAGACGATGCCGCTCGACCGGCTGCTCGAACTGTTCCAGAAGGAGCGCAACCAGCTGGCGATCGTGCTCGACGAGTACGGGGGCACGGAAGGCATGGTGACGCTCGAGGACGTCCTGGAGGAACTCGTCGGCGAGATCCACGACGAGCACCGGCAGGCTGACGGCCACGCCTTCGTGCAGCGCGACGACGGCTCGTGGCTCGTCGATGGCAGCGTGGCGGTCGACGACCTCGTCGACCGCTTCGGGCTCAAGGGCGAACCGCTGCCGCGGGACTACTCGACGATCTCGGGCCTCGTGCTCGCCGAACTCGAGCGGATTCCGGCAGCCGGCGACGTGATCCGCTGGCGGGGGCTGCGGATCGAGGTCGTGGACATGGACGGCCGGCGGATCGACAAGCTCCTCGTGGCCCGAGACTGACCCGCGCCCCGTCCGGCTTCCCCGCTGCCCGTGGTCAGGGCTGCGTCGAGGCGCGGTCGAGGATGTCCTGGAGCACGAAGGGTGCTGGAAACGGCTCGTCGAGCTGCTCGAGGAGCTTGCGGTACCGCCCCACCACCTCCGCGATGTCGTCGGCGGTGAGGGAGTCCTCGCGGAGCACCTGCGAGGCGTCGAACACCTGCCTCCAGGCGGCAAACGCCTCCTCGTAGGCCTGTCGGGCCGACTGCAGCCGAGCCGCCTCGAACTCGTGGTCGGCCCGCCACGTCGCCTCGCGGGCCTTGAGTGCCGGCTCGGTCACTTCGGCCTCGCATTCCGCCTTCCAGTAGTCGAAGTTCACGATGTCGCGGTAGCGATCGATCATCGTGGCCCGCTCCTGGGCCTCGGTGTAGTCGCGGGCGAGTTGCTCCGCCCGGTCGCGAACATCGGCCGGCGCCTCGCGGGCCACCATCTTCCAGGTGACCGCCAGGTGCCCCTCGGCCGCGGCTGCGGCCTGCTGCTCGGCCTCGGTCCGATCCATCATCGGCGTCTCCAGGGCCTTCCGCTGGCTGTCGGTGAGCGTCGCCCGCCGCTGCTCCTGCAGCGCCGCGAAGCGTCCCGGGAGCAGCCGCTCCAACTCCGCCGCGATGCCCGCAGCCCGCTTCTCCTCCGCCTCCCGGAGCCGCAGCTGGATCGGCACGCCCCAGCTGGTCGAGATGTCCCGCTCGGCGAAGCGGGCGAGTTCATCGTTGGCGAGCTTCCAGCCATCCTTGGCCGGCGGCCCAAACTCGCCGTCCTCCTCGAGAGCCCGGGCGTGGTTGATCGCCGTCATCATCGGCTCGCTGTGGAAAATCAGGGGCGTCGTCTTGAGCGGCGCCCCGCGGTCGACCAGGGCCTGGCCGGCGCGATACTTCTGCCGGGCCACCAGCCAGTTGTCGCGCTCCGGCAGGGTGCGATCAGGATCGTCGCGGTCGTGGAAGTCGTCGTCGGCCTTGAACAGGCGGCGATACTGGACCTTTTCGTCGGCCTTGCCGATCTTCTGGCCGATGAACCAGCCCATCCGGCCGAGCAGTCGCGGCTCGCGGGTGTTGTGGCTGATGCCCTGCCGAAGAAACTCGATGCCCTTGATGACCCATGCGTAGCGGTCGTGGTAGTCGTCGAACTCGACCGACGTGTTGTACGAGAGGTTGTGGGCCTGAAAGTCCCAGACGGAGTAGAAGTTCGGCTGGAGTTTCGTCATCTGCTCGAGCGTCGCCGACAGGTTCGTCCAGTCCTCGACCTTCTTGTAGTGGTTGGCCCGGTCCCAGAGCAGCGTCACGGCGATGTTCTTGAGCCCCAGCGTGGCAAACCGCATCGTCTCGCTGGCCGGATCGACCTCGCCGAGGTTCGCCTGCGAAAGGCCGTACGCCGACCGCAGCCGGGCCAGGAATCCGCCGGCCGACGTCGAGTCGGCGGGCTGGCTGAGTGCGGAGAGCGGCACCAGCAGCACCGCGATCGCCACCAGCGCCGCCAGCGTGCCGGGACGGAGCCCCAGCCACGTCTGCTCGCCACGGGAAGCCCGTCCGGACTCGCTCACGATGCCACCTCCCGCGCCTTGAGGCAGAACACGCCCACCACGAAGCAGGCCAGCACGTACCCCAGCGTCTCGGCACCGTGGGCCGCCAGCAGGTCGCGGGGAATGTCGAACCCGCCGGCGACGAAGTCGCTGGTGCCGAGCGCCGACAGCGAGGGAAAGATGCCGGCCGCCAGCCTCAGCGGCGCCAGGAGCACCGTGTCGAAGGCCTTCATGATCTGCACGGCGGGGGTGGGGTCGAGTTCCAGCGTGATGCTCGTCTGCGTGACGATCCGGTAGAGCGACTCGATCGGGCCGCCGCCCGGCACGATCGAGGAGTCGCCGGTGACCTGGCTGGTGAACAGCCGGGCGATGAACTCGCGGAACTGGCCGACGAGGAGCGTGGCCAGCGCGGCCACCAGCGCCACCGGCCCCGACAGGAACGTGCTGAACATCACGCCCAGGGCGGTGCAGATCAGCATCGAGTACCAGATTCCCAGGCAACTCTTCGCGTAGTTGACCGCAAAGGAGCCGTCGCCCTCCCGGAGGTAGAAGTCCGCCTGGGCGACGCCGTAATACTGCGCCGGTTCGAGGCACTGCAGCCAGACCTCCACCCGCCCGTCCGCCACGAGGTCGGTGAACAGATCGGCCTCCCGGAGCGAGCCGTCGGCCAGGACCGTGTTGATCCGGCGGGGAATGAGCAGGGAGTCGATCGTGTGCTCACGGGCCACGATCGGGAGCGACTCGCTCCTCAGGCTGTTCGCCGGATTCCGCACCTGGATGGTGCCGTGGATGCCCTCCTCGATGTTTCCCTTGTGGGTGCGGAACACCCGCACGATCATCTCCAGGGGCAGGCCCTCGGGGAACCGCTCGGGATCGAGCCCCGTGAAGGTCCAGATCGCCGCCGCTCCCGTGCCACCCTCGATGTACTGGCGGTAGGACCACTCGGCGCCGACGCTGATCCCCTTGACCGCGGGCCGACCCTCGCGATCGAGGAAGCGGAGCGTGCCGCGGCGGGGCCGCCGGGCCTCGAGGAGCCCGAGCGGAGCGCCCACGGCGTAGGTGCGATCTCCCGAGACGGAGGTGCCGGTGACGGTCACGCGGTGACGATGGCCGTGCGCGGTCTCCGCGATTCCCTGGCCCCGCTCGTCGAGCATGACGCGGTGGCGGTGACCGCGGTCGAGCGACGTCCGACCCTCGGCGCCGGCCACGGCCCCCTCAGCGGCGGCGACCTCGATGACGGCGTCGCGGTCGAGCGTGTGGCCGTGGCTCACGCTGCGAACCACGAACGCCCAGCCCGCAAAGCCCATCAGGGCGACCAGGCACGTGCCCACCACGGCGAAGCCCAGCATCCGGCCGAGCACGATCTCGGAGGTCCGCACCGGCTTGGTGGTCACGGTCTGGATCGCCCGCGACTTGATGTCGGCCGGCAGGCTGAACACCGAGAGCACGAGCGTCACGAGGCAGATCAGGAAGGTGGTGGCGGCCAGGATGAAGCCCACGTAGAGCCGCCGCGGATCGACGCTCGCCGGATCGAGAAACCAGCCGGCGAACACCAGGATCAGGGCGAACATCGCCAGCACGACGAGCACGTTGCGGCGCAGCGACTCCTGAATCGCCAGTCGGGCCAGGGCCCAGACACGGCGGGGAGAGATCGCGAGCACGTCGGCGAGCCCGACGAGGAGGCCGCGATAGACGCGGTCGCCCCCGGCGAGCGGCCCGTAGCCCACCGCCTGGGCCAGCCACGCGAACAGGGCGGCGGCGACGGTGAGCATGCCGGCCGCCGCGAGATAGCGGATCATCGCCGGGACGATCCACGCCGCGAACCTCGGGATTTCCTGCTCCAGCACCATGGCGGCCGTTTACTCCGCCCGGGCCGCGTCGGAACGCCGCGCCCGCCGGCCGGGCCGGGCCTCGGAGTCCCGCACGACTTCGAGGAACAGGTCTTCGAGCGTCGTCCTCGGATTGCCGATCTCAACGTCGGCCGCGCCGTGCCGCTTCAGCACGGCGTTGACCTCCTCCGCCGCCGCCGCCGACAGGCCGGTCGCCCGGATCTGCGTCACGCCGGTCACCCGGAGGAGATCCTCGACGCGGCCGAGTTCCTTGAGCTCACCCTGGTGCAACACCGCGATCCGGTCGCACACGTCCTCGACGTCGGCCAGCAGGTGGGAGCACATGATCACGGTCTTGCCGCGGGCCTTGAGGTCGATGATCAGGTCCTTCATCTCGCGGGTCCCGAGCGGATCCAGGCCGCTCGTCGGCTCGTCCAGGATCACGAGTTCGGGATCGTTGATCAGCGCCTGTGCCACGCCGATCCGCCTCGTCATGCCCTTGGAATACTCGCGGAGCTGTCGCTTGCGGTCCCGGGCCAACCCCACCATCTCGATGAGTGCCGTGGCGCGACGACGACGCTCGTCGGGCTCGAGGCCGAACAGGCGGCCGTAGAAATCGAGGGTCTCCTCCGCGTCGAGGAACTTGTAGAGATACGACTCCTCCGGCAGGTAGCCGATCCGTTCATTCTTGGAGACGTCGGTCGCGGGACGGCCGAAGACGAGCGCCTCGCCCGAGGTCGGGAAGATCAGGCCGAGCAAGAGCTTGAGCGTGGTCGTCTTGCCGGCTCCGTTGGGACCGAGCAGGCCGAAGATCTCGCCCCGCCGGACGTCGAGGTCGAGCGGCTTGAGCGCCGTCTTCTTGCTGCGGCCCCAGAAGTCCCGGTAGACCTTCGACAGGTTGCGGGTCTCGACGACGACATCGCCGCCGCGTCGAACATCGGCTCGATCCGCCTTGGCCGTCTGGCTCACGGTCTGCTCCCTCGGGCTGGTCCGGCGCTGCGCCCGCCGGGTTTCTCCCCTGCGTTGTATCGCATCGCGGGGGCGTGTGGAGAGCCCCCGGCATTTCCCGTGCCCAATCCCGGGAAGTGGGCCGCCCCCGGCATGCACCAGGCCGCGGGAGGGATGTGCGTCAGCCGTCGGACGAGGAATCAGAACCCGGCGACCGGTCAGGCGAAGGATGACGCCGTGTCGACTCCTCGACGAAGCCGCGGGCGGCGGCCAACTCCGCAGCGGAAAAGACGGGCACGTCCGGGGTGGCAGGGCTGGTCATCTCGATCGCCTCGGCCGCCAGCTGCTGCCATGTTCGGCCGCTCGACAGATGCCAGGCGGCCGCCTGGGCCACGTTCTGCGTGAGCATGCCGGACGACAGGGCCGTGAGGACGTCAGCCACCCGCGGATCGGCGGACACCTCCGCAAACGGCACCATGCGGTAGGGAACCTTCGCGTGCGGCTCCCGCTTGCCATGCTCGAGGCACACCGTGGCGATGCGGATCACGCGGCTCTTGTGCGGCGGCACCACGAAGCCGACCCCACGCCCGGCGGATCGCACGGCCATGTGGCCTCGTCCGCCGGCCGAAGTGCCGTCTCCCGCAATCGCCGCATCCATCAGCGACCTGACGGCGGCCTTCGCGACCGGCCGTGACCGCAGCCACTCCGCGGCATCCTCGCCGTGCATGGCATACGCGCACTGCAGCGACCACGGCGCATCCTGCTCCATCCACGTGCGGAAGTCCTGCCAGCGCGGGTCATGGTGTCCGTACACCTCGCGGGCCACCCAGCACATGCCCATGCCGCCGCCCATCCCCATGCCCATGCCGCCGCCCATCCCCATCCCGCCACCACCCATGCTCTGCGTGCCGCCGCCCATACCACCACCCATGCCGCCCATGCCGCCACCCATGCCACCCATGCCGCCGCCCATCTGGGCGAGCACGGGAACGGCCCCGAACGAGGGCGGCAGCCGCAGCGTCTGCGGATGGTCGGTGCGATTCGCCACGATCACCTGCGCGGAGCGGGAGTCGTTGGGAATGAAGGTCACCTCGACGATTCCGGACGCCTCGGCGGCGAGCACATCGGGCACGCCGGCACCGCCGACGGCAGCCGGCTGCGGATCCGCGGCCCGGGCCATGCCACCCAGGACGACCAGCGATACGACGAGCGTGCGAGCGATGGACATGACTAACCTCGAAATGACAGGGGGTGCCGCGGGTGCCCCGTAGGCATCCGCACGGCCATGCCCGAAGAGGGATCGGCGACCCCTCAAGTATGCATTCGGTTCGGACGCGTCCAAAAACGCCCGATTGGCCTGAAAATACCGGTCGTACCGGTGGCGACGCCCACGCCGACGTCACCGTCGCCCATCGACCACCCACATCAGACCGGGTCGGTCGGAATCCACACGACGCGATCGCCGCCCAGCAGGAAAGACCAGCAGGCAAGCCCAGCAGGCAAGACCAGCAGGAACGCCAGCGCCTATCGCTTGGAGAACTGCGTGCCGCGGCGGGCTCCGCGGAGGCCGTACTTCTTGCGCTCTTTCATCCGTCCATCACGGGTCAACAGGCCGCCCTGACGAAGCGGTTCCGCCAGTTCGGCGTCGAAGACCTTCAGGGCCCGCGCGATGCCGAGGCGGCAGGCTCCGGCCTGGCCGGTCGGACCGCCGCCATCGACGGTGATCGAAACCTTCACGGCATTCCGCTTGCCGACCTGCTCCAGCGTGCCCGCGACGAGGGCACGGTCCTTGACGGCGGGAAAGTAGGCATCGAGTTCCCGGCCGTTGATGGTGATCTCACCGCCGCCCGACGTGAGCCGCACGCGAGCCACGGCCGTCTTGCGGCGACCCGTCGCGATGATCTCGTCTCCCCGCCGCGCCGACTTCACGCCCTGCTCGACCGCCATCGTCTTTCCTCACATGCCCTGAAGTTTTGAATGTTGTGACGCTTCTGACCTGTACGACCCGTGACCACGCCGCGGCGTGCACGGATCCCTGTGACCGGCTCATTCGCCGAGGACGATCGGCTCCGGCTGCTGCGGTTGGTGCGGATGATCGGCACCCGCGTACACCTTGAGTTTGTCCAGCATTCTGCGACCGAGACGCGTCTTCGGCAGCATCCGTCGAACCGCCTCTTCGACGATCAGTTCCGGCCGGCGGTCGCGGCGATGCTCGGCGGTCTCCGTCTTGAGCCCCTGGTAGCCCGTGTACCAGCGGTAGAGTTTCTGCTGCCACTTCTTGCCGCTGAACTCGACCTTGTCGGCGTTGATGACGACCACGTGGTCGCCGGTGTCGACATGCGGGGTGTAGGTGGGGCGATGCTTGCCCATCAGCACCATGGCGATGTCGCTCGCGAGCCGGCCGACTCGGCGACCGCTGGCGTCGACGACCCACCACCGGTGCTGCACCTCGCCAGGCTTGGCCATGTACGTCTTCATCTGTCGCTCGAACGTCTGCCGTCCGTCTCGGGGAATCGTCCACCGGGCACACACCACTGCCGCCCGGCGAGCCCCGGAGACTAACAGTGGTTTCGGACCCGGGCAAGCGGCTCGGCCGACGGACGGTGAAAACTGGGCTCCGTGGCGCCCCGCCAGACCTGGTCTCCGCCGCATGGACGCCGCCGGGCGTCGAGGCGAGAATCGTCGCTGCTTCACTGGTGGCATCACCCCAGCCCGCGGCAGGACGCATGAAGGTTGCAGTCGTCAGGGAAACCTTTCCCGGTGAGCGTCGGGTCGCTCTGGTGCCGGCGGGCGTGGCCGCGCTCGTGAAGTCGGGCCTGACGGTGGCCGTCGAGCAGGCCGCGGGAGCGGCGGCCGGCTTTTCCGACGAGGACTACCGGGCCGCCGGAGCGGCGATCGTGGGCCGTGACGCGGCCCTGTCCTCCGACGTGGTGCTCGCGGTCCGCACCTGCGGCGCGGCCGGCGGGTGCTGGCCGGCCGATCGCGACCGCCTTGGGGCCGGCAGCGTGCTGATCGGCCTCTGCGATCCGCTCTCATCCGCCGCCGCCTGCCGCGAGGCTGCGGACCGGGGCGTGACCCTGTTCGCCCTGGAACTCGTCCCCCGCATCACCCGGGCCCAGAGCATGGACGTGCTCTCGAGCCAGGCCAACATCGCAGGCTATCGCGCCGTCATCGTGGCGGCAGCGGCCCTGCCCCGCATCCTGCCGATGATGACGACGGCCGCCGGCACGCTCACGCCCGCCAAGGTGCTCGTGCTCGGTGCGGGTGTCGCCGGCCTGCAGGCCATCGCCACGGCAAAACGGCTCGGCGCCCAGGTCAGCAGCTACGACGTCCGCCCCGCCGTCAAGGAGCAGGTGCAGAGCCTCGGCGCGCGGTTCGTGGAACTGCCGCTCGAGACCGGGGCCAGCGAGGCGGCGGGCGGCTACGCCAAGGCGATGGGCGAGGAGTTCTACGCGCGGCAGCGGGAGCTGCTCGGCAGGGTTGTGGCCGACTCCGACGTGGTGATCTGCACAGCGCTCATCCCGGGCCAGAAGGCGCCGGTGCTCGTGACCGCCGACATGGTGCGGGCCATGCGGCCGGGCAGCGTGATCGTCGATCTGGCCGCCGAGCGCGGCGGCAACTGCGAAGGCTCCCGACCAGACGAAACGGTCACGGTGGACGGCGTCACCATCCTCGGCCCCACCAACCTGCCCGCCGACGTGCCCTTCCACACCAGCCAGCTCTACTCGAAGAACGTCGTGACCTTCCTGACGCACCTCGTGAAGGCCGGGCTGCCTGCCGTCTCGCCGGACGACGAGATCTGCCGGGACACGCTCGTGGCCGCCGGCGGCGAGCTCGTCCATCCCCGGGTCCGCGAGCGGGCCGGCCTCCAGCCCCACGCCGCCGCACCGCCGTCCTGAAACCCCGTCAGCCGGAAACGCCCCCATGCCCCCCGCCCTGCTGCTCCCGCTCGTGGCCTCCGCGACCATCGCCGAGGACCCCGCCGCCCGATTCATCCGCCTGCTCACCGTCTTCCTGCTGGCGATGTGGGTGGGCTTCGAGGTGATCACGAAGGTGCCCCAGCGGCTGCACACGCCGCTCACCAGCGGGTCGAACGCGATCTCCGGGATCACGGCCGTGGGCGCGATCGTGGTGGCCGGGGCGCTGGCCACCGGCTTCGGAACCGTGTTCGGCTTTCTCGCGCTGGTGCTGGCGATGATCAACGTGGTGGGCGGCTTCGTGGTCACGCACCGGATGCTGGCGATGTTCAACCCCAAGAAGAAGTGACCCGAGGCTCGGATGTCGTCGCAGGCCTGGATCAACCTCGCGTATCTCGCCGCCTCGATGCTGTTCATCGTGGCGTTCAAGCTCATGACCGGCCCGCGGACCGCCGTGCGCGGCAACTACCTGGGCGCAGCCGGCATGGCGCTTGCGCTGGTCGCCGCGTGCTTCGAGAAGGACGTCGTCGCGAGCGTCGCCCGCAGCGGCGCCACGCCCCTGGTGATGCTCGGCATCGCGGCCCTGATCGGCGGCGTGATCGGAGCGGTGATGGCCCTGAAGTATCCGATGACCGGCATGCCCCAGATGGTGGCGCTCCTCAACGGCTTCGGCGGCGCCGCCTCGGCGCTGGTCGCGGGCGCCGAGCTCTGGAACATGAAGGCGCGGGCCATGCAGACGGGTGCCGACCAGGCCGACGCGGCGGCGTGGGCCGCCGGACAACTCGCCCCCTGGACGCAGTTTGTGATCGCCACGGCGCTCACCGGCCTGATCGGGGCGGTCACCTTCTGGGGCAGCTTCGTCGCCTTCGCCAAGCTGGAGGAGCTGCCGGCCTTCAAGCGGGCCTGGACCAACCCCGCGCGGCACTGGATCAACCTCGGCCTGGCCAGCTTCACGCTGCTGGTCATCTGGGCCCTGTGCGCTCATCCCACCTGGATGCCGCTCTACGTGCTGCTCGTCGTGCTGGGCAGCCTGCTCGGCTGCACGCTCACGATGCCGATCGGCGGCGCCGACATGCCCGTGGTGATCTGCCTGCTCAACAGCTACTCGGGGCTCGCCGCGGCGGCGGCCGGCTTCGTGATCGACAACTCCGTGCTCGTGATCGCCGGCTCTCTGGTGGGCGCGTCGGGCCTGATCCTCACGGCGATCATGTGCCAGGCGATGAACCGCTCGCTCGTGGGCGTGCTGTTCGGCGGGCTCGGCACGACGGCCGCCGCGAACGCCGACGACGTCTACGCCGGGAAGGTGAAGAGCGCCAGCGCCGAGGAGATCGCCATGGTGCTCGAGGGAGCCGACCGCGTGGTGATCGTGCCCGGCTACGGGCTCGCCGTGGCCCAGGCCCAGCACGCCGTGCGGGAACTGGCCAACGCCCTGGAGAAGCGGGGGGCCACGGTCGAGTACGCCATCCATCCGGTCGCCGGCCGCATGCCGGGCCACATGAACGTGCTCCTCGCCGAGGCCGACATCCCCTACGAGAAACTCCGGGAGATGGACGACATCAATCCCACCTTCCCGGAGACCGACGTCGCGATCGTGATCGGTGCCAACGACGTGGTGAATCCCGCGGCCCGCACCGACCCCACGAGCCCGATCGCGGGGATGCCGATCCTCGACGTCGACAAGGCGCGAACCGTGGTCGTCGTGAAGCGGTCGCTGTCGCCGGGATTCGCCGGGATTCCCAATCCGCTGTTCGCGGCTGACAACACGCTGATGTACTTCGCGGATGGCAAGAAGGCGATACTTGATCTCACGGCTGCCCTTCAGCGGGGCTGAAGGACAGCCGTGGTCGCGACGCCGGCCATCCATGGCCCGGCTTTCGCTCCGCCCGGCGGTCACGGCACGAGCACGTCGGCCCAGAGCGCGTCGGACACGAGCAGGCCGGCACGGGTGAGCCTGACGCGGTCGCCCTCGTCCGTGGCCAAGCCCGCGTCGACCCAGCCACGCAGCGGTGCTGCGATCAGGTCGTCGAGGTCGAAGCCGCTGGCAACGCGAAACGCCCGGCGACAGAGCCCCTCGCGGCGGCGGAGGCCCACCACGATTCGTTCCCGGGCGGCCTCCTCGGCGGTCATCGCATCGACGTCGCCGGTGGCGTCGGCACCCGCGAGCACCCGGCTGATCCAGGTGGTCGTGGACCGATGGTTGGTCGTCCGCGTGCGGCCGTCGAAGCGGGCTGCGCCGGGGCCGAAGGCCTCCCATGGCCGACAGTCCCAATATGCCTCGTTGTGGCGGCAGCGGCCCCCGGGCCGGGCGAAGTTCGAGACCTCGTAGTGCTCGAAGCCCGCCGCTTCCAGCCCGTCGATCGCCGCCTCGAACATCTGCCGCTCCAGGCCCTCGTCGACAGCCGCCAGCAGGCCCCGGGCCCTGCGGGCGGCGAATGCGGTGCCCTTCTCCCATGTCAGGCAGTACACCGACACGTGTTGCACGCCGAGGGCCGCGGCCGCAGCGAGATCGGCCTCGACTGCGGCGCGAGTCTGCCCCGGCGCGGCGGTCATCAGGTCGAGGCTCACCGTGAAGCCGGCCGCCAGCAGGAGTTCGACGGCGCGGCGGACGTCGTCGGGGCCATGATCCCGATCGAGCGTGCGAAGCGTCACGGCGTCGAGCGACTGGCCGCCGAGGCTCACGCGGGTCACCCGCAGCCGCGTGGCCGCCGCCACGAACGACGGCGTGACGTCGAGCGGATTGGCCTCCAGCGACACCTCCGCTGCGGCCCCGGGCCGCAGCCGCCGGTCGAGGACGCCGAATAGCCGTTCGAGGCCCGCGGGCCCGAGGTGCGACGGCGTGCCACCGCCGAGATAGAGCGTGTCGAGTTCGAGGGGCGCCGCCAGCCGCTCGAGCTCCGCCGCGATCGCCGCCAGGTAGCGGTCGACGAGGTCGTCGCGTCCGGCCACGAGGGTGAAGTCGCAGTAGCCGCAGCGATGCCGGCAGAACGGCACGTGGATGTAGGCGTGGCGCGGCGTGAGCGTGGACATGCTGCCCTGGAAGCCCGACGGGACGAGCCCCCAGTATGGCAGCACGCCCGGGGAGTTCCCCGACGCCCGCGGCCCGGGCTTCGGCGTCGACCGGCTTGCCTGGCGGCCGCGGAGGCCTGGCGGTCGCGTCAGAGCCACACGTGCAGCCGGCCGTCGAGCATGTCGGGGATCTTCTTGGCCAGGATGCGGCGGATGCGGTCGTCGGTATACCGCGTCGAGAAGTGGGTGGCGATCACCACCTCGTTGCGAAACCGCTCGCGGCGGGCGAGCAGGTCGTCGAGATGCATGTGCCCGAACTTGTGGATCTTCTCCTTGCGGTGGGAGTGGGCCACGAACGTCAGTTCGGTGATCAGGATCATCGCCTCGAACATCGCCGGGCAGCGGTCGAGGCCCTCCGGCGAGCTGTCGCCCAGATAGGCCACCAGCGGCGCCCGGATCTCCTGCGTCACGTCCACACCGGAGAGCCGCAGGTCGCGGATCTTCTCGCCGGGCAGGCCCTGATACTCGTGCTTGAGCTTGCGGCGTCGGTCCCACACCACGTACCCGACGCTCGGGATGGTGTGGCAGGTGGACGAAACCGTGACCACGTGCTCCCGCGAGAGTTCGATCTCGTCGCCCGGCCGCGCGGCGAGCAGTCGGCAGGGCAGCCGGCCCCGGTCGAGCCGGGAGACCGCACGCAACAGCCGCTCGACCGGCTCGATCGCCGTCTCGGGCAGGTAGATGGTGGGCGGATCCATCTTCATCATCCGCCGCCGAGCCACGTAGACGGGCAGCGCCGCAATGTGGTCGAGATGCGTGTGGGTGACGAACCACGTGGCCGTCGCCATGAATCCCCACGGCTGGGAGCCGAGGTCGAAACCGAGCTTGAGTTCCGGGATCCGCCAGCAGCTCTGCACGGCCGCCCGCGAATAGCCCTCGACGGTGAGCCCCTTGTGGACGAGCGTGCGAAACGGGGAGTTGTCGATCATGCGGTTTCGGGGAGGCGGGCGGTGAGGGGGGGCCGCGGCGGAGCCGGCTCGAGCCAGATCTCGTCGAACAGCCGCTCCTGGCGGGTCGCGAGCCGGCCGCGGCGGACGAGCTCCAGCGCCGCGAGGAACATGCCGACGATCCGCGACCGGGGCATATCGTCATCGAAGAGGCTCGTGAACGCCACCCTGCCCCGTTCCGCCACGAGCGCCTCGATCCGGGCGGCATGCGTCTCGATCGGCGTGTCGTCGTGGACGATCTGCCGGGGCCGCCGCTTCTCCCGCTTCGCCATCACCCGCGTCATCGCGCCGACGAGGTCCCACACGTGGGCGTCGGCGATCGCCACCTCGGCCGGCCCCGGCCGCCCGGCGTGCTCATCGACCGGCTGCCGCGCGAACCGCAGCTCCCACTGCCGGGCCCGGTCTTCGAGCATCGTGGCGGCGTCGCGATACTGCTTGTACTCCAGCAGCCGCTGCACGAGGTCCTCGCGGACCAGCTCGACCGGCTCCTCCGTCTCCTCGGGCCGCGGCACGAGCGCCCGGGCCTTGATCTCGAGCAGCACGCTGGCCAGATCCACGAACTCCCCCACCTGCTCGATCGCGAGGCCCTCGAGCACGTCGAGGTAGGCCACGAACTCGGCGGCGATCGCGGCGATCGGCACCTCGGTGACGTCCACCTCGTGCTTCTTGACCAGGTAGAGCAGCAGATCCATCGGGCCGGAGAAGACGTCGAGTGCGACCTTGAACTCCACGACCACCTCGCCACCGCACCGCGTGCCTCGCGCCGGACGCCCGGGGCCATCATACGGAAGCCGCGGCCGCCGCTGAACGCCGGAATCGACGGTACACTGCCATCATGGACAACGACCGGCTCTGGGCACCCTGGCGGCTCGGCTACGTGCAGGGCGACACCGCCGCCGAGCCCGACGTGGGCGCACCCGCCTGGCGACCTGCCGCCGATCACGGCTGCTTCCTCTGCCGGGCGGCGGCCGGCGATCCCCGTCACGACCGGGTGCTCGGCGTCGTGGAGCGGACGCCGCTCTCGGTGGTGGTCACCAACCGCTATCCCTATTCCAATGGGCACCTGCTCGTCGCCCCGCTCGATCACGTCGCCGGCCTCGACGACCTCGGCGACGGCGTGGTCCTCGACCTGCAGCTGCGGATCGCCGCCTGGTGCCGGCGGATGACCCGGGCGATGCAGGCCCACGGTTTCAACGTCGGCCTCAACCTCGGGGCCGTCGCCGGGGCGGGGGTTCCCGGCCATCTCCACTGGCATGTCGTGCCGCGCTGGCCCGGCGACGTGAACTTCATGCCCGTCGTGGCCGGCACGCGGGTGCTGCCGCAGGCGCTCGACGCGCTCTGGGAGCAGCTGCGGGCAGCCGCCGTGGAGGACGGATCGTGACCGACGCCGCCGCCGAATCCGGCTGGAGCCAGCCCGACTGGCGAACCCGCGAGAGCTTGCTGCTCGCGCCCTGGGCGATGCATGCCGTCGACTCGGCCGGACGCGTTCATCCCGAGCCGCCTCACCAGTTCCGCAGCCCCTATCAGCGGGACCGCGACCGGATCGTGCACTCGGCGGCGTTTCGCCGGCTGGCGCACAAGACGCAGGTGTTCACCGGCTACCACGGCGACTACCACCGCAGC
>JBJTQP010000007.1:0-2749 GCA_046075685.1 Planctomycetaceae bacterium | reverse complement strand
CACCACGCTCTCGTTCAATCGCGCCGACGCCTCCACCTATGCCGGTGCGGTCTCCGGAGCCGGTGGCCTGCGAAAGGCCGGAGCAGGCACGCTCACGCTCACCGGATCGAGCAGCTATACGGGCGGCACCGTGCTGGCCGGCGGCACCGTGGCCCTGGGCTCGGCCGATGCGCTCGCGTCGTCCGGCACGATCTCGTTCGTCGGCGGAGCACTCCAGTACTCGGCCGCCAACACGGTCGACTACTCGGCGCGAATCTTCACGGGGAGCGGGCAAGCCTTCGTGATCGATACGAATGGGCAGAACGTGGCGTGTGCCACCGGCCTCGCCGGAGCCGGCAACACGCTCACGAAGCTCGGCGCCGGCACGCTCTCGCTCTCGGGTTCGGGCTCGTTCACCGGGGCGACGCGGATCGTCGGCGGCACGCTGGCCCTGGCGAGCACCTCCGCCCTGGCCGGCTCGACGCTCGACATGAACGCCGCCGACTCGGGTACGCTCTCTCTCTCCCTCTCCGGCAGCACCTACTCCGTGGGCGGCCTGCAGGGCTCGCGCAGCATCGACGTGGGCGGCAACGTGCTCGCGGCGGGCAGCAACGGCCAGAGCACGACCTACGACGGCGTGATCAGCGGGGCCGGCGGGTTCACGAAGACGGGCACGGCCACGATGCTGCTCACGGCCACGCAGGCCTATCTGGGCACGACGGCGGTCAACGGCGGCACCCTCCGGGTGGCGGCGTCGAATCAGCTGGCGGCCACCGGCACGCTGTCGCTCGGCGGCAGCGACGCGACCTTCGACATCGGTTCCACGACGCAGACTCTGGCGACCATGACCACCGCCAATGGTGGCGCCTATACGAACATGGCGGTCACCGGCTCGGGCGGGTCGCTGGTGCTCACGGGGCCGGGCAACCTCGAGGTCGGCCCCGGCGGCACGACGGCGGCTGGCCAGCGGGCGGTGGTTTCGCTCGCCGGGATCGCGAACTTCTCCTACACCGTGCCGGATGGAATCGTCCGCGTGGGCCTCAAGGGAGGCAACAACCAGAGTGGCGCTCCTGGCGTGTCCTCGCTCACGCTGGCGACGGTGAACACGATCGTATCGGGCACGCTGGGTGTCGGTGATCTCGGCGGCAACAATGACGGCGGCACCGCCCAGCTCTTCCTGGGCCAGACGAACGACATCCGCACGAGCTACGTGCAGATGAGCGCGAGCCGTGCCGACTCGCTGCTCCAGTTCGCCCCGGGCACCACGTCACCGACGCTCGTGCTCCGCGGCACCGACGGCAGCGGCCCCGCGGGCACATGGCTCGTCGGCTCGCTCGGCCAGTTCAGCTCGGCCTCGAAGAAGTCCTTCACCTCCACCGTCGATCTCTCCGCCGGCACGACCGACGCGGCGGTGGACTGGCTCGTGATCGGCCAGGCCAACTGCAGTGGTGCCGGCCGCGGGGGCAGCATGCGGTCGACCTTCACGATGGGGGTGGGCACCCTCACCACGGGTTCGATCACGGTGGGCCGGATGACGGGCGGTTCAGCCACCAACGGCGTCAGCGGCGCCTTCAGCGGCCTGGGCACGCTGGCGATCGCCGACCCGGGGGCGGTGGTGACGGCCACGAACATCTATGTGGCCGAGAACACGTTCACGGGCACGGGCAGCGCCACGAAGACGGTCTCGGGCACGATCGCGCTCTCGGCCGGCATGCTGCGGGCGGGGAGCATCGCCCGCGGCGCCCAGACCGGCACGAACACGGTGGTGGTGAACACGGCGTTCCTGTGGACGGGCGGCACGATCGCAAACCTGGCGGGAAGCGATCTCACGATCGACACGCTGCCGCTGACGCTGTCGTCGGGCACGGGCACGTTCCTCGCCGATGCCGGCCGCACGATCACGGTGAACGCGGCCTCGCCGATCTCAGGGGCCGGGGCGCTGGTGAAGGCTGGCGGCGGCACGCTCGTGCTGGCCGGAGCGAACTCCTTCACCGGGCCCACCACCGTCTCGGCCGGCACCCTGCGGCTCGACGGCGGGGCGAATCGCCTTTCCTCCGGCAACGCGGTGGCCATCGCCGCCGGCGGCGTGCTCGACCTCGCTGGAAACAGTCAATCGCTGGGGGCGCTGACCGGGCTCGGGACCGTCTCCACCGGCACCGGCATGCTGACCGTGGGCGTCGGAGACGTCTCATCCACGTTCGATGGGGTCGTCAGCGGGCTCGGCGGCCTCACGAAGGTTGGCACCGGCATCTACCTGCTCACCGGCACGAGTTCCTACACAGGGCCGACCACGGTCAGCGGCGGTTCGCTCCTCGTCGACGGATCCCTCGGCGTTACGGCCGTCACCGTCTCGGCGGCAGGCCTGCTCGGCGGTTCGGGCTCGATCCTGGGCGGTGTGTCGGTGGTGGGCGGCACCCTCGCCCCCGGCGGGGCTCCCGGCAGGCTGACGATCGGCTCGCTGACGCTCGATGCCGCAAGCACCACCCGGTTCGAGATCACCGGCACGTCGGCCGGCCAGTACGACCAGGTGGCCGTCAACGGCAGCCTGGCCTATGGCGGCACGCTCGTGCTCGACATCTCGCAGGCGCTGACTGACGGCTCGACGCTGAACCTGTTCCCGAGCTTCACCGCGTTCTCGGGCAACCTCGCGTCGGTCACCAGCGTGGGTTCGGCGTACACCGCGATGTCGTTCAGCCGCACCGGCGACCTGTGGACGAGCGGCACGGCGAGCGGCCAGTCGCTGCAGTTCGATCAGGCGACGGGTCTGCTC
>JBJTQP010000006.1:0-14049 GCA_046075685.1 Planctomycetaceae bacterium | reverse complement strand
CTGGTCGCGGAAGCCCTCCGACGTGCGGTTGAACGGCACCCCGAGGCGATCCATCAGATCGATGATCCTCGGGCCCCAGTCGGCCATCTCCTTGACGGGGGGCTGGTGCTGCAGGAAATCGCCGCCGTAGACCGTGTCGTCGAAGTGCTTCCACTCGCTGTCGCCCTGCTGCCGCGTCAGGGCATTGACGCTGTTGATGCCTCCCTGGGCACAGACGCTGTGCGACCGCTTGACGGGCACGAGGCTCACGAGATCGACGTCGACCCCGAGTTCCGCGAGCCGCATGGTGGCCGCGAGGCCGGCCAGCCCGCCGCCGACGACGAGCACCCTTGAGTTGGCCATGGAGTGAATCCTGCTGGTGGTTCAGTGGGTGGTGGTTGGAATCGGTGTGGGAGCGACCGCTCCGCCGGGCACCGACAGGGCCCGCTTCTGCTTCTCGGACCAGATCTCGGCCTGTTTCGCCTTGGAGACGTCGAGTGCACGGAACCCGCCGAGCGCCCCGAGACCGGCCGCTGCGAGGCCCAGGCCGACGACGATGCTGACCACGTTGGCCCGTCGCATGGCGGCGGGGCTCGTCCACAGCCCCCATGTGATGCCCAGCGTCCAGAGCCCGTTGGCAAAATGAAACACCGTGGCCAGAACGCCGATCACGTATGCGATCGACGCCAGGGTTTGACCCACGGCCTCCCCTGCCGTGCTCGCGGCGTGATGCGGATCGAACCGTCCGCCTCCGAACGGTCGACCGAGCCAGTGGAGCTGCCAGATGTGCCAGATGATGAACGCGAAGGCGATCATGCCCGTGACTCGCTGCAACGTATACCGCACGTTGCCCACATATGGATACGAGCCGACGTTCGGCAGGCCGTTCGCGATGATCACGAAGCCCACGGCGGCGTGAAAAAGCATGGGCAGGAAGATGAACGCCCACTCAACGGGCACGAGCAGCGGCCCGAGCGAATGAATCATGTCGACCCGGGACTGGAACGTGCGACCGTCGTCTCCGGCGAGGATCGAGGCATTGGTGAGCAGATGCACCACCAGAAAGGCTCCCACCGGGACGAGCCCCGCAAGGGAAAAGAGGCGGTAGATCAGGAACTGATGCCGTTCCAGAAACGACGGGGTGGGCTCGCTCACGATCGACCTCGGAGGGCGGCTGCACCGCGGGAAACTCGGAGCCAGCCGACGCTGGTGCGCCGCCGGCAGCTCGTCGACCCGAGGGAGTATAGGAATGACGCGCTGTCCGACAACGGTGCTGGTCGATTTGGCGGCACTCGCGACTGCTTTTATACTCTGAATCGCGTGTGTTTCGCTCACGGAGGGCGGCTGGTGACGCAGTCTGATGGCGATTCCCCCGATCCAGCCGTCAACGGGCGGCGGGCCCGCGACGTCATCGAGCACCTTCCGGACGGTGTCGCGGTGCTCGACGGTTCGGGCTGCGTCGTCTGGGCCAACGCGCGGCTGGCAACGTGGTGCGGTCGAGAGGACCTCCGCGGCGTCGCGTTTCTCGAGATTCTGACGGGCTGGGACGCCGCGCATCGGCCGACCGAGGTGGATGGCTTCCACGAGTCTCTGCTTCACGGCCGGCCGCAGGCCGCGATCCTCAAGACCGTGGCGAATCGCTATTTCGCCGTCCACGCGTCGGCCGCCTTCAGCCCGGAGGATGTGGTCGCTGGACCGAGAATCGTGGCGACGGTCCGCGATGTCACTCAGACCATCCTCGAGCAGCAGAAGCGGGCCGCCATTCATGCCGCCGGGCAGACGCTCGCCGACCTCTCGCCCGCCGAACTGGCCGACATGACGGTCGACGAGCGGATCGAACTGCTGAAGAGCGACATCATCCACTATTCGAAGGATCTGCTGAAGTTCGACGTGCTCGAGATCCGCCTCCTCGACAGCCAGACGGGCAGGCTGGAGCCCTTGCTGGCGGAGGGTATGCAGCCCGAGGCCGAGGCCCGGATCCTGTATGCGAAGCCGGAGCACAACGGCGTGACCGGCTACGTGGCCTCCACGGGTCATCCTTACTGGTGCAGCGACACGACGAAGGATCCGCTGTACCTCGAAGGATGCAAGGGCGCGAAGAGCTCGATCACGGTGCCGCTGATGCTCCACGACCAGGTGATCGGCACCTTCAACGTGGAGAGTCCTGAGCCGGGCGGCTTCGACGCGACCGACCTGCAGTTTCTCGAGATTTTCTCGCGGGACGTGGCCGCGGCCCTCAACACGCTCGAGCTCCTCGTGGCGGAGAAGGCGACGACGGCCGCTGAGAGCATCGAGGCGATCCACGGGGCCGTCGCGTTGCCGGTGGACGACATCCTCAACGACGCCGTGGGCGTGATGGAGAAATACATCGGCCACGACGCCGACGTCGTCGCCCGGCTGCAGCGAATCCTGCGCAACGCCCGCGACATCAAGCAGGTGATCCAGAAGGTCGGCGAGCGCATGGCTCCGACGGCGGCTCATTCCCAGCGCCGCCTGGGATCCCAACGCCGGCCGCTTGCCTCCGCGAGGATCCTGGTCGTGGACTCGGACGAGCAGGTGCGGCACGCAGCCCACGCCCTGCTCGAACGCTCGGGCTGCACGGTGGAGACGGCCCGCGACGGGGCGGAAGCCGCGTCCATGGTCCGGGCCTGCCGCGGGGAGTGCTATGACGCGATCATTGCCGACATCCGACTCCCCGACATGAGCGGCTACCAGCTCCTGCTCCGGCTCCGCGAGATCATCGATCCCGTACCGCTGATCCTGATGACCGGCTTCGGGTACGATCCCGGCCACTCGATCGTGAAGGCCCGCCAGGCGGGCATCGACCTGGTGCTCTTCAAGCCCTTTCGCATCGATCAGCTGCTCGACACGGTCGAGAAGGCGATCCTGCGGAGGCAGTCTCCCGAGGCGGCCGCCGTCGACCGCGGCGATCAGGCCTGAAGCCGCGGCCCCGCGGTCGGCAAAAACGGCCTTGTTTGCCCGGCTTCCCAGGCTGGACGTGGCCTTGACCCGCAACGCGGCAGGCGGGTACTTCTCCCGCCCCACGGATCGTTTCCCGCACAAGGAATCCGCGTATGCCACGCTTCGCTCCCACGCGACTTCTGTCCGGCCATTGCCGGCAGCGGCCGGCCTTCCCAGGCCGCGTCGTCGCCGCGCTGGCACTGGCGTGGATCAGTGGGCCTGGTTTCGCCGAGGAGTTGCCCCCGCCCTCGGACGCGCAGGCGGCGCGACGCGTCATCGAACAGGCGATCGACCAGGCGGCCCGTACGGGCGGCACGACGCGGCCGGGTGAATCCCGCCCGGCGCCGGTGACCGCGGCAGCCGATGCGGCGGCCGATGGCCTGCTCGTGGCCCGCATCTCCGCCGAGGTGGCCGCCAAGCAACTCGAGGCCAAGCGGCTCTCGCAAAAATCGCCTGCGGAAGCCATGGACCTGCTCGACACCACGGCAGCAGGACTCACCGCTCAACCACTGCCCGATGACACCCGGGACCAGTTGCTGAGGCGCATCGAACGAACACGGCGCGACATCGAGGAGGCGTCCGGCAAGCGGCGGGCGGAACTGTCGCTCGAGAAGCGGGCCGATCAGGTGGAGGCCCAGGTCGATCGCGAGCGGGCCCAGAAGGTCGAGGTCGACCAACGAATCGCCATGCTGGTTGAGGAATACAACGCGCTGATCGAGCAACGGCGGTTTGCCGAAGCGGAGGCGGTTGCGAAGAAGGCGGGCCAACTGGCCCCGGACAATACGGTGGTGCGGCAACTGCTCTCGCAGAGCCGGACCATCCGCCGCCTCGATGCGCAGCGGTCGATCGAGGGAGAGCGGCAGGCGGGATTCCTCGACGTCGCCGACGACGTCGAGGCCTCGGCGGCGCCATTCGCCGGCCCGATCGCCTTCCCCGACACCAAGGACTGGCAGGATCTCACCAAGTCGCGGGCCCAGCGGCTTGCCGAGGGCCGCTCCCGCACAACCGCCGCCGAGCGGGAGATCAACCGCAGGCTCGACTCCCCGGTCAAGCCTTCCTATCGGGATCAGCCGCTGGCGATGGTGGTCGACGCGCTGGGGAAACAGGCCGGGGTGTCCATCCACGTCGACGTCGTGGGGCTCGAGCAGGAGGAGGTGCGGAGCGACACCCCCGTGACGCTCTCGCTCGACCAGCCGATCTCCCTGAAGAGCGCCCTCAAACTGCTGCTGGAGCCGCTGCACCTCGGCTACGTGGTCAAGGACGAAGTGCTCAAGGTCACGAGCCCACGGCTGGTGAAGGGCGAGGTGTACGCCGTCACCTATCCAGTCGCCGACCTCGTGCTGCCGATCCCGAACTTCTCATCAGACGGGCTCGGAATCACCGGGGCCCTTCGCGACGGCTACTCCCAGGTGGCGTCACGGAACAATCTGGCCGTCCAGGTCGGCCCGCCTCCCGCCGGCATCGGCGGACCGCGGGCCGGCGACACCTCGGCCATGGACGCCGGATCACTCGCGCAGATCGGATTCGGCGGCGGGCCGCCGACGACCGGATCCGTCCCGTCAATCCCGTTCGGGCCGCCGGCGCAGGGCGGCGTGCAGCGCGACTTCCAATCGCTTATCGACCTGATCACGCAGACGGTGCAGCCCACCACCTGGTCGGATGTCGGCGGCAACGGCACCGTCAAGATGTTCGACACGAGCCTCAGCCTCGTCGTCAGCCAGACCCAGGAGGTTCATGAGGAGATCGAGAACCTGCTCGCGCAGCTCCGCCGCCTGCAGGACTTGCAGGTGACGATCGAGGTGCGCTTCATCACGCTGGCCGACACGTTCTTCGAGCGCATCGGTGTCGACTTCGATTTCAACATCCAGACGAACGTCAATCAGCCGCTGAACATGACGGCGATCCCGACGCAGAACAACAGCTCGATCTCGCCCTTCGCCGAGGGCATCAACGCCATCCCGGGAGGCCGGTCGCAGACGATCGGCCTCGACAACACGGGCAACCCGGGCGTGGCCCTGGGCAGCACGAGCCTGGGCGGCGGCCAGACGACCGGACTCGGTCAGGGCGGCCTCGGCACCGCGGGCACGACGGGAGCAGGCCGCAGTTTCTTCTCCATCCCCTTTCGGCAGAACAGTTACGGTGCCGCCCAGGTGCCCGTGTTTCCCGGGATGCCGGATCCGACCACCAGCGCTGCCAACTTCGGCTTCGCCATCCTCTCGGACATCGAAGCCTACTTCCTGATCCAGGCGGCCCAGGGAAACACCCGATCCAACGTGATGCAGGCGCCCAAGGTCACGCTGTTCAACGGCCAGCAGGCGTTCGTGTCCGACACCCGCCAGCGGCCGTTCGTGACGGCCGTCATTCCGGTCGTGGGCGACTTCGCGGCCGCACAGCAACCGGTGATCACGGTGCTCAACGAGGGGACGGCCGTGAACGTGCAGGCAGTCGTGTCGAACGACAGACGGTTCGTGCGGCTCACGCTCGTGCCCTTCTTCTCGCAGATCGGCAAGGTGGAGCAGTTCCAGTTCGAGGGGTCGCGATCGACCAAGTCGAAGACAAGCGACGAGAAGAGCGGCGCCGACGTGAAAGTGCCGGGCGCCGACGGCCTCGTGGGGCTGACCAACGGCGTCGCCTCCAGCGGCGAACTGGAGACGCAGTCGGCAGGCACCACGATCCAACTTCCGGAGTTTCTGTTCACCACGGTCACGACCACGGTGAGCGTCCCCGACGGCGGCACCGTGCTGCTGGGCGGAATCAAGCGGCTTCGCGAGGGACGCAACGAGTTCGGTGTCCCGATCCTCTCGAAGATTCCCTACATCAACCGGCTCTTCAAGAACGTCGGGCTGGGCAGGACGACGGACAGCCTGATGCTGATGGTGACTCCGCGGATCATCATTCAGGAGGAAGAGGAAGAGAAGCTCATGGGCCAGGGGCAGCCGTGACCGACCTCTCACGGTTTGCGACGATCGCCGGAGCCGTGCTCGGCGGGCTCTCGGTCGCAGGGGGTGCCTTTGGGGCCCACTTCCTGCGTGAGTCACTCGCCGCGTCCGGCCATGCGGCCACCTGGGAGACGGGGGCTCGCTACGCGATGTACCACGCGGTGGCGCTTCTGGCAGTCGCGCAACGCGCGACTGACTTTCCCACCAACGCTCGACTCAGAACCGCTGCCTGGTGCTTCCTGGCCGGCACGCTCATCTTCAGCGGCTGCCTTCAGCTGCTGGCAGTCACGGGCATGACGCCTCTGGGCGGCGTCGTGCCGATCGGCGGCGTGCTCCTCATCGCAGGCTGGCTGGCTCTCGCGACGAGTGCCATCTGGCCCGGTGGTTGACGCCTCAGCGAGAAAGCGCGTCTACGGGCTCGCTCGGCAACTCCGGAATCGGCGGCTCCTCGGATGGTACCGACTCGGTCGGCGGGGGTAGATCCCCGGCCTCTCGCTGTGGGAACTGGTTTGTGGGATCAACCTCGCTCCGGTTGATCGGCACCCGCGTCCGCATGACGTCTGGACGTTGACGCTCCACGTCCAGATACCGGAGCCTCACCCGTTCGTGATCCTGCTGCAGTGCCGCGACACCCGCCCGCGTGCGATGCCGCTCGAGCCTGAGCCGATCACATCCCTGCACCCGCTCCAAGGAACGGGCCACGGGCCAGCTGCCGCTGCCATCCCGCTCGCGACGCGCCCCTTCGGTGAAGTCCGCTTCGGCCTCGTCCGTGCGATTGAGCTTGAGGGCGGCGAGCCCGCGGTAATACCAGACCCGTGGATCATGCGTGCCGCCGTCGACAGCCTGAGAAAGATCCTCGTACGCCCGCTGGTAGTCGCCGGCGAAATAGGAGTGCACGCCGCTGCCGTACGCCCGCGCGAGTTCCGGATGATCGCCCGCCGGACACGCGGCCGAGAGGAAAAAGAGACCTGCGACGCCCAAGGCCAGCCGCTGCACGGCCTGACCAGGACGATACGCACCCACGGAGTCGCGGAGCATGGATGACACCTCGAGGATTCCCCTTGCTGCCCGGCAGTGTTCCAGGCTCACGGAACGTATCGTCTCAACGCAGCCTCGCGGGCACGAGCCCGCCCACCGGCCCGGCACAACCGCCACGACCGTCCCTCAGCCGGGCCGCAGGGTCGCCGCGTCCCCTGCAAGCCCCCGGGTCAGGGCATGACGGCGAAACGTCGGCTCGTCCACGAACACCGCCGACCGCACCAGTTGCATCATCAACGGCTGCTCGGGCCAGCCCACCAGGCGGAGCAGCCTGTCGAACTCCTCCGCCGGACAACTCCCCTTGAGATCGACCAGCAGCACCCGGCCCTCGCGATCCGAGACGTTGCCGTCGACCTGCCACCATCCGCCGGGCGAGGCTCCGCTGCCCCGCGAGCATGCCCACACGAACGAACCGTCTGGCTCGGCATAGAGCCGCTCAACCGCAGACAGCCTGGCGATGGCCTCATCGAAGCCGATCCGCAGGGGTGCCGAAAGAACCTCCCGGGGCACAGCGAGCGTCGGCCAGATTCCCCAGGCATCGGTGAACGCAGGGCCCACAGCCGCTTCGGGCGGCCGGGCCTGCAGGGTGATTTCAAAGGCATAGAGGGGAGACTGCATCGCGGGGGAGACCTGTCGCTTCATGCACAGGTGACGCTCTCGCGAACCCATGCGGCATAGGATGCCGAACACGCGAGTTCCGCAACGGTGATCTGCGGGATTGCGTACCCGTGGTCGGCGATGATTGCGGCGACACAGGACGCCTGGCGTTCCACGGATGTCTTGCAGGTGCACCGCCACTCCGTTGCGGTCTCGGTGGAGCCCTGCCAGCGATACACGCTCGTCATCGGACCCTCCACCTGCACGCACGCGGCGAGCCGGCCGTCGACCAGCCGCCGGCCGCAGTCTTCGGCCTGCTTCCGGGAAGCGAAGGTCGTGGTAATCGCAGCAATCTGCACGACAGTCGGCATGGCCCCGGCGGTTGAACGGCTGTCTTCGATCATGCCGCATCGACGATGCGCACGCCGGGCATCACCGGCTGGGCGGCGGTTCGAATCGCCACCACCGCCTCGTGATCGGGGGCCGGCACGATCGACTGCCAGCGTGGCCAGCCGCCCGATTCGATGCAGGCGACAACCGGTGCGGGGCCGAGCGGCGCTGCAGCGGCGTCGCCCCCGAGACAGATCACCCCCGACGCAGACTCCGGGCCCCGCGGATGGCCAAGCACCGTGCCGGGCGACCCGCGTGGCACCGGTGGACGGAGTGATGCGACACCGGCATCGGACGCCGAATCGCCGCGGGCGGCCGTCTCCAACGCCTTGGCGACGGCATCGACGGCGTCAAACTCGACTTCGCACGCCGGCACGGCCCGTCGGGCCTCGTGCCACCACGCCTCCACGCACCGCCGCCAGCCGTTTAGGACGTCGACGACACCCGTGTCGTCTCCACGACTGCGCGTCGATTCAACCCACGCGCCGACCGCGGTGGGCAGATCCGCCGGCCCCACAACGGCAAGCCGCCGCGCCAGGCCCCGCCACGCAGGGTCTGCCTGGGGGGCGAGTGCCGCGAAGCGGCCCACCAGATCCACCGCAATGCTCTCCGCCAGCGTCGGACGGCGGCCGGTGTCGGCCGGGCCCCCGAGTGCGTGGCGGCACGCGGGATCGAGGTCGTGCCCGTGCCGGATCGCCACTCGGCCGTCGTCCCAACGGGTGCCGACCGTGGGGCTCCAACCGCGCGGCCCCCTGTCCAGATGCCGCTCGAGCGCCGCATCGCGATCCCCGGCGAGCAGCGTGAGCCGTACGGGCACGACGACCGATGTGCGGCCGGGTCGCCCGCGCACGGCGCTGGGCACCTCCAGACCATGCCTCACCCAACGCACCAGTGGTGCCAGCAACCTCCGGGCCGCCAGCACGGAATGCCGCACCACCCGCGTCCATTCGTCGCGTGCCTCCCGGCCGTGCCAGGGCTTGGCCCGGCCCAGCCATTCGGCCGACACGAGCCAGTCGAACGTGTCACCCGCCAGCACCACGTCGACGTGGTCGACGGGACGATACGTCCCGTCAGATCTGACGCCTGCTCGATGAACCGCGCCATGGATGGCGGCGGGGATGGCGACGTGTCGCCGAACCCCCGAGGGCACGAGCGTTCCGTCTCCGACGGCCCAGTTTGCCGTGACAACCAGCATGCCTGCCTCCCGCTCGGAGATCGACAGGATGTGAACCGGCGGTTGATACCCGGCCGTACGGTCGGCCCAGCCGGTCAAATCGTCCGAACCGCACCACGCGGGGCGGGCGGGCCTGGGATCACGGTTCGAGGAAACTCGTCTGGCAGTTTCGTTCGAGCGTGCCGTCGAGATCGGTGCTCGAGAGGATCGCCGATGCTCGACCGCTGCCGCCTGCCGGCAGCCGATAGGTGATTTCAAACGATCGTTGACCGCCCGGCGGAATCGGCTGAATCGGATCGAAGGCGATCCGGGCGTCGTCGATTCGCACCCGGCTCGCCGAGCGATCCGAATCCACCCGCGCCTGATCGGGCAGGATCACGACCAGATCGAGTCGGCCGGTCGATTCGGCACCGGAGTTTGAAACGGTGCACACCAGGGTGGTCGAGTCGCCAGGACGCACCGGGTCATCCAGGTCGGCGAGCGACATCCGCAGCCCGGCCTCGGAAGGCGTTCGCAGGCGGGGACGCACCACCGAGGAACTGATCGAGACGCATGCCTCGTCCGCAAGCAGCACCGCCTCGCCCGGACCACCGAGCACGCCGCGGACGCATGACCGCGTCGGCGGAGAGTCGCGATAGGTGCCGGGGGCGGCCCGCGCCCGTAGGTTGATCTGCCGCTTGAGCTGCCCCCCAGGCTCGATACCCGGAAGGTTCCAGGCCACCTTCGACGAGTCCAGGGTGTAGCCCTCCGAGGCCTCGAGGGGCGTGAGGTGTTCATCCCAGGAAAACTCGAGCTTTGCGGGAGCCGACCCGCCAGCCCCCTTGTTCTTCACAATGGCGACATACTCCAGAACGCCCTCTGAGATCGCTTCGGAGGGCCCGCTCAGATCGAGCTCGAGCGCCGCCGCAGGGGGCACAGCCCGCGGAATCGGCACGGGCGTCGGGACTGGCGCCGGGGTGACCGTCGTCGCGGTCAGCGGCGGAGCTGGAACCGGCACGGCGACCGGCGCGGGAACGGCGACAGCAGCAGGAACGGTGACGGGCGCGGCCACCTGTGCCGGCGCATTGACGGGCGCGGGCACCGTTGCCGCCGGCGCTGCCACCCTGGGAGCGGCGGCGACGGCCGGCTGCACCTCCACGCAGTGGGTGCCGCCACCGACTGGGACATGCGCCTGATCGAAGATCTCTACTCGGTGGCATTGCCGCCCCGGCGCATCAAGGAGAAAGTCGAGTGTCAGACGCCGCGCCGTGCCAGGCATGAGGTCGACCGTCCCCTTCTGCTCGATCGGGCTCTTCGACGCTTCATGATGAAACCCCGGGTCGAAGTAGTCGACCACGCGCAGATTCTGCAGCGGCCTGCCGGAGCGGTTGACGATCTCGACCTCGAATCTCGCCCGCTCGCCGACGCGGCCCTCGAGCGGCCCGGTGATCGACACGAGCACCGGATCCTCGGCCCGAGCCCCGGCCATGCCGCAGACCGTCATGGCCACCGCCGACAGCACAGCACAGCGAAACGAACTCCCCAACATCGGCACATCTCCCGAAAGGCCCCGGGATTCTCCCGGCCGCAAGAGGGTACCACGCCGCCGCGGCGAGCGCGAACGGCGAAAAAGGGGCGATCGGACGCCCCGATTCAGGCCTCGGCCCGGTGGCGGACGATGTCGCCCTCGACCATGTAGACGACGTCTTCGGCGATGTTCGTGGCCATGTCGGCGATCCGCTCGATGTGCTTCGCCACCGAGTTGATCCGCAGCAGGTTCTCGACGTTCTCGGGATGGTCCTTGATCCCCTGGAGCACCCGCCGCTGGATCCGCTGGCGGGCCTCGTCGACGATGTCGTCCTCCTCGCGGACCTGGCGGGCGAGCGTCGGGTCCCGCTTCACCACCGCGTCGAGGCACTGGCGGACCATCTCCTGGGCCTGCGTCGCCATGGTGCGGATCTCGGGAGGCAGGTCGTAGGGATCGCCCCCTTCGAGCTGCGTCACCCGCTTGGCGATGTTGCGGGCCAGGTCGCCCATCCGCTCGAGGTCGTTGTTGATCTTCAGCACCGCCACCACGAACCGCAGGTCGGCCGCCACCGGCTGGTAAAGCGCCAGGATCTTGAGGCACTCCTCCTCGACCTCGACCTCCATCGCATCGATCTCGGAGTCGTTGGCGATCACCCGCTGGGCGAGGGAGGTGTCGCGGTTGATCAACGCGGTGATCGACTTCGAGATCGCCTCCTCGACGAGGGTGCCGAGGCGGAGGATCCGCTCCTTGAGGCTTTCGAGCTGGCGTTCGATGTGCTTGGTCATGGCGGGAGAGTGGCTCAGCCGAAGCGGCCGGTGACGTAGGCCTCCGTCTCGCGGAGGACGGGCTTGGTGAAGATGTCGGGAGTGGCGCCGTACTCGATCAGTCGGCCGAGATACATGAAGGCGGTGTAGTCGCTCGACCGGCTGGCCTGCTGCATGTTGTGGGTGACCATCAGCACGGAGTATTGCCCGCGGAGCTCCTGGATCAGGTCCTCGATCTTGCCGGTGGCGATCGGATCGAGCGCAGAGCAGGGTTCGTCGAGCAGCAGCACCTCGGGCTCGGCGGCGATCGCCCGGGCGATGCAGAGCCGCTGCTGTTGGCCGCCCGACATGCCCAGGGCGCTCTCCTGAAGCCGGTCCTTGACCTCGTCCCAGAGGGCGGCGCCCCGCAGGCTCCGCTCGCACACCTCGTCGAGCACGCCGCGGCTGGTCTCGCCGTCGATCCGCAGCGAGTAGACGACGTTCTCGTAGATGCTCATCGGAAAGGGATTGGGCTTCTGAAACACCATGCCCATCCGCTTCCGCAGCTCGATCACGTCCATCCGCGGGTCGTAGATCGAGTCGCCGTTGAGCCGCATGTCGCCGGTGATCCGCACGCTCTGCACGAGGTCGTTGAGCCGGTTCACGCTCCTCAGCAGCGTCGACTTCCCGCAGCCGCTCGGGCCGACGAGTGCCGTCACCTTGTTGAGCGGGATCGGCATCGTGATCCGGTGAAGGGCCTGCTTGGTGCCATACCAGAGGTTGAAGCGGTCCACCTCCAGCACGGGCGGCTCGGCGAGCACGCCGTCGTGCACCTCGGCCTCCACCTCGCGGCCGGCTGCCACCGCGGCGAGGCGATCCTGCAGCGGCTCGACGGCGCGTGGCGCCCCGGCTTCCCGCGGCGGTTCGTCGACGGCATGCATGGGGGGCTTCGGCTCCGGTGGCGCCCCGGCGGGGCGAAACGGCAGAATCGTACACCACGCTCCTCAGAACTGCTGCGCGACGAACCGCCGCCGCAGCCGCGACCGGATCCAGATCGCGGCCACGTTGAGCAGGGCGATGATCGCCACCAGCAGGAACGTGATCGTGAACACCATCGGCCGGGCCGCCTGGCTGTTGGGGCTCTGGAAGCCGACGTCGTAGATCAGGTAGGCGAGGTGCATGAACTCGCGCTCCGGATGAATGAACGGGAAGGTGCCGTCCACCGGCAGTTCGAGGGCGAGCTTCTTCACGCCCACGAGCATCAGGGGCGCCACCTCGCCGGCCCCGCGGGCCATCGCCAGGATCAGGCCCGTCATGATCCCGGGCAGGGCCCGGGGGAGCACGATCCGGCGGATCGTCTGCCACTTCCCGGCGCCGCACGCATAGGAGCCCTCGCGCATCGAGTTGGGCACGGAGGAGAGCGCCTCCTCGGTGGCCACGATCACCACCGGCAGCGTCAGCAGCGCGAGCGTGAGCGATGCCCAGAGCAGGCCGCCGGTGCCGAACGTGGGCTGGCCATCGGCCACGAGGCTGGCCTTGAAGAACACGTCGTCGATCCCGGCGCCGAGCACGTAGCAGAAGAAGCCGAGGCCGAAGGCGCCGTAGACGATGCTCGGCACGCCGGCGAGGTTGTTGATGGCCACGCGCACGGCCGTGGTGATCGGGCCGCGGCCCGCGTACTCGCGGAGGTAGAGGGCGGCGAGCACGCCGAAGGGCGCGACAAACAGCGCCATGATGAGCGTCATCGTGACCGTGCCCCAGATCGCGGGGAACACGCCGCCGGCGCTGTTGGCCTCGCGGGGATCGTCGGCGAGAAACTCACCCCAGCGGGAGAGGTAGATCCCGAGGTTGCCCGCGAGACCGAGCCGATTGGGCTGCCAGGCGCGGACGATCCCGTCGAGCGGCACGGCCGTCACGCCCCCCGACGCCGTCGCGAACTCGACCACCCAGCCCGCGTTGGCATCGCGGAGCCGGGCCGTCTCGTCGTCGAGCGTCTTCTCCTGCCGGGCCGTCTCGTCGGCGAGCGACTTTTCCCGCGCCTCGGCCGCTGCGACCGCGAGGCTCGCCGCACCGTGATCGATGCCGGCCTGCACCACTGCGAGCCGCGCCGCCCGCAGCCGCCGCTGCAGCTCACCGCGGTCGTGCTTGTCGATCCGCTGGGCTCGGAGGGCCCGCGACCGGGCGGCAGGGTGCTCCCGCTCGAAGGCCTGCCACACGGCGTCCGGGCCCTCGGCCACCACCTGCTCGCCGTGCAGCAGCCGCGCGGGCACGCCGTGCAGACGCCCCGCCTCGGCCCGCTCCACGACCGTGGCCCACTCGGGCCGGCTCGTCTTCGCGATCGCCGCGTCGTCGATCCATTCGTAGTGGGTGCCCGTGGCGTCGAAGTCGCCGGTGCGGACGAGCCGCCGGGCGGGATGACCGGCAGCCTCGGCCCCGGCCGCCACGGCCCGCTCGCGGTCGGTCACCTCGCCGAGCACGCTGCGGCCGTCGGCCAGCGAGAGCTGCTCGAGCGGCACCGGCCAGAAGGTGGCCAGGCCGCGGATCGCGATGAAGGCGAGCAGGCCGACGATCATCGCGATCGCGACGGCGAGCGAGGCCGCGGTGAGCCAGACCCAGGGCTCGCCGTGGGCGGTGAGCGTGGCGTGGCCGGAGCGGATCCGGCGGGCGGGGCGGTCAGAGCTCATACGCCCGCCTCCGGAACCGCTGCCGCACCACCTCGGC
>JBJTQP010000005.1:0-2650 GCA_046075685.1 Planctomycetaceae bacterium | reverse complement strand
GCCGGCCCCACGAGCACGCAGCCGGGCGTGCCGGCGATCCTGCCGCTGGGCCGCACCGGCAGGTCGATGCCCAGCGAGATCCCGTCGGTGAAGGCGAGCTCCACCTGCGAGGCCTTGCGGGTGGGCCCGAGCACGCGGACGGTGGGGAGCATCTTGCGCTTCGGGCCGACGAGCATCACCGTCTGCTCGGCCGCGTAGAAGCCGTCCTGGTAGAGCGGCTTCATGGGGGTGAGCGTGGCGCCGGGACCGAAGAGCTTGACGACGTGCTCGTCGGTGAGATGGCAGTGGCGGGCAGAAATGCTCACCACGAGCTTCGGCTCCGCCTTCGGGACGACGGCCGCCTGCGACGGTGGCGTGCCCCGCGAGGCGAGGACGATCTCGCGGACGATCTTCGCCACGGCGGCGTGGTCAAGGCCAGAGGGCATTTCGGTGGTTGGGGCGGCGAGCATGGGCATGGCAATGGCTCAGGCGTGGCGGCGCCGGGTCGGCGGCGGCGGGCTGTCAGACGTGCCTGCGTCGTCGGCGATGTCAGCGATGACGAGCTGGCTTGGCGCGGCGGCGATCCGCTGGCGCCATTCGGCATCGAGGCCCTCGTCGGAAACGAAGACGTCGATCTCGGCGAGCGGCGCGACGAGGGTCAGGCTCTTGTGGCCGAACTTCGAGCTGTCGGCCACCACGATCACGCGGCCGGCCGCCTTGAGCATGGCCTGCTCGGTCTCCGCGAGCAGCAGGTGGGCGTTGAACAGGCCCTCGTCCGCGATCCCGGCAGCGGAGAGGACCGTCGTGGTGACGTGCAGCCGGCCGAGCAGCTCGTTGGCATAGGGGCCGAGGCAGACGCCTGTGCGCGGCGAGACGTAGCCGCCGAGGAGCACAAGATCGGTCCGCGATTCTGAGGCGAACAGATTGGCGACGGGGAGGCTGTTGGTCACCACCTGGAGGGACCGGCCGACGAGCAGCCGCGCGACCTCGTACGTGGTGGTGCCGCCATCGAGGAGCACGGTCTCGCCGTCGGCAATGATTTCGGCGGCGCGGGCGGCGATCGCCCGCTTCGCAGCCCAATGGGCCGGTTGCCGCTCGTCGAACTCGGCCAGTCGGGGCATGCCGCCGGCATACAGCACGCCGCCGTGCGTCCGCTTGGCGGATCCCTGCTCCTCGAGTGCGTCGAGGTCGCGTCGGATGGTCGATTCCGACACGCCCAGCTCCCGCACGAGTTCTTCGAGCGCAGCAAACCCCCGAATGCGGATCAGATCCAACAGCCGGGAGCGTCGTTCGCGATTGTGCGTAGTTCCGGACATCAGTGAACGAGAATAGTCACGACATGAAGGCTGTGCAATCGGATTACGTCACAAAATGATAGAAAACAGCCATTGATATGGCATTGAAGTGACAGAGTTGGTGATGTGCACGCTCCGAGTCCCTGCCGACGGGGCCATCGAATCTGAAGTGAGGCTAGGTCGGGTTTGCCGGTGCGGTGCGGGTTTGCGGCGAGGCTGGTTGGTGGTAGCCGGCGTGTGGCCTGCATCTTCGGCACAATCGGCACGGTCATGGCAGTCGTCGTGCACGTCTTGCGAGCGTCAGCATGGTCCTGCCTCCCGGCAGCGACAGGGGTGGCGGTGCGCGAGGCCGGCCGCGACGACTGGCATGCCGTGCAGGGCGTGGTTTCGGCATGCCGCGGGGAGCCGGGCTTTGCGGCATCGCTGTCGGCGGCTGGCCTCGGGTGGAACAGGCCGCGATCCGCCGTGCGGGTGTGGCTCGCGGAACGAGCCGATGGAGGCTGTGTGGGTGCGATTGGCCTGGCCACGCATGCGGTGCGCGGCCGCAGTCGCTGGTCGTTGCCGTTCCTGCTGGTGAGCCCCAGTGCCAGGCGGTGCGGTGTAGCGACCGGACTTGTGCGGGACGCCCTTCAGGCGGCCGCCGCAGCAGGTGCTGAGCGCGTCATGGCCGAGACGCTGACGGCCTGGGCCGACGCCTCGGCCTTCTGGTGCCGGATGACGATAGGCCTCGACACCTCGTCGAAGGAGGCTTTCGACGCCGGACCGAGCGCTGGCTGATACGGCTCACACGAGAGCCTCGCGCGTTCGCGAGGCTCGGGGCTGCCCATGCCCGTCGCCGGACGTTCGCGTCGGGCATCCTGCCCGACGCTCACGCGGATGCCGCCATCGCTTCGCCATCGTGGCTTCACGTGGCGGCATACGCCGGCTCTCGGGCATGGGCAGCCCCTTGCTGAGATTCCCGTAGCCGCGGGCTTGCAGCCTGCGGAATCCGGCCGCGGCGTTGAACCGACGCGCGAGGATCACGTGGAGTCCGTATGAGACCCGCTGTCGTCGGGGCGCGTCAGCCCAGCTGCTCGCGCAGCCAGAGGCCCGCTCCCAGGAACGACGCCCCGCTTGCGAGCAGGTTGATGCCGATCAGCGTGCCGAGGAACACGCCGGACTGCGGCGTGGGGCTCATCAGCAGCATGCCACCGAGCACGGCGGTGATCAGGCCGTCGGCAAGCACCCAGCCCCAGGGGAAGTCCCGGGGCAGCGAGAAGGCGGCGGTGAGCTTTGCGGCGGCCTCGAAGAGCAGCACCAGCCCGATGAACGTGGTCATGGCATGCACGCCCTCGGCGGGGATCGCCAGCATGGCCGTGCCGGCGACCAGGGACAGG
>JBJTQP010000004.1:0-5754 GCA_046075685.1 Planctomycetaceae bacterium | reverse complement strand
GCCGGTGATGAAATCGGTCAGCGAGAGCGCCCCGCCGGGAAACACGTTGAGTCCGCCCGTAACCCCAAGATAGATCTGCCCGGTCGTCGAAAGGCCTGTCGAACTTACAACTGGCGTGTAGGGAGATCCCTGGTTGAGGATCACGGTGTCACCAGCAGACGGCGGAACGCTACCAACCCAGTTGGATGAATCGGTCCATGCGGTGCTCACGGTACCTGTCCAATAGACCGTACCCGCCATCACAGGCGACTGCATGCCGCACAGCAGCGCGGCGCACACCAGCGAAGCGGCAACAACTCGAGAATGGACCACGGTGCTTGTCATCAGTCTTCTCCAGGTTGCGTACGACTTCGCGAGCATTGATGGATCCTTTACGGGCGATCGGAAACTTACTCTCGTTTCCACTCCGCTCTGCAATTCTTCCCGGCATGGATGCCATGTCAATCATGCAGATGCATGACGCGCCTGCCACGTCTCCAGTGGCCGCCAGCATCGCCTCCCACGTGCGCGAGCGCAGCGGCATCACCCTGAGAATTGTGGGGGGTTTATGTGAAGAAGCCTTGACCACACGTGCGGGCACGCCGACACTCGAAGGATGAACACTCCGACCGGCGGCAGGCCGTTCCGAGCGCGGGGGCGAACCGCGTTCACGCTCGTGGAACTCCTGGTGGTGATCGCGATCATCGCGACGCTCGTCGGCCTGCTCTTGCCCGCGGTCCAGTCGAGCCGTGAAGCCGCCCGGCGAAGTGAGTGCCTCAACAAGTCTCGACAGCTCGGCCTGGCGGTTCACGGCTACGCGGGAGCGAAGAAGAAGCTGCCGCGGAGTTACTTTCTCGAATCCCTGCCGACCGTGACACGGCAAACAACCCTCTACTGGGATCTTATGCCATTCACGGAGAACGCCACGCTCTACGAAGCCGCCGGGGGATCCCTCGTGGGCTACGTCGGCACTGGCAGGCCGTACCAGCAGATGATCCCGCTGTTCCTCTGCCCGTCGGACCCCACGGGGGAAACTCGGTTCGTCGACTGGGGCACCACGAACTTTGCGGGCAACTTCCAAGTCTTCGGCGACCCCGACAAGGGCAACGATGCGAACGTGAACATGTCGCCGAGCAACACCTGGAGGTTGTTCGCCGACGGAACTTCGAAGACGATCATGTTCGGCGAGAAGTACCGGCTGTTCGAGTCGGCGACAAGTTGGGGAGGCCTCTGGGCCCACGGAGCATGGCAAGTGACCTACATGCCCTTGTTCGCCTACGGCAGCCGCGATGGGATCACGGCGTTCACCTCGCAGGCCGTCCGCGGTGGCAAGGTCGGGCCTGCCTCGAAGCCCCAGAGTAATCCGAAGTGGGATTCCATGGCCTGCGACATCACCGTGACTCAAAGCGGGCATCCGGGTCAGATCGTCGTCGCCATGGCAGATGGCCGCGCCCGCACGATCGATGCAGGCATCGACGGCGACACGTGGTGGGCCTTGTGCACGCCAAACCGGGGAGAGCCCGTTGGAGATTATTGAAAGGCGCCGGGGAGCCGCGTGGGCATCGGCATGGCTTGCGGTTGGCGTGCTCATCGTCACGGGGTGCGGGCAGCGAACCGGCGGGGCCACCGGATCGGTTCGGTTCGGCGGCAAGCCACTCCCTGGGGGCCGGATCACGTTTCTCTGCGACGCCGGGAAGCGCCCGGCGGTCTCCGCCGAGATCGTCGAGGGCCGGTATGCGGTCGCAGATCTGCCGGCAGGCCGTGCCCGCGTGATGGTCGAGACCTTTCCACCTCCGTCCGCCGCCCCCGCGCGGACCGCTCCAGAGGGCTTGCCGACGCTCGACGTGCCGGGCGATCCGCCGTCTCACGGACCGTATGTTCGGATACCTGAGCGCTACAGGCGGCCAGACGCCTCTGGCCTCAGCGTCGAGATCCGCACCGGTCCACAGGTGCACGACTTCGAACTCGTCCCTTAGAACGACCGCGAGCGACGGGAGCAGAGGGCTACGCAGGCAAGGACCGCGGCCGCGATCGGCCACGCCGTCGGCTCTGGCACGGCGGCCAACGGCCCGACGGAGCCCGAAGCCACCACGCCGTATGGCCCCTCGTCAAACAGCCCCGTCCCCATGAATTCGGCTGCGTCGAGGATGTCAACGAACCCGTCATACGTCGTGTCCCCGAGCGACCAGTCGGCGGGCACCGCGGTATCGAATCGACCGCCGGCGAGCATGGCTGCGACGTCGAGTACGTCGACGACGCCGTCGAGATTCGTATCGCCCGGAGCTGCCGCCGCGATGGTGAACGATCCGTCGTCGTGACCGAGCCAACCGATCGCCCGAGGGCGATTCGCCGCCAGGGCAGCCGACACCGCCGACGAGACGATGCCCCCGTTGCCATCCCAGGATCCGCTGCCACGTCCCGCCATCAGGTCGGCAACGAGTTCCCCAACGGTGACGCCGCCCGTGCCGACCTCGACCCGGCCGGCACCGATGTCGAGTTTGCTCCCCAGGTTTTCGGCGATCGAGAGTCTGCGAATCGAGACGTCGAGCGGCCAGTCGGACGGCATGGCGACCACGCCACCGGCGATCTCCAGAGCCTCGCTGCCGGCTACGGCCGACGCGTGGGCAATCCGTAGCCTCCCGGCCGTCACGCTCGTCATGCCGGGGTAGGAGTTGGCGGAGTTGAACACGACCTCGCCCGTGCCGGTCTTTATCAGCCACGTCGCGGCGGTGATGCTCGGATAGCCGGCCTGGGCCTGCGTCTGGCTGCCGCTCGCCACGTCGATCACGACATCCGTCGCCAGCCTCCGGGCAGAACAGACGATGAGATCGCCGGGCGCTTGAGCGACGTCAACCGCCCGCCGACCGTCGAGCGCCGTGATGTTGCCGCTGTTGATCCAGTAGTTCACGTTGCCGAGCGTCGAAGCCGGCAGCACGAGCCTCCCGCCCGAAAGGTCGAGACGCGCCGGGTCGAGCGTGTTGATCGACAGCCCGCCCGCGGTCAGCGTCCCGCCGAACAGATTCACCCGTGCCTCCTTGGCTCCGATATTGCCGCCGTCGAGGTTGAAAATGAGCACCCCTCCCACGTTGACACTCCCGCCTGACATGGTGAGCGTGCCGGCGTGGGCGTTCCATCCGAGCAGCAACTGACCGCCCACGTTCACCGCGCCGCCGCTGACGTTCAGCGTGCCGTCCCCCCGCCCGCCCGAGGTCGACAGGCTCAGGTCACCCGCCGCCGAGAGGCTGCCGCTGGTCACGTTGACCGTAGCGTCATACTGCTCGCCAAGCCTGATCGAACCGGTCGCGTCGAGCGTGCCGCCCGCGATCTGCAGACTGAAGCCCTCCCCGTCATCGCCGAGAATGAGGTTCTGGACCTTGTGTCCCGCTGTGCCGACGACCGGAAACGACGTCGCCGACCAGACGCTGAGGGGCTCGACCCATGACTCGCCGCTCACCTGGGTTGGTACGGTCCCCGTGCTCCAGTTGCCCGGGCTGTTCCAACTGCCGCTCCCCTTCCAGCGGTTGGCAGAAACGGTTGCGGGAGCCTTCAGATCGACATACACCAGGTACGCTGCGGGGCTCTCGCTGAAATCCGGCGCCGGAGACTCGTTCACTGTCCCCACGTCCGTCATCGGCCAGCGGCACCGGACATGGTCGCGGAGCGGCACGGCGAAGCCCTGCGAGGCACCGTAGGGCCAGTCGACCGTCACAGTCGGCGACTGAAAGAAGCCTGGCCCCGGCGACGCCGGCGGGTTCGGCTCGAAGGCGGGAAACCGCGCCGCCGGGAGCTTGAGCCACAGGCTGGCGTCGCTCGCCCCCTGCCCGAACGTCAGGTAGCCCCCTACCGCCACGGTGTCGATCGTGAGCCCGAGCGGAAACGCCGCCTGGGCGGCGGTTTCCCGCCACGTGGCGTTCTCGACGCTCAGGGCGAGATCCGGTTCGGCGAGCACCTGGCTCGTAAACCGGTGCGCCGGATCGTAGGCCACCAGTTTTTCGTCGCGGGCCGCCGTCACGTAGACCCGACCATCCGGCCCCATTGCTGGAAACTGCGCGTAATCGATTCCTGCCAGCAGCGTTTTCGTCGTCTTCTTCGCGGGATCAATCTCGACGAGCAGACCGGAGTTGCCCTGATCCCAGGCATTCGCCTCCGTCACGGCATACAGCTTGCCGTTCGGGTTGAACGCCAGCCCCCGCGCCCGCCAGAGACCTCCGGCCACCTGGGTGATGCTGCCGTTCGTCTCGCGCACCCAGATGCCGCCCGGTTGCAGCATCACGCCGTGCGATCCCGTCACGCTGTAGGTGCTGAAGTAGATCCGGCCGTCACCGGCGACGGCCACGCCTTGGGGCGGACTCGGCGTGGGGATCTGCAGCGAGTTGACGACGGTCTGGACGTTGCCGGTGGCACTGTTCCACTTGACGATCGAGCGGGTTTCCAGGACGGCGTACACGTTGCCATCCGCATCCGTTGTCAGTTGCCGTGGACGGGTCAGCCCGGAGCAGATCACCTGCTCGCTTCCGGCAGGCGTTCGCTTGACGATGCGCCCCGTTCCGACGTCGGAATCCTGAGCATAGAAAATGTTGCCCTGCCGGTCGGACGTGATCCCATAGAGCCCAGGGCGATCGGTGACGATCGTCGTCACGGAGCCGTCGGCGGCGCTGTAGCACTGAATCCGCTGGTTCGCGAACTCGGTGAAGTAGACGTCGCCGGAAGGAGCGACCGTGGCCCCGAAGCTGTACTCCGCATCGGCGAGCACGTGCAGGCCGTGCGGCGTCCCCACCATCGCCTGATCGAGATTCGATGGCAATGAGACGATCAGCCGTGGATCGATCGCCGGCGGCGGATTCGGAGCATCGGCGGGCCACGCAGCCCGCCCGATCCGCAGCGGCGCCGCAGCCAGAAGCAGCAACGCGATGCACACGGCCGGCCAGCGCAGCCGCCCGGCACCATGGCGGGTCAGGTTCGGACGCATTGCGGTGTCGCCCAGGTCCCGCAGGATACCCGCCGCCGCACCCGACGAGCGGCGATACATCCGAGGGCAGCAGCCGCCAGGGGCCACGCCGCTGGCTCCGGCACGGCGGCGATGCCGCCTGCCGTCGGAGCGGCGGCGTTGTAGGCCCCCGCATCGAACAGGCCGGTGGAGAGAAAGCTGGCGGCGTCGAGGACGTCCACCACCCCGTCGTAGGTGAAGTCGCCCTCGTTCCACGACGCCGGGCTGCCACTGTCGAACTTGCCGCCCGAGAGGAAGTTGGCCGCGTCGAGGATGTCCACTTGCCAGTCGAGGTTCGTGTCGCCGGCCGCGGCGAAGGCGAAGGTCACCGACCCGTCGCCGTTGTCGAGCCAGCCCACCGTGCGGTCGCCGCCGCTGGCGGCGGCCACGCTCGAAGTGATCCCGCTGGGGCCGTTCCAGCTGCCGTCACCGAGCCCCGTGACAATGGCCGCGACCATGTCGGTGGCCGAGAGGCCGGCCGCCACGGTCACCATGCCGTTCCCCACGTCAACCAGGCCACCGGCGGTGGGAGCAAGGCCGCCCACCGCCGTCTGCAGTCCGGGCGTCAGCGACAACGTGCCACCAGCGACGGGCACGATCCGACTCGCACCGAGGGCCGACCCGTTCGCCAGTTTCACGGTGCCCTGCTGAACCGTGGTTGAAGCGGTGAGGGTATTTGCCAGATCAACGAGAAGCGTACCTGCTCCCGTCTTCTCAACCGGAGTCGTGCCGGAGAGGAGCGGGTAGCCGGCCTGCGTCTGGGTCTGCGTGCCGCTGCCGACGTTGAT
>JBJTQP010000003.1:0-20581 GCA_046075685.1 Planctomycetaceae bacterium | reverse complement strand
GGCGGAAGAAGAAGGGCCTCGCCCGCATCGCCGGCTGAGCCCCGCCCGATTCCGAGTCTGCAACGAGCCCCGGCCCTCGCACCCGCGAGGGCCGGGGTGTTTCATGCGCGGGTATCATCCCCGGCAGCATGCCTCGCCACCAGTTTCTCGCCGCCTGCACCCTGCTCACCCTCACAGGGATCGTGTTCGCCATGCCATCCACGCCGGCCGCCGCCAATCCGCTGCTCGAACCGTGGCCAGGCCCCTATGGCGGGGTTCCGCCCTTCGACCGCGTGCAGGTCGCCGACTTCGAGCCGGCGCTCGAAGCCGCGATGGCGGAGCAGATCGCCGTGGTCGAACGGATTGCAGGAGGCATGGAGCCACCGACCTTCAACGCCGTCGTGGCCGAGTTCGAACGCTCGTCACGACTGCTCGATCGCGTGCTGGCCGTGTTCGGGGTCTACGGCGGAAACCTCAGCACCGACGCGATCCGCGAGGTTGAGCGCCGGATGGCCCCGAGACTGGCGGCGCACCAGGATCGGATCGTGCAGCACCGGCAGTTTTTCGACCGCGTCGCCGCGGTGCACGAGACGGCTGCCGCCGCGGGCCTGACGCCGGAGCAGGAGCGGGCCGCGTGGCTGCTCGTCACGTCGCTCGCCCGCGCCGGCGCCCGGCTCGACGCCAGCCGGCAGGCTGAGCTCGCCACCCTGAACGAGCAACTCGCGGAGTTGTTCACGATCTTCTCGCAGAACGTGCTCGCTGAGGAGGATGGATCCGCAGTGTTCCTCGACACCGAGGACGATCTCGCCGGCATGTCGGAGTCGGCACGCCAGACGGCGGCCGCGGCCGCCGCATCCCGGGGGCGTCCCGGGGTGTGGGCGATTCCCAACACCCGCTCGGCCGTCGAACCGGTGCTCGCGTTCGCGGATCGCCGCGCCGTGCGCGAACAGGTGTGGCGGATGTTCGTGGGCCGTGGTGGGCGGGGTGGCGCAGCGGACAACCGCGAGATCGTGCCCCGCATCCTGACCCTGCGGGCCCGGCGGGCGCGGCTGCTCGGCTTTGCCACCCACGCGCACTGGCGGCTGGAAGACTCGATGGCCGAGACGCCCGACCGGGCGATCGGCCTGATGGAGGCGGTCTGGAAGCCGGCCGTGGCCCGCGTGCACGAGGAGGTGGCCGACATGCAGGCCATCGTCGATGCGGACCACGCCGGCATCACCATCGCCCCGTGGGACTACCGCTACTACGCGGAAAAGGTTCGCCGGGCACGGTACGACCTCGACGAGGCCGAGGTCACGCCCTACCTGCAGCTCGATCGGCTTCGAGACGGCATGTTCTTCGTGGCCGAGAAACTCTTCGGACTGTCGTTCGTGGCCGTGGGTGCAGACGCCGTGCCGGTGTTCCACCCCGACGTGAACGTCTGGGAGGTGCGACGAGGGGCGGAGGTGATCGGCCTCTGGTACTTCGATCCCTACGCCCGCACCGGCAAGCGTTCCGGTGCATGGATGAGCGACTACCGGGTGCAGGAGCGGCTTGACGCGCCGGTGGTCGCCATCGTGTCGAACAACTGCAACTTCGCGAAGCCGCCGGCCGGCGAGCCTGCGCTGCTCAGCTGGGACGACGCCACGACGCTGTTTCACGAGTTTGGTCACTCCCTGCATGGCCTGCTGTCCGACGTCACGCATCCCTCCCTGTCCGGCACCCGGGTCACCCGCGACTACGTCGAACTCCCGTCGCAGATCCTCGAGCACTGGCTCTCGACGCCGGAGGTGCTCGGCCGCTCCGCGATCCACTGCGACACCGGCGAGCCGATTCCGGCCGACCTCGTCGCCCGTATTCGCCGGGCAGAGACCTTCAACTCCGGCTTCCGCACCGTCGAGTTTCTCGCCAGCGCCATCGTCGACATGCGGCTCCATCTTGCCGGCTCCGAACCGGTCGATCCCGAACGGTTCGAACGCGAGACGCTGGAGGCCCTCGGCATGCCTCGCGAGATCGTGATGCGGCACCGGATACCGCACTTCCTCCACATCTTCGCCGACGACGGCTACTCGGCCGGCTACTACAGCTACCTCTGGGCAGACACGCTCACCGCAGACGCCTGGGAGGCCTTCACCGAGGCGGGCGGTCCCTGGGATGCGGGAGTGGCGGAGCGGCTGCGGCGGCATGTGCTCTCGGCTGGAAACACCGTCGACCCCGATGAGGGCTACCGGTCGTTTCGCGGCCGCGATGCCACGATCGATGCCCTGATGCGCAAGCGGGGCTTCGCGGCGCCGCGGTGAGCCCCGCAGGCAGGCTGGGGAGACGAGGGCGACGCCGCAATCGCGGCGAAGCAGGCAAGGGGTGTGGCCGCGGCGGCCCGCCCATGGCCCCCAGTTCGCCTCGCCTCGTGAGGTGTGAAAAACCATTCCAGCGTGGTCGATCCGGCTGCTGAATCCTGCCGATGCAACACGCATCGTCGTGTCCCCTCGGTCCCCGGCCGCCAATGCCCGATCAGCCTTACGGCCCGTCCCCGCCCCGCCCCGTGACGGTACTCGTCGTCATGCTGGGGATGCTGCGCGCGGGTGTGGTGGACAGCGCCGAACAGGTGCCTCCACTGCAGGCCCCCCCGCTGATCGACCCGGGAATCACGATCGCGTCGGATCAGCCGGTGCCGGGCACGACCACCATGCTGGAAGGCCTGCCGGCACCGCGGACGCTCGAGGAGTTCGTGCTGTTCGCGGAGCGAAGCCACCCGCGGCTGGTGGCGGCACGGGCGGCCATCGAGGCTGCGCGGGGCAAGGCCGTGCAGGCGCGGCTCTATCCGAATCCGTTCTTCGCCGCCGGCTCCCCGCAGGTCGCCGGGCCGGAGAGCCAGTGGAACTACTACGTCACGCAGGACGTCGTCACCGGCGGCAAGCTGCAGCTCGCCCAGCAGGCCGCCCTGAGAGACGTCCAGGCCGCCGAGTACGAACTGATCCGGGCCCGCTTCGACGTGCTGCGCGACGTCCGCCAGGCGTTCTATGGGCTGCTCGTGGCCCAGCGCCGGATCGAGATCTACCGGTTGCTGCTCGACATCGCCAAGCGGTCGTACGACATCGGGCAGGCGCTGGCCGAAGCGGGAGAGGGCACCAAGGCCGACGTGCTCTTCTGGAGCATCGAACGCGATCGTGCGGAGGTCCGCCTGATCAACGCGTCCACGTTCGTCGAGACGGGCCGCCGGCAACTCGCCGCCGCGATCGGAATGCCGCGGGCGGACGTGGGGGAGATCGAGGCCGACCTGTTCCGCAAGATTCCCTGGTTCGACCTGAAGACGCTCCAGGAGGAGATCGTCCGGGCCAATGCCAGGCCCCGGGCCGCCGAGGCACGCATCGCGCAGGCCCAGTGGGCCGCGGAACGGGCGGCCGTCCAGCCGATTCCCAACGTCAACGTGCTGGGCGGCTACCAGCGGCAGGTGGGGCCCGCCCAGCAGCAGGGACTCGTGCAACTGATGATGGCCGTGCCGCTCTTCGATCGCAACCAGGGCAACATCCGTTCCGCCAGGGCCGACATCGCCACCTCGCGGGCCGCACTCCATACCATCGAACTCGACCTCGCCACGCAGGCGGCCCAGGCCGTCGCCGCCTACCGCACGGCCCAGCGGCAGGCCGACTGGTATGAGCAGGCGATCCTGCCCAAGGCCCGCGAGACGCTGCAACTCACGCAGCAGCTCTATGCCCGCGGCGAGGTCACGTTCCTGAGTCTGCTGCAGGCGCAGCGAATCCTCACCGAGACCGAACTCGCGTTCGTGGAGGCGCAGGCCGACCGCTGGAACGGCGCCGTCGCAATCGCCGACCTGCTGCAGTTGGAGATGTTTCCGCCGGCGGCGGACGCGCCGGCCGTCGTGCCGCCGCCCTTGGGGGGGCCGGACGCCATGCCGCCACGGGATCCCAACGCGGACCCTGTCGTGGTCGAGCCGGTTCCGCGACCTGTCCCGGTGCCGCTTCCTGCTCCATAGGAGCAGCCACCGCATACCGCGACGCTTCGCCCTCGGGCTGACGACTGCGGCAACTTCACGAAGACGACCGAGACATGTCCGCTGTGGTAGAATTCGGCGTCCCATGACCGACAAGGCCCATGCACCCGATCCCGGTTCTGCTCCTCGGCCACCACGACGGCAGTCCGGAGGGTTCGCGAGGGTGATGGCTGCACTGCGACGCGGCCTGCCCGGAACGATCATCCTGGCCCTCGGCGGCCTTGCGTGGTGGTGGCTTGCCACCCACCGCTTCACCGGTCTCGAGCATGCGGAGCCGGCCCCCGCGACAGCCGAACCTGCTGCCGCAGGCCCGGTGTTCGTCAGGCTTCCGCCCGGTTCGGCGCGTGACGAGATTCAGCTCGCCGCCGCCGAGCGACGGCCGATCCGCGCCCGTCTCACCGTGCCGGGCCGGCTCGACTACGACGCCCGCAGCCGGCTGGATTACGCCGCCCCCGTCGATGGTATCGTGTCGCGTCTCTGCGTCGACGTGCGGCAGAAGGTGTCGAAGGGCGATTCCCTCGCCGAGGTGTCGAGCCCCGACGTCGGCCTGGCCCGCGACGACGTCCGCAAGCGGAATGACGATCGGGAAATCGCCCGCAAGGCGGCCGACTGGGCGTCCACGATCGCCGACAACGTGCAGTCGCTGCTCGGCATGCTCGAGGGCCATCCGCCCGTCGACGAGGTGGAGCGGCGTTTCGCCGGACGCATGCTCGGAGACTGGCGGGAGAAGATCCTGGGCGCCTACTCCCGCCTGCTGTACGTGGAGAAGGTCGATGCGGGCACTCGGCAGCTGGGCGACGGCGGCGTGCTGTCGGGGCGGATCGTCGAAGAGCGAACCAGCAATCTCGAGGTCGCCAGGGCCAGCTTCACCGCCGCCTGCGAGCGGGCGAAGTTCGAGACGCTCCAGGAGCGGGACAAGGCCCGGGCCGCCCTCGAGCAGGCGGAAAGGCTCGTGCTGGTGTCGAGGGAGAATCTCCGCACGCTCGTCGGCAGCCGCCTCGATGCGACGGCGGCGGCGGAGCCGGGGGACGACGAGGCGGCTCCCGTCGAGGGCATCAGCGCCATCGCCCTGCGGACGCCCTTCGACGGCGTCGTCGAGGAGATCTTCGTGGCCCGTGGCGAGCGGGTGAAGAGCGGAGCCCCGATGTTCGTGGTGGCCGATACCGGACGGCTGTGGGTGCGGGCACAGGTGCACGAGAAGCAATGGACGACCGTCGACGTCGCCGTGGGCCAGGAGGTGCGGGTGGTGGTGCCCGGGGCCTCCGAGCACCGCACGACCGCGCGAATCAACCACATCGCCGCCACCGTCGATGCCGCCAGCCGGAGCGTGCCGATCGTGGCCGACCTGGAAAACGACGACGCCCACTACAAGCCCGGCATGTTCGTCTGGGTGGAGCTGCCGCAGGGCGATGCGCGGGACGCCGTCGTGGTGCCGGTCGCGGCGGTGATGCGGCACGAGGGGAAGGCGTTCGTCTTCACGCCCGCGGAGGATGGCTTCCGTCGGGTCGACGTCGTCACCGGCATCGAGGACGACGACGTCGTCGAGGTGACCCGGGGGCTCGAGCCGGGCCGGCAGGTGGTGGCCCGGGGGGCCTTCACGCTCAAGAGTGAACTGCTGCTCGAGGACGAGGGCTGACGAAGGCGGCGTGTGGCGACGGGGCCTGGGCGGCACGTCCAGGCCCTTGGGATCGACGCGAAGGATCGACGCGAAGGATCGACGCGGAGGGTCTGGCGTGCTGTCTGGCGTGATCGAGTGGTCGCTGGCGAATCGTGCGCTCGTGATCGCGCTCTTCATGCTGATGGCGCTCGGGGGCCTGTATGCCGCCACGCAGATTCCCGTCGATGCCGTGCCGGACCTCGTCAACGTGCAGGTGCAGGTGGTCACCGAGGCCGGCACCCTGCCGCCCGTGGAGGTGGAGCGGCTGATCACCTATCCCGTCGAACTCGCGATGAGCGGCCTCCCCGACGTGGTCGAGCTGCGCAGCATTTCCCGGCTGGGCATCTCGCTGGTCACGATCGTGTTCACCGAGGGCACCGACATCATGCGGGCCCGGCAGCTCGTCGCGGAGCGGCTGCCGGCCGCCCGCGGCGGAATCTCCCTGCCCGGTGCCGACCCGGAGTTGGGCACGCTCTCGACGGCCCTCGGCGAGATCCTGCAGTTCGAGCTCCGCGGGCCCGAGCGGAGCCTGATGGATCTCCGCAGCATCCTCGAGTGGGACGTGGCGCCGGTGATGCGGACGGTGCCCGGCGTGACCGACATCAACTCCCATGGCGGCTTCGCCAAGGCCTACGAGGTGCAGGTCGACCCGGACCGGATGTCGTCGCATGGGATCGCCCTGGCCGAGGTGCTCGCCGCGCTCGACCGCAACAACGCCAGCACCGGCGGCGGCTACGTCGTCAAGAACGGCGAGCAGCGGTTCATCCGCGGCGAGTCGCTGCTCAAGACCGTGGAGGACATCGAGCGGGTGATCGTCCGCAGCCCGGCGGGCGGCGTGCCGATCCTGCTCCGCGACATCGGCAGCGTGCAGATCGGCGCGCTGCCGCGGCAGGGCGCGGCGACCCGCGACGCCCGCGGCGAAGCCGTCACCGGCATGGTGATGATGGTCCGTGGCGAGAACAGCCGCCGCGTGGTGACCGCCGCCAAGGAGAAGCTCGAGGAGGTGCGGCGCAGCCTGCCGCCGGGCGTCGAGCTCGAGATCCTCTACGACAGGTCGGACCTCATCGCCCGCACGCTCGACACGGTCCTCCACAACCTCGCCGAGGGCGGCCTGCTGGTGATCGGCGTGCTGCTCGTGCTGCTCGGCAACGTGCGGGCCGGGCTGATCGTCTCTCTGGCGATTCCGCTCTCGATGCTCTTCGCGGCCAACCTGATGTGGGCGGTGGGCATCCCGGCGAGCCTGATGAGCCTCGGGGCGATCGACTTCGGGCTCGTGGTCGACAGTTCCGTGATCATGGTGGAGAACTGCGTCCGGCGGTTGGGCCTCGCCCCGCCCACGGCCTCCAAGATCGACGTGGTCCGCGATGCGGCGATCGAGGTCCGTGGGCCGACGATGTTCGGCGAACTGATCATCGCGATCGTCTATCTGCCGATCCTGTTCCTGGAGGGAACCGAGGGGAAGCTGTTCCGGCCGATGGCGCTGACGGTGCTCTTCGCCCTGCTCGGGTCGCTGGTCATCTCGCTGACATTGATGCCGGTGCTCGCCGCCACGGTGCTCTCCCGCGAGGAGGAGCACGAGCCGCTCATCATGCGGATCTTCCACCGCCTCTACCATCCGCTGGCGAGGTTTGCGGTGGGCCATCCCGTGGTGATCTCGCTGGCCGCGGCGGGGCTGGTCGCGGCGAGCGTGCCGGTGGCCCTGCGGCTCGGTGCCGCGTTCATGCCGCGGCTCGACGAGGGCGAACTGCTGGTCGAGGTCAACCGGCTGCCGAGCGCCACCCTTGAGGACTCGATCCCGCTGACCACGAAGGTCGAGCAGGTGCTGGGCGCGTTTCCCGAGGTGCGGACGGTGTTCTGCAAGACGGGCCGGCCGGAGATCGCCAACGACATCATGGGCGTGCAGCAGACCGACGTCTGGGTGATGCTCAAGCACCGGTCCGCCTGGCCCGCGGGCGTGACCCGCGACGCCCTCGTGGAGCGGATGTCGGCGGCCCTCACCGCCGCCGTGCCGGGTGCCACCTTCGGCTTCAGCCAGCCCATCGAGATGCGGGTGGACGAACTCGTGGCCGGCGTGAAGGCGGACGTGGCCGTGCTCGTGTACGGCGACGACCTCGACACGCTCGGCACCCTCGGCAAGAAGATCGAGGGCGTGCTCCGCGACATTCCCGGCGCCGCCGACGTGCGGGCCGACTGGCAGGCCAACGTGCCCACGCTGCGGATCGACGCCCGCCAGGACCAGCTCGCACGGCACGGGATCGACGGCGTCACGGTGATGCAGACCGTGTCGGCGATGGGCGGCATCCAGACGGGCGTGGTCTACGAGGGCCGGCCGCGATTTCCGCTGATGGTCAAGTTTCCGCCGGCATGGCGCGAGGATGCGGAGCTCGTCCCGCAGATCCCGGTCGAGGCCACGGGGGGGCGGCCGGTGCCGCTGGGCGAACTCGCCGACATCGTGATCGAGGAGAGCCCGCCGTCGATCGAGCATGAGAACTCCCGCCGCCGCACGTTCGTGTCGGCCAACGTCCGCGGCCGCGACGTGGCCAGCTTCGTGGCGGAGGCGCAGCGGCGCATCGCCGCCACCGTTCCGTTGCCTGCGGGCTACACGATCGACTGGGGGGGCGATTTCGAGAACCTGCTCAACGCCAGCCGGCGGCTGCTGCTGATCACGCCGGTGGTGCTGGGGCTGATCGCGCTGCTCCTCTACACGAGCTTCAAGTCGCTGCGGCTCGCGGCCCTCATCTTCTGCGCCGTGCCCGTGGCTGCCTCGGGAGGCATCGCGGCGCTCGCCCTGCGGGGCATGCCGTTCTCGATCGCCGCAGGTGTCGGCTTCGTGGCCCTGTTCGGCGTGGCCGTGCTCAACGGCCTCGTCTGGGTGGCGGGGGCCGAGCACACCCGGGAGGGCGGGCTGGCACCGCGGGAGGCGGCGCTGGTGACGGCCGAGGTCCGGATCCGACCGGTGCTGATGACGGCGCTGGTGGCGAGCCTGGGCTTCCTGCCGATGGCGATGGCCACCTCGTCGGGAGCCGAGATTCAGCGGCCGCTCGCCACGGTCGTGATCGGCGGCCTCGTTACCAGCACGCTGCTCACCGCGTTCGTCGTGCCGGCAATCTATCCGTGGTTCGCCCCACGCAGTCCCGCCGGCCGGGCTTCCTGAGGCGCAGCCACGCCAGCCCGGCCGCGAGGGGCAGGACGGCGGCCGCCGGGCCGGGCTCCGGAACCGACACGGCGACGTCCCCCGTGACCAGCGCCGCCTCCGGCGCGGCATCGAGCCGCGCAGGCCCGATCGGTCCTGCATCAAACAGGCCCGTCGAGGCGAACTCGGCGATGTCGAGCACGTCGCAGACGCCGTCGACGTTGAAATCACCCTGCGCCCACGTGGCGAAGGTTGCCGAGTCGAGCCTGCCTGCGGCAATGATGGCGGCGGCATCGAGGATGTCGATCACGCCGTCGAGCGTGGCGTCGCCCGGCGCCGTGAAGCCGAACGTGATCGACCCGTCGCCGTTGTCGAGCCAGCCGACGGCCCGCGGCGCGGCCGCCGCCACGGCCGCGGCCACCGCGGACGAACCGACCCCCGCGGACCTTGTCCACGATCCATCGCCCCGCGCGGCGGCGACGGATGCGTAGGCGGTCGCGGGGGTCCAGCCTGCCGCCACGGTCAGCCGGCCGGTGCCGACGTCCACCCGGCCGCCCGAGTCGATGGCGAGGCCGCCGACACTGGTGTCGATGCCGCCAGGCACCACGAGTGCCGCTCCCGGCGAGACCCGCATGCTGCTCTGGGCGGCCGCGGCTGCGTGGGCGAGTTCGAGCCGGCCCGCCTGCACCGTGGTCGGGCCGGCGTACGTGTTGGCTGCGATGAGCTGCATGCTGCCGGAGCCGGTCTTCGTGACGGACGCGGCGGTCGTGATCAGCGGATTGCCGACCGCGGCCTGCGTAAGGGTGCCGGTGGCCACGGCAAGCGTGATCGCGGGCGGGGTGGCCGTGTAGGCCCGCACGTAGTCGACCTGCATGGTGGCGGGGAAGGCGGCGGTCCCGCTGGGGTTGCCCACGAAGTTGCCGCCCACGGCGACGTTGAGCAGCATGCCAAAAGGCTTGTCGAACGGCGCGGGATAGGAGCCGCCGGAACTCCACCATGCCGTGCGAGTCAGGGTGAGCACGTCGTCGACGTACCAGCGAATCGCCGGCGAGCCGGCCGCATCCCACTCGAGCGCGTAGGTGTGAAAGCCGGCGATCGTCTGGCCGGCCGGCAGGATTCTCGTGGAGCCGCTTTGTGTGTTGGCCGGCCACGCGCCGCCGTAGTGGATCGTCTGCACCACCCGATCCGGCTGCTGCCCCCGGGCTTCCATGATGTCGATCTCCCCGGATGCCGCCCAGCCGCCGTAGCCGTTGGTCTCCGGCAGCATCCAGATCGCGGGCCAGACGCCCTGACCCGTCGGCAGGGCGGCACGGATCTCGAAGCGGCCGCCCGTCTGGCTGAACCGTCCCTCGGTCTTGAGCCGCGCCGACGTGTAGGCCTGACCGCCGAACGACTCGCTGCGGGCCGTGATCCGCAGCATCCCCCCGCTCACGGAGGCGTTCTGCGTGCGGTCGGTGTAATACTGCAGTTCGTTGTTGCCCCAGCCGGTCAGGCCGTACTGCGAGCCTGTGCCGAGGTCGAAGGCCCAGCGGGCCGGCTCCACCGCGGTGCCGTCGAACTCCTCCCGCCACGACACGTAGGGATAGTCGGCGGCGGCCGCCTGAACCCGTGCGGCAGCAAGGGCGGTGACAGCCGCCGTCATGACGACGAACATCTGGCGGGCGGTAGGAACCGGCACGTGGCTGCTCACGCGTGATGGCATACCGCAAGTCTATGCCGCCGGTGGCCGCCTGCACGCGATCGGCTCGCCGCCGGCTTCAACTGGTTCCGCGGCGGGCGGAGAGTTCCTGGCGCATGGTTCCGCAGACGGTGTCGGTGAGCCCGTACCCGCAGAACACGCCGGCCAGCGCCAGCAGGCCGACCGCCGGAATCAGGCTCATCATCAGCAGGATTCCGTGGCGGGCCGAAGCGGAGAGCTCCGTGTTCGCCTGGTAGCCGTAGTGCTCGAGGAGGAATCCCGCGCAGGCGGCTCCGAGCCCCATGCCCGCCTTCTGCGCACACGTGGTGGCGGAGAACACGATTCCCGTCGTGCGCACGTTGAACTTCCACTCCGCGAAGTCGGCCGTGTCGGCGACCAGCGTCCAGTAGAGCGTGGCGTTGACGCCGGCCGCGAGCATGCCCAGCACGTGGAAGGTGAACACGCCCGCCGTCTGGTGGGGCACAAGAAAGTAGAACGGGATCGCCGTCAGCGCAACGATGGCGAGGCTGACGACGAACGCCCACTTGCGGCCGAGGGCCCGGACGACCACGGGCGTGGCCATCGCGCCCGCGATCATGGCGAGCCCGCCGACCAGGAAATAGACCCCGATCAGCCGGTCGCCCCACGCCAGGTAGCTCTTGAGGTAGTAGATGCCGGCCGAACCCCGCACCACGGCCAGCGTGATGTTGACGAGGCCCACCAGAAACATCATCAGCCAGTGGCGATTCGCCAGCAGCGTCCGCAGGTCCTGCACGAGGCTCGTCCGCTGCGACGGCGGTGGATGAATCCGCTCCCGGGTGGTCGCGAAGCAGACGAGAAACAGCACGACCGCGGCCGCCGCGAAGAGCAGCACCGTCGCCTGGGCGCCGCGACGCGGATCGCCGCCGCCGAGGCTGCTGACGAGGCCGAGAAAGCTCGTGTTGGCGATGATGCCGCCCACCTGGGCCAGGGACATGCGGAACGCGTTGAGGCTCGTCCGTTCGTGCGGGTCGTCGGTCATCACGCCCGAGAGGGCGCCGTAGGGGATGTTGATCGCCGAATAGGTGAGCATCAGCAGGTTGTACGTCACCCAGGCCCACGCGAGCTTGCGGCCGGCGGAGAGATCGGGCGTGGTGAAGCAGAGCACGAACACGATCGCCAGCGGCACGCAGAGCCAGAGGAGCCACGGCCGAAACCGGCCCCAGCGGGTCTGGGTGCGATCCGCCACGGCGCCCACGAAGAAGTCGAAGAAGCCGTCGGTGGATCGGGCGAAGAGCAGCATCGTGCCGGCGGCTGCGGCGGTGATGCCGAAGATGTCGGTGTAGTAGTACATGATGAAGTTCATCATCAGCGCCCAGACGAAGTTGCTCGCCGTGTCGCCGAGGCCGTAGCCGAACTTCTCCACCAGTGAGAGCCGCATGCCTGCGCGGGGTGATGTCATCGGGCGGGCTCCAGGGCTTCGCGGGCGAGGCCGACGCGGACGCAGCCGATCCGACCGCTGCGGGAGAGGATGGCCCGGCTGACGTCGGCGGGAAGCCGGTTGCCGGCATGCACCTCGATCCGGCCGTCGGCATGCTCCACGGTCACCGTGGGCTCATTCGCCGGCCCGTAGACCACCGGCACCTGGCAGAGCGTGAACGCGAGGCCGGCCGCGGGCACCGCGACGGTCCGGCGTCGGCCATCGACCGCGACCACTTCAAACTCGCCCGCGGGTCCGAACTCCGCGTCGTCCAGCAGTTGTGGTGCGAACCGCAACCGCCCCTCCTCGATGCAGACGCCCAGTTCGCCGAACCGTGCCAGGATCTCCTCCTTCACCTGGCCGGTCATGCCGGGCTGCTGCGCCCCGAGGTGTCGCGGCGTGTGCGAGTAGGCGTCCGTTGGAAAGGCGCCATAATCCTCCGGCGACTTTCGGAAGCCAAGCCCGTCGCGAACGGCGGCGTAGGCGGCCCGCAGCCGGGGGGCGGCCTGGGGGGCGGCCCGCTGGTGGCATTCCTGCACAGCGAGCAGCAGTTTGGCCACCATGTGCCAGTAGATGCTGCCGAGCCCCTCGAAGGCGAAGAAGGTGCCGCTGCGGCCCGTGAATGCGGCATGGCGGAACACCTGCTCCCAGAGATTCAGCACCGCGGCCGTCTCGTCGGCGTCGATGCCGGCAGCCGCCAGCCGCGTTGCCAGATCGCGGTCGTTGGCGAGGTCGGCATGGAAGCGGGCGTCGCCCCGGCAGTCGAGCACGACGATGTCGGAGGTGCCCTCGGCAGCCGTGGCGGCGAGGGTGGGGCAGCGATCCCGCCAGTCGTCCGGCAGCCGATTGCCGTCCAAGAACCGCTCGAGGTCACGGTCGGGCTGGAGCATGTAGCTTCGCTGGTCGGGACGGAACAGCGGACTGTCGCGGAGGGCGTCGAGCAGCCTGAGCGCCGCCTCGTCGTCGAGCAGGCCGCTCGACAGCGCCGCCACCTGGCCCTCGAGCATGAGTTCGAGCCGCCCGATCTCGAGTCTCCGGCCATGCACGACGAGCCGGTTGTACGCATGGTACATCCCGTCGTCCCGCCGGTTGGCTGCGATCGTCGCTTCGACCATCCGCAGGCTGCCGCGAAGAAGGTCGAGGATGGCGGTCATCGGCATCGTCACCCGCTCCGAGACGCCGCCGGCGTAGACCGCGGCGCGATGCCGCTCGCCCGCCCGCCCCAGGGCTTCGAACGTGGCGAAGGCATCATCCGGCGGCGCAGATACGATTGCCGCCACGTCGCGCAGGAGGTCGGCCACAGGCCGTGTGAGCCGCATGGTGCCGCCGCGGGCGGCGCACAGCCTTTCCAGCAGCACGAGGTGCCGCCGCAGGTGGCAGACCGTCACCACCGAGAGTCCCCAGCCCGCGAGGGCGTTGTTGGCGTCGTTCCACTCGGGCCGCTGCGTGTTGAGCCAGATGCCGCCGCCGGGCACGAGGTTCGTGAGCTTGACGACGGCCGGCACGAGCAGCTTCTCGGCGAGGGAGTGAAGCCGCGGGCTGCCATCGTCGTCGGCCAGTGCCGCTCCATCCGCTCCCACATCGGCCATCCGCTGCCGGAGTCGCCGGTGCTCGGCGGCGTCGAAGTCGATCGAGTGCCGGGGATCGTGGAGCAGGTCGTCGAAGCCCTTGATCCGGTACGGCACGACCGCCGACGCATACCGCGGCTCGTCGAGGGCGGCGGCAAGTTCGCCCGGCCGGAGCCGCTCGTGCAGTTCGAGCAGCCGCGAGAGGTAGACGATCTGATGATCCCCCCAGTAGCCGATGTGGCTCCACGGATCGTTCGGATCGGCCACCTCCCAGTCGATGCCCTCGCGGGTGATGCGGTAGGGGTTGTAGCCGTCGGCGGTGGACGACCCGAGGAACACCGCGATCATGGCCGGGAGGCACTCGGGATGGCTCCAGGCGAGCGCCTCCCAGTTTTGGAAGATGTCCCGCCAGTTGCCGGCGTAGGTGAGCGTCGGGCGGCCGTCGCGGCCGCGAGTCGCGATGGAGAAGCGGTTCCAGGGGCGGCTCGGGTCGCCGTGCCGGCGGCTGAAGCAGATCGGCAGATATTCCCGCACGATCCTCCGCAGGTGCGGATCCTCACGGCCGGCGGCCGCCGCGTCGAGGGCGTCGATGCCGACGTCGCCGAGCGACTCCAGCCACTCCCGGTGACGGGCGTGGACGGTGGTGTTTCGCACGGCGACGAACCGCGCCACGTCGCCTCTCGGGCAGACGTGGCCCGCCACGGGGATTCCGCCCCGCATGATGTTGAAGAGCGTGTTCGAGAAATGATGCGCCGTCACGGTGCGATCGGCCGAGGCCTGCAGGCCGTCGGCGGCGGCGACCCGGCGGCGGATGCCCTCCGCCTCGTTCCGCACGCCGGCCACGACCTCGTCGCGGAGCGACCCGCCGGTGATCCGTTCGTGGAGGGCCACCACCGCCGCGTGGTCGAGCCCCGTGTCGACGACCGTGAACCATTCGAGCGATTCCCCGGGGACGAGCGTCGCGGCGTCTTCCACCAGGTAGCAGCCGAACACGCCGCGGACCACCGCCTCTGGGGCGTGGATGGAATCACCCGCCCGGAAGCGATCGAGCTGGCGCCGTGCCGCCGTTCGCTTCGGCGACCGGTGTCCGAACGACCACGCCACCCCCACGCGCAGCGACTCCGCCGGTTCCGGACGGTCGCTGATGGCGGCGTTGAGCCGCGACACCAGCAGGCCGCTGCCCTCGAGAAACTCATGCCGCATGTAGGCCGCGGCGAGGTAGCTGTAGCGCTCGTAGGTGTGCTGCGCGACGCCGGGGCAGAGCATCTGGTGCCAGCCGTCGAGCAGCCGCACGGCCGTCGGCCGCCGGCCGAGGTTCTTGAGCGTGCAGTGGCGGACGACTCCAAACTCGTCGCTGGAGGCGATCCGCCAGCGGAGCCGCAGCCCCAGCGGCTCGTGGAGCTCCTCGAACACCACGCTCGTGCCGCAGAGGTGCTTGTGCAGGTGGCGGCCGCCGCCCGCCGCCACGCCCCGGCCGGGCTCCCAGAGCGTGCCTTCCGATTCGATCAGGCACACCGGGCCGCTGGCCTCGGGGGCAGCCAGCAGCTTGTCCACGGTCTGGTAGGGAAACACCGCCAGGTCTGGATCCCGGCGGCCGGCCGTCATGCCACCGTTGCTGCCCAGAAACATCCACACGTCGCCGTTGCCGACGACGTTCATCAGGAAGGGTGGCAGCCGGTCGACGTCGCGGATGCTGACGTGGGGCTCGCCGTCGAGGGGCGTGAAGCCGGCGGCGGCGACCTCCGCTGGCCGCGACGGCTTGGCGTGGGGAACGAGCAGCATGGTCGAGACTCGCAGACGTGAATGAAACCCGGCCGACAGCCTCCTCGCGGTCGCCCGCAACCCCGGCCACGGTGGTCGCGGCAGCTCCCGCTACGGCACCATCACCGATTGCCCGTCCTCGCGGTGCCCGAGGCAGTTGAAGGTCTCCGCGTCGATGTCGTAGCCCAGCGTCCGCACCGAGCCGTCCGCAAACACGGCGTTGATGCCGGCGGTGTGGGCCGAACCCGGCGTCCGATACGAGGCCTGCTTGGGATCCGAGGACGTGGTGGCGACATTGTTCGCCGAGTCCTGCACCGGCGTGCAGAGGCTCGTGCGGATCGTGTCGTAGTCCCAGCCTGCCGACCAGCCCTCGTCGTCGTCGTCGTCGCCCGTCGCGTACGGCAGCAGCAGCCGCTTCTCGAACACCATCATCGTCTTGCTCAGGCCGTCGGCGATGTCCTTCGTGCGGCAGTTCGGCTTGTAGCCGAGCTGCTTCACGGTGCCGTTCTTCACGAAGTAGCTGCCGCGGACGATCACCCCCTTGAAGTCGGTGTACTGGGTGCCGAGCTCCGTCGCCGACTGCGGCTGGAAGTCCATGATCGCAGGCCCCTTGCCCCAGAAGCCATACCCGATCGAGCAGCCGTACGTGTTGCCCACCTCGCCGGCCTTCGGCGAGGCCGGAGCCATGAGCCGGTCGAAGCCTGCCGGATAGTCGGTTCGGCTGGGACCGGGGTGCACGGCGGCATAGTCGCTCAGCCAATAGGTGACCGGACCGCTGATGCCCTGGTTCGACGATCGGGAACTCTTGGTGTTGACGTAACTGGTCGATCCGCGGCGGGAAGGGCAGTTGAACGTCGGCACCGCGGAGTTGGCGATCTGCGGGGTGTTGGTGATCGCCGTGATGCTCCCGCCCTCCATGAAGGGCAGGATTTGGAAGCCCCACGACAACCCCTGCTTGTTGGGGCCGAAGGCCTTCCCGCCGCTGGAGTAGTCCTCGATCTTGGGATAGGGCGTGGTCCCGCCACTGGGAAACATCCGCGCCGAACTTTCCGTCTGCAGGATCGCCAGCCCCGTCTGCTTCAGCTGGTTGGAGCACTGTGTCCGCCGGGCAGCCTCGCGGGCCGACTGCACGGCGGGCAGCAGCAATCCGATCAGGGTGGCGATGATGGCGATCACGACCAGGAGTTCCACGAGCGTGAAGCCCGCAAACCCGTTCCGCTTCGAGCACCGCATGGCAATCGACTCCGTGGCAGGGAAACGAGGATGTTCAGACAAGCAACCGCTACGACTTTGTCGCATTTGGGCAACCCACTGCGTCACCCCGGGCATCACGCCCGAGGAGACCGAGACCGCCGGCAGGCTTGCCGGCCGAGCAGCACGAGAGCTCCCACCACGCCGGCGACCACCGCCGACGGCTCCGGCACCGCGGCGACCGCTGCCGACGGCAGATAGCTGCCGGCGTCGAGCAGGCCCGTCGAAAGGAAGAGCGCCGAGTCGAGGATGTCGACGACCCCGTCGTAGGTGAAGTCGCCCTGGTTCCAGGTGGCGGGCAGGCCGGTGTCGAGCTTGCCCCCGGCCAGGAAGTTGGCCGAGTCAAGAATGTCGACCTGGTTGTCGAGGTTGGTATCGCCCGGGGCCGAATAGGCGACGGTCAGGGTGCCGTCACCGTTGTCGACCCAGCCGATCGCCCGCGGGATCGAGGCGGCAACCTGCGCCGCGACCAGGCTCGACGAGATGCCGGTGGTGCCGTTCCAACTCCCATCGCCCATGCCGGCCACGATTTGGGCCACGAGCTCGGTGGCGGAGAGCCCGGAGCTCGCGACCGTCACCTGGCCCATGCCCACGTCGACCTTGCCGCCCTCGGCAGCCGAGGGGGCGACCGCCTGGACGACCACGGTGCCCTTCGACGCCAGATCGGTGATCCAGACGTCGGGCCCGGTGGTCGAGAGCCCCCACTGCACGTGCCGCGTCGGATCGTTGGCGGTCGCCATGCTCACCGAGAACGCGCCGGTGCCCGTGACCGGCACGACCGACTCGGTGTAGGAGCCGTAGTTGGCGGTGAACTCCCGGATGTACGCCTTCACCGTCCAGTTGCCGGATCCGCTGAGCAGCGTGTAGTTGGGCACGGTGCCGCTGAACTTCACGGTCTTGCCGGCCAGCGTGCCGTCGGCTTGGCCGTAGACAAGAGCCTCCATGGTCTTGTTGCCGGCGGCACCGGGCTGGCCGCTCGGCGTGTACCAGTAGGAACTGGTGTCGGTCACATAGCAGGGGGCGAGCGTCACGCTCGTGCCGCTGGTGAAGTTTGCCCGCAGGTCGGACACGGCCCACTGGCTGCCGAACTGGTAGGCACCGCCCGCCGAGGGCAGGTTGAACACGTTCATGTAGCCGTTGGCCATCTCGCCCGAATCGACGGTCTTCTGCACGACGGAGCCGATCGCCAGCGAGTTCATGCTGACGGTCTGCGGGATGTCGCTCCGCAGGGTCATGGCCGCGCCGATCCCGACATTCACGTCGGCGAGCTTCGTGGCCCCAGCAGCCGCGATGGCGAGCGTGCCACCGGAGTTCACGGTCACCGGGCTGGCGGTCAGGCCACCGGTGTTGGATACCCGGATCATGCCCCCGTTGATGATCGTCGGGCCGGTGTAGGGATTGACGGCGCCGAACACCACGGTGCCACCCCCGGTCTTGGTGACCGAAAGGGCGGTAGGAATCGACGCATACCCCGCCTGGGCCTGTGTCCGCGTGGTCCCGGTGCCCACGTTGATGAGGATCACGCTGCCGCCGCTGGGCTCGGTGATCACCTGCAAAAAGCCGTTGGCGACGCTGTTCGCCGGATTGGCATTGGTCCCCGAGACCATGAACCCCTTCTGGATGTTGTAGCCCTGATAGAAGAACGTATCCATGGTGAGCGAGAAGGTGCCCAGCCCGGTCAGGGCTTGCGACTGGGCGCCCACGTAGTTCCAGCTGGAGTCGAAGAGCTTGATGACCGCTTCGGCCTTGAACTCGGGTGCCAGGGAGAAGGAACTCACCGTGCCGGAGAAGACGGCCGTGTCGGCGGACACGGTCGACTGGACGAAGGTGTTGGCCTCCATCCACTTGTTGCCCCGCGGGCCGGCGCCGTTGTTGTTCCGCCAGTAGGAGTCGCCGGCGCCGTTGGCGTACGTGTTGTAGTTGGGGTAGAGCTCGAGGATGTTGTTCTTGACGGTGGTGCCGGTGCCGCTGCCGTTCACGACGACGGTCTTCAGGTCGCTCAGGCCCCATCCGCTTCCCCATTCATACGTGCCGCCGGTGGCGGGGTTTTGGGTCCACACGTTCATGTAGCCCAGCCAGTCGCCGGCGTGGGCAGCCGCGCCGAGGGAAAGCCCGGCAACGCAGGCCAGGGCCACGATTCGAGATCCGCGCATGACAGCCTCCTGTGGTGATTTCCGCTGAAACATCATGGTCGTACGTCCATCGGCCGACGGCGGGCCGGGGGCGCCGCCGTCGTGCCATTCACTTCAAACGTGGTCGGAATGGTCCGCCGGCAGCCGCTCCCGCGGTCGCCCTGGGCCACGGCCCGCGTCAGCCAGAGCGCCGCTTCGAGCCCCAGCGCCGAGGCGTCCTGGGTCACGGCCGTGAGCCGCGGCCAGACGTGCATCCGCACGTCGCTGTCGTCGACGCCCACCACCGACAGATCGCGGGGCACGACGATGCCCCGCTCCTGGGCGCGGCGCATGATGCCGATCGCGGTCATCGGATTGGTCGCAAAGATGGCGGTGGCGGGATCGGGCAGGCCCAGCATCGAGTCGAGCGCCTGCTCGCCGGAGGGAATCCCGGCGGAAAGCTCCATCACCAGCGCGGGATCGACGGGGATGCCGGCACGAAACAGGGCGTCGTCGTAGGCGCGGCGGCGATCGGCGTGGTCGGTGTCGGCGACGTTGTGCGTGGCCAGGGCGATCCGCCGGTGGCCCAGGCCGATCAGATGCTCCACGGCCCGTCGGCTGCTCGGATAGGAATCGGCCCGCACGAAGTTGACCTTGGGATCGTCGAACTCAGCCGCCACGACGATCGACGGAAAGCCCTCCTCGGCGATGCTGGAAATCGCACCCCGGCTGTGGCGGAAGCAGCGGAGCAGCACGCCCCTGATTCCCTTGCGGAGGAAGAACTGCGTGAAGGTCTCGTCGGCTTTCTTGTCGCGACGGATGTTCAGCAGTTTGAGGTCGAAGTGCTCGTCCTCGAGGCCGCGCATGATCCCGCTGAGCAGAGCGGGTTCGAAGGCTCCGTACTCGGACCGCACCGGTTCGTCGGGATACGCCAGCGCCACCACGTTGGTGATCCGCCGCCCCACCCTCGGCACATAGCCGGTCTCGTTGATGTAGGCGAGCACCCGTTCGCGGGTGGCGTCGTCCACGTCGGGGTGATTGTTGAGCACCCGCGACACCGTGGCCGGTGACACCTTCAACCGCGACGCGATGGCCCTGACGCTCGGCACGATCCAGCCTCGTGACCCGCGACCTGGAATCCCCGATCGGGAACCCTCCCCCGATCCGCCTCAGCGTTCCGGTACATGGCCGGAACTGTTCCGGTATCTTCGCCCAAAAAGCCCGGGAGGTCAAGTCCTCCCGGGCTCAGGGTGGCTGGGCGGGTGAAACCCAGCGAGTTGCATCTTTCAAGAAGGCCAGGTTCTAAGGCCAAGCTCTATGGCCAGGCTCTTGTCTTGGCGGGCGAGGTGGCTCGATGGCCATGCACGTCCGCCAAGTGCATACTAGGCCTTCCGACTCATCCTGCGAGCCGACACGAAGGCCGCCGCGGCCCCGCCGATGCCCAGCAGAGCCAGCGAGGAGGGCTCCGGCACGGCCGTGACGGTCACGCTGCCCTTGGCGGCAACATCGGTGACCCACACGTCGGGGCCCTTCATCTGCAGCCCGTACTGAACGTGCCGCGAAGGATCCGCATTGGCGAGCAGCGTGAAGTTGAAGCTGCCCGTGCCCGAAATGACCGACTGCGATTCGACGACACTGCTGTAATCGGGCGCGAAATCGCGAATAAAGGCCTTGAACGTAAAGTCGGTAGCCGCATTCGTGCCTGTCTGGAGCGTGAAAGACGGCACATTCCCCTTGAACCTGATGAGCTTTCCCGACAGAGTGCCGTCAGCAGGCTGAGCGTAGAGGTTCGCCTCCATGATCTTGTTGCCGGTGGCGCCCGGGCCGCCGCTGGGTGTGTACCAGAATGGGCTCGGGTCGCCGATGGTGTTGGGCGTGAAGTTCACTGTCGATGAGTTCGGAAACGTCGCATTGAGGTCCGCGATGCCCCAGCCGCTCCCGAACACATAACCACCCCCATTGGAGGGGAGTTCGAACACGTTCATGTAGCCGT
>JBJTQP010000002.1:0-3042 GCA_046075685.1 Planctomycetaceae bacterium | reverse complement strand
GGAGAACCTGCCGCCGCCGTCGGGCATCAACCTCCACGCCTTTCGCTGGGACCATGCGATCGCGTTTGCCCGCTGGCTGCTCAAGGACGACTATCCCGGGGACGTCACCGCCTACCTGATCGAGGGCGAGCGATTCGAGGTGGGAGACGGGCTGTCGCCCCGGGTCGATGCGGCGGTCGGGCAGCTCGTCGACACGCTTTTGGCGGACCTCGCCCCGAACCCGGCATGACCACCATGACCACCATGGCCACCATCATCCATCGGCATGAGGCGATGCCAGTCGACCGCGACGGCCAGATCCCAAGCGCAGGTGTCGATCACCCCGGCCGGCTGGTCGCCGGGTAGTCTGACTCCATAGCATCGCTGCTTTCCGCTGCCGGGAAACGCGGCCGGTCGTTACGAGTGGAGCCGGCCGATGTGCCTGGCGGTGCCCGGACAGGTTGAGTCGATCCACGAGGTGGATGGCACGCGGATGGGCCGCGTGAACTTCGGCGGCGTCGTCAAGGAGATCTGCCTCGCCTACCTGCCCGACCTCGCCGTGGGCGACTACACGCTCGTGCACGTGGGCTTCGCCATTTCGAAGATCGACGAGGCCTCGGCCCTGGCCACGCTGCAGACGTTTGCAGACCTCGGCCTGCTCGAGGAGGGGCTCGCGGACCTCCGCGGCGTGAAGCCGGCCGACACGGCCGACGAGCCATGAAGCACCTCGCCGAATACCGTGATGCCGACACGGCGCGGCGGCTCGCCGCCGAGATCCGCCGGATCGCCACCCGTCCCTGGGCGATCATGGAGGTCTGCGGCGGTCAGACGCACTCGATCATCAGGAACGGCATCGATCAGCTCCTGCCCCCGGAGGTGGAGTTGATCCACGGGCCGGGCTGCCCGGTCTGCGTGACGCCCCTGGAGACGATCGATCGGGCCTTGGCGATCGCGGACCGGCCGGGCGTGATCTTCTGCTCGTTCGGCGACATGCTTCGCGTGCCCGGGTCCCGCGAGAGCCTGGCGTCCGCGCGGGGCCGGGGGGCCGACGTCCGCGTCGTCTATTCTCCGCTCGATGCCGTGACGCTCGCCCGGGACAACCCGGCGAGGGAGGTGGTGTTTCTCGCGATCGGATTCGAGACCACGGCGCCGGCCAACGCGATGGCCGTGCGGATCGCGAAGCGGCAGGGCCTGGCCAACTTCTCGATGCTGGTTTCGCACGTGCTCGTGCCGCCCGCCATCGAGGCGGTCATGCGGAGCCCCGGGAATCGCGTCGATGCGTTCCTCGCCGCGGGCCACGTGTGCAGCGTGATGGGCACGCGGCAGTATCCGCCGCTGGCCGCACGCCTCCGTGTGCCGATCGTCGTCACCGGCTTCGAGCCCCTCGACCTGCTGGAGGGCATTCGCCGCACGGTGCTGCAGCTGGAGGCGGGCCGGCACGTCGTCGAGAACGCGTACGCCCGCGTGGTGGACAACCGGGGCAACGAGGCGGCCCAGGCCGTGCTTGCCGAGGTCTTCGAGCCTGTGGATCGGGCCTGGCGGGGGATCGGCGTCATTCCGGCGAGCGGCTGGCGGCTGGCCGAAGCCTACCGCGGCTTCGACGCCGAGGAGCGGTTCGCCGTCGGCGACCTCACGGCGGTCGAATCGCCGCTCTGTCGCAGCGGCGAGGTGCTCAGGGGCGCGCTCAAGCCGAACCAGTGCCCGGCCTTCGGGAAGGAGTGCACGCCGCGGACACCGCTGGGCGCCACGATGGTGTCGACCGAGGGGGCCTGCGCCGCCTATTATCACGCGGGCAGGTTGGCTCCAGCCGCGGCGCGGAGCATGGATCGGCGACCTCTCTGAGCCGAGGCCCCGCGGCCCGCCCGACCATGCCGTTTCCCGCCTCTGGATTCGCCTGCCCGCTGCCGCTTCGCGACCAGTCCCACGTGGTGATGGGCCATGGCGGCGGCGGGACCCTGTCCCGCGACCTTCTCGAGCACGTCTTCCTGCCGGCCTTCTCGAACCCGCTCCTCGATCAGTTGGGCGATTCGGCGGTGGTGGACATCACCGCCGATCTCGGCGGCGGACGGCTCGCCCTGTCGACCGATTGCCACGTCGTGCGGCCGCTCTTCTTTCCCGGCGGCTCGATCGGGGATCTCGCCGTGAACGGCACCGTGAACGATCTCGCCATGAGCGGGGCCATGGCGACGGCGTCTACGTGACCACGGCAGGGGTGGGCGTGGTGCCGGCCGGCGTGCGGATCGGCGGGGTGCCGCCCTCACCCGGCGACATGGTGATCGCGAGCGGTCCCCTTGGCGATCACGGCATGGCCATCATCAGTGTCCGCGAGGGGCTCGAGTTCGCGGCGGAGATCGCCAGCGACACCGCGCCGCTGCACGGGCTCGTGGCCGCGATGCTGGCCGCGTGCCCGGACATCCGCGTGCTTCGCGATCCCACCCGTGGCGGTGTGGCGACGAGCCTCAACGAGATCGCGGCGGCGTCCGGCGTCGGCCTCGAGATCGACGAGCCTGCCATCCCGATCCGTCCCGCCGTGGCGGCCGCGTGCGAGATTCTCGGGCTTGATCCGCTCCAGGTGGCAAACGAGGGCACGCTCGTCGCGATCGTGCCCGCCGCTGCGGCCGGCGGCGTGCTCGCGGCCATGCGAGGCCACGAGCACGGCCGCGAGGCCGTGGCGATCGGGCGGGTCGTCGGTCGTCACCCGCGAACGGTGGTGATGCGCACCGCCATCGGCGGCACGCGGATCATTCCGATGCCGCTCGGCGAGCAGTTGCCCCGGATCTCTTGGGCAGGGCTGGCGCCCCAAAGGCGTTCAACCCCGGGGGGTCGTGTTCCGTCGCCGCAGGAAGGCGGCGACCGCCAACGCTGCTGCGGCGATCGTGGTGCCGGTGGGCTCCGGCACGGCGGCCACCGTTCCGGCAGACCCCGCGGGCGGGTTGTAGGCCCCGGCGTCCAGCAGGCCCGTGGCGAGGAAGGCCGCGGCGTCGAGCACGTCGACGAAGCCGTCGTACGTGAAATCGCCTTCGTTCCAACTGGCCGGCAGGCCCGAGTCGAGCTTGCCTCCGG
>JBJTQP010000001.1:0-33302 GCA_046075685.1 Planctomycetaceae bacterium | reverse complement strand
TACGAGGCACTCGCCAGCGTCACCGTGCCCGCTCCCGTCTTCGAGACGTTGCCCGCGCCCGTGAGGGCTCCGCCGACGGTCAGGTTGCCCGCCCCGCCGACGCCGAGCACTCCCGTGGCGTGCGTCACGGCGCCACCCCACGTTCCGGACGTCGACACGGTGGTGTTGACGAGCGACACGGACGCTCCGGACGCGGATCCGGTCACGGTGAGGGGTTCCGCGGTGATCGCCTGGCCGTTCACGTCGAGAAGGGTTCCGGCCGCGCTGGCACGGAGGAGCGTTCCCTGGTTCGAACTGCCGAATGCCGCTGCCGATCCCGCCTGCACCGTGCCGCCCGTGATGCTGGTCGTGCCCGTGTACGTGTTGTTTCCCGTGAGACGCAGCATCCCCGATCCGACCATCTGCAACGCCAGCGTGGAGCCGGAACCACCGCCGGAGATCGTGCCCGACAGCGTCTGCGTGGCGGAACTCCCGAACGTGAAGCCGGAGGAGGACGTCACGATGATGTTGCCCGCGTAGGTGCCCGTGGCCCCGAGTTGCCCGGAACCGGAAATGTAGACGCCGCCGCTGTTTGTGTTGCCGCGGTTGATGTTGATGTCGCCGCTAAAGGTGTTGGTCGCGGTCAGGAACAGCACCCCCGCCCCCGTTTTGTAGATGCCTCCCGTGCCGCTGACGGTCCCGTTGATGGTCAGGTTCGCGTTGTTGCTGCTGACCGTGAGTTGCAGCCCGGTGCCGGATGCCGCCGCGCTGCCGGTGTTGAGAACGACATTGCTGTTGATGACGGAGACCGGACGTGCGCCGTTGGAGACGCTGGTGCCGGAGTTGAGGTCCAACACGGGTGCCGCGGTGCTGTTGTTGCGGAAGTCGATCGCGTCTCCGGCGATGGTCAATGTTCCGGAGGTCGACGCACTGCCAAGCGAGTTGAAACCGATCTTGTTGACGATGAACGGATTGCCGGAGTTGTCGATGGTGGACGTCGTCGTAAACGCGTTGGGTAACGTGCCGCTCGCCGACGATGTGCCAAACAAGACGACCGTCGTGGTCGAGGAAACGGCAGCCCCGCCCGCGTTCCAGTAGGCGGCCGTGGACCAGTTGTAGGAGCCGTTGCCAAACTGCGTCCACGTGTAGTTTGCGGCACGCCCTTCCCGCGCTGCGAAGGCCAGCGGCGTGAGGAGCGCAAGGGCCGCCACGGTAAGCCGCCGCAGGCAGGTTGTTTTCATGGCGAGCAATGGACGAAAAACCCCTTCAGAGGTGGTTTGATCAGCCGCGGCGACGGCGTACGGCCGAGGCGGCAATTGCGAGGCCGGCAACGCCGACGATCGCGACCGTCGACGGCTCCGGCACCACCACCAGCTGCAGGCTGCCCTGCTGGAGGTAGGCGGACTTGTTGCCGCCGAGCGACACCGCGTTGCCGGCGCCGACGTTGGTCACGTTCGTGAAGTCAACCGCGCCGCTGATCAGCGTGTAGGTGCCGTCGGGGGTGCTGCCGTCGAGGCCGAGGATGCTGGCGATGCCGAACGAGCCGCCGAAGGTCGTGTTGCCGCCGACCGTGAGCGTGTTGCCGGAGACGAAGTTGAACTTCCCGCCGCTGGCAAAGCTGAGGTCGCCGCCGATCCGGCCCGAGCCGCCGATCGAGGCGTTGGATGCGACGGTCACGGCCCCGCCACCGACGGAGCCCGTGACCAGCAGGCCGCCGGCGGTGATGCTGGTCCCGGCGCCGAAGAAGCTCGACCCCGTGAGCGAGAGGATCGAGGCGGCCTGCTTCTCGAAACTGCCGGCCCCGCTGAACGCTGCGGAAAGCGATGCATCGGCGGAGTCATTGAAGATCACCTTGCCCGCGTTGGCGACGCTCGCCTGCGTGAGCGATCCGCCGCTGGCGATCTCGGCGGTGCCGCCGGCGAGCGTGGCAACCGTGCCGGCGATCGAGCCGGTGAGCTTGGCCTTGCCGTTGGCACCGATGCTGAGCGCGCTGGCCGAACTGAGCGACGCATAGGTGGCGGAAGCCAGGAGCGTCTGCGTTCCCGCGTAGTTGGAGGCATTGAGGATCGTGCCGCCGTTGTTGGTGATCGCGTTGGCGACCGCAAGCGAGTTGAGGTCGAGCGTACCGGAGCCGCTTACGGTGATGACTCCCGTGCCGAACGCAGCGACGTGCCCTGCAATCAACCGTCCCCCGGAGACGTCGGTTGCACCTGTGTATGTACCTGCCGCATTCAACGCGACGGTAGCCGACTGCGTGACGCTCAGGCCGGCAGTCAGGGATCCCGACGTGCCCGTACCGATCAGCGGTCCATTGAAGACGAAGTTTCCCGCCCCTTGGAGCCGTCCGATTCGGTTCGACGTTGAGATGGCGGCCGACGCCAGATCAAAGGTTCCAGAGACCACCACAGTCGTTTTCGCATCCGCATCGAGAAACTTGTTGGCAGCGGCCCCGGAGAAACCGTTGCCACTGGGAGCTTGAAATGTGACCCTCGAGGCGGATCCCGTCGAACTTGTGAAACGCATGATGCCACCGACGCTCAGGGCGTTCATTTGATAGGTAAGTGAAGGGATGCCGAAATCAAGCGTCGACGTGTCGTTTGTGCTTCCGCCGGAGTTCATCGTGGATGACGAGGAGAGGGCGCTCGGAGCGGTTACTCGCAGCGTCCCCCCGCTGATCTTCGTAGTTCCCGAGTACGTGTTGACTCCCGAAAAAACGACGAGTCCGGGCGCGTCGCCGGAGGGCGTCTGGGGCATTGTGAATCCCGAGGTGCCCGTGAGGTTCGCCGAGACTGTGCCGGCCGAAAACTGGCTGTCATTCTTGATCGTGAGCCCGCCGCTTCCGGCAATCGTGCCGGAAGTCAGGGTCACAGTGCCAACCGTGTCGCTAAACGCGCCGAGATCGTAGTAGCCACCGGCGACCGTTACCCCGCCCGTCGAGAGAGCGTCCGAAACTGCGTAGCGAAGGGTTCCTGACTGGATCGTCGTAGTTCCGATGAACGTGTTGGCAGCCCCGAGAATGACCAAACCGCCGCCCTTGACAGTCACGCCGGCCCCACCCGCTGAATCGCCCATACTATTGATGACGAGATCGCAACGAAACGTCGATCCGGCACCCACATTGAAGTTCACCACCGCGGAGGATCCACTCCGCAACGTGGCGGTCGCGACGCCCGTTCCCCCAGCGGTCTGATTCACGTTCGAGAGGTGCAGGCTGGAGTTGCCACTGAGATACACGGCGTCGTTGATTCCACCAGAAACCTCGTTCACGAACTGGGTCGACGCGCTGACGGTCGCAGTGGGAGTAGTGCCGGAAAAGGTTCCAACGGCACCGAGCCAAAAAACAGGGTTGTTGGAACTGCCGTTCGGCGCGATCACGTACGAGTTGCCGTTCGTCACGTTCATCGAACGTGCACGATTGGAAGAAGACGATGAGGTCAGCGTACCGCTCGCCACGGTGAAGAGTTGATCCTGATAACTCGTTGCCCTGGTGCTGGAGTTGGGGGCTATCGCGTAGGTGCCTGCGGTGGGCTCGGATGGGTTTCCGACCGTGGCGATCATCGTCCAGTTACTGTCTGTGCTGCCGAGCGAACTGCCTGCCTTAAAGGTGTTGACTGCTGCTGGGACATCCGCCACATCATGGAGAAGGGTCAAACTCACGACAGCAAGCCGAACGAAAGCGATCCCCGGACGATGCGAGAGAAAAAATGTCAGCCCGGTTCCGGTAAATCTGCTCATCGCTCTCGCTCCCAGTTCTCGTTTGATCCACCGCAGTACACTCCCGCGGCCATGCTCAATACGCAAGAAACGTGCCGGTGGACGTCACAAGAAGTGCGAAATGACGCCTCCAATCCCCCGAAAGAAGGTGGTGATTCAGTATGTGGCCTCGAAATGAGGGTCTTGTGCGCGTTCCGCACCAAAGCCACCGGCGAAAAACTCGTTCCGTCTCGCCCGCCTGGCGCCGGGGTGGTGCGAATCGCTCCACCCCCCCGGAGCGAATCGCCCCAGGCCGCCAGCCAAGTGGGGCAAATCGCCCCACCTGAACCTTTCGACGGCGTTAGCCTGCGCCGGTGCAGCGTGCGGGTGGAAGTAGCCCGTAAGAGGGGAGTGTCGCGTCAGCGGGCCGACCGGCGGCGGGCGACGCGGCCGATGGCGACCGCCCCCAGCACCGACACCAGCGCGATGCCGGAAGGCTCCGGCACGGCAGCGATGCCGGCCTGGCCCGCCGGCGGGTTGTAGGGCCCCGCGTCGAGCAGGCCCGTCGAGAGGAAGGCGGCGGCGTCGAGCACGTCGACGAAGCCGTCGTAGGTGAAGTCGCCTTCGATCCAACTCGCCGGCAGGCCCGAGTCGAGCTTGCCGCTGGAGAGAAAGTTGGCGGAGTCGAGGATGTCGACCTGCCAGTCGAGGTTGGTGTCACCGGCTGCGGCAAAGGCGAAGGTCACCGAGCCGTCGCCGTTGTCGAGCCAGCCCACGGTCCGCGAGCCGCCGCTGGCGGCGGCCACGCTCGAGGTGATGCCGCTCGTGCCGTTCCACGAGCCGTCGCCCAGGCCGGTGAGCAGGGCCGCCACCATGTCGTTGGCCGAGAGGCCCGCTGCCACCGTCACCATGCCGCTGCCCACGTCGGTGAGCCCGCCGGCGAGCGGCGTGAGGCCGCCCACCGAGGTCTGCAGGTAGGGAGCGAGTGTGAGCGTGCCGCCCGCCACCGGCACGACCGCGCTGGACGCCAGCGCGGCGCCGTTGGCAAGTTGCAGCCGGCCGCCCTGCACGCTCGTGGAGCCCGTGAGCGTGTTGGCCTGATCGACCACGAGCACGCCCGCACCCGTCTTCACCACCGGCGTCGATCCGGAGAGCGACGGATAGCCGGCCTGGGTCTGCGTCTGCGTGCCGCTGGCGACGTTGATCGTGATCACGGACGGCGTGCCGGCCGTGAACACGAGATTGAGGTCGTTGCCGCTCTGCGCGATCGAAAAGGTTCCACTGCCGAGGGCGTTGGCGAATCCCCCGGTGCCGTTGGTGGCGGAGGACACGATCAGGAACTTGTTGGCCGCGAAGCCGCTGATCCCGCCGGCCGCCGAGGCGATCTTCCACGTGGAGCTGCTGGCGGAGTTGAAGTTTGCGGCCGAGCCGCTGACGTCGGGCGAGCCGCCGGCGAGCGTCCAGAGATCGATCTTGAAGGGATCGGCCGCGGTGGCCGCGATCGAGAGCGGGCCCGCCGCGCTCACCAGGTCCCAGGCCGACGCGGCACCGGCGGTGCCCGTGGCCGAGAGCAGCTGCCAGTTGTAGTTGCCGCCCGAGTTCCACGACAGGCTGCCGGTGATCGTCAGCGTGCCCGGGCTCATGCCCGGCGAGAGCGTGGCGCCGCCGCCCACCACCACGCCGCCGGCGACCGTGCCGGAGCCGCCGAGGGTCTGCGCGGCGGGCACCGTGTAGACGCCCGCCGCCGTCGGATCGAACGTGGCTCCCGGCGAAACCAGCACCGCCGTCGTCGCCGCGACCGACGCCGTGGCCCCGAGCACGAGCCGGCCCTGCTCCACCGCCAGGCGGCCCGCGTAGGCGTTGCTCTGCGTGAGCGTGAGGGTGCCGGCCCCGATCTTGGCGAGGATGCCCGATCCCGACACCGGCCGATCCATCGTCAGGTCGCCCGCGCCGCCCAGGGCCGCGGTGCCGCTGAGCGTGACCGCGTTCGCCGCGCCGCTCCAGGTGGCGGGCGTGGAAGCGTTGGAGTTGACGAGCGACACCCTGCCATTGGCGCCGTTCATCGTCAGGGCCTCGTCGTTGATCGAGTAGCCGTTGACGTCGAGCGTGCCCTGGCTCCACGGCGTGGTGATGCCGGTGGTCGTGTCGGTCACGGCCACGGCGCCGATCGACACACCCTTGAAAATATCGCCGAGCGCCAGCGCGTTGCCGAGCTTGAGCGTCCCGGCGTTCACGGCGGTGAGCCCCGTGTAGAAGTTCACGTTGTTCAGCGACACTGTGCCGCCGTTTTGACCCGTCGTGTTCGACGTCACGATCACGCCGAAGTTGTCCGACGTGCCGGTGCCGCCCCCGGTGATCATGCCGTTGATCACCACGTCGCCGCCCGGGTAGAGGACGAGGCTGCGGTTGACCGTGGACACGCTGGCCGATACGTCGCCGTTGAGCACGACGGTGGCCCGCTGGTTCACCTGCATCTTCTTGTCGGCGTTGCCGGCGATGATCGACATCCCGCCGATCGTGAGCGAGACGCTGCCTGTGCCCGTGGTGCCCACGCGGAGCATGGACCCGAAGGAACTGATGCTCGCCATCGGGTAGTTGCCCGGGGCGACGAGGTCGAGCCCCGCGGAGCTGTTGCTCTGGTACCATTGGAGATCGACGTTGGGCAGGGCGGCCTGGTTCATCACCCGCACCGTGCCGGTGGTCACGTACAGGGCGCCGATGAACGAGTTCGTCCCCGCCAGCGTCACCTGGCCTTCGCCATACTTGTAGAATCCGCCGCTGCCCCCGATGGCTCCCGTGATCGTGGTGTTTCCGGCGCCGCCCACGCCCGTCTGTGCCGACCCGAGCGTCACCGGGCCGCCCCAGGTGGCGGCGGCGGCCGTGGCGCTGTTGACGAGGGCGCCGGACGTGGAGATGCCGGTGCCGTAGAGCGTCACGGGCTCAGCCGCGATCGACTGGCCGTTGAGGTCGAGCACCGCGCCGCTCTGCACGGTGGTGTCGCCGGCGGCGGCGCCGAGTGCCGCGCCGCTGCCCGCCCGCAGGGTGCCCGCGGACACGGTGGTGGCGCCGGTGAAGGTGTTGGTGCCGGAGACCACGAGCGTCGCGCCGCCGGCCTTGGCGAGCGTGCCGCCTCCCGAGATCGGCCCCGACAGGGTCTGCGTGCCGGCCGCTGCGGAAACCACCGCGCCGTCGTTCGTGATCGCGCCGCCGAACGTGCCGCCGGCGCCCAGCAGGCCGTTGCCGGTGATCGCGAGCATGCTGCCGGGGCCGATGTCCAGCCTGCCGCCGAAGGCCGGGCTGGCCGACGTCAGCGACACGCTGCCGCTGCCGAGAACGGCCAGGCTGCCGGTGCCGGTCAGCACCGCACCGATCGCCTGGGGTGTCCACCCCGTGAAGGCGACGCGGGCGTTGTTCGCCAGGGAGCCCGATACGCTCAGCGTGCCGCCGTTGGTGACGGCGATCGACCCCGAGGAAACCGTCGCGTTCGACGCGACGATCGCGTTGTCAAACTCCAGCCCGCCGGCGCCGGTCTTGGTGAGCGTGGTCGCCGTCACCGTGCCACCGGTGAGCGTGGCCGTGCCGGCGGCGTTGCTCACCGTCAGGCCATCGGCCACGACGCCTTCGGTGCGGACGGTGATCGCCGCGGCCGAGTTGATGACGGCGTTGTCGCCCGCGTAGAAGTTGGTCGCTCCGGAGCCGCCGGTCCAGTTGGCGGTGGTCTCATTCCAGACGTTGTCCACGGCTCCGGTCCAGGTCAGCGTGAGCTGCGTGCCGGTCACGGCGAGCTGCAGGGCCGACGGCGTGCTCTGGAAGGCGTAGGTCGTGCGGCCGATGGTGGCGGAACTGCCCAGCGACAGCGTCTGGTTGCCGACCGCGGCCCCGCCGAGCGTGATGTCGCCGGTGTTGGAGAGGCTGCCGCCGCTGTAGAGGGTGTAGGTGGTGCCGGTGCGGGCCACGCCCGAGAGCAGGATCTGGTTGCCGGTGCCGGCGATGACCGCCGAACCGCTGGCGAGCAGGCCGCTCGACACGGGCATCGACACCGTCGCCGCAGCGCCCAGCGAGACGGTGGCAAGCGAGAACGGCGTCGTGGAGAGCGTCGAGAACGTCGCCGACGACACCACATCGCCGGCGATCGAGAGCCCTCCTGAGGGCAGCGTGGCAGCGGTGAGGCTGCCGCCGGGGCCGATCGAAACGCCGCCGGCGCCGGCGACATCCTTCGCCACGGCGGCCCGCACGTCGAGCGTGCCTGCGGCGGCGACGCTGGTGGGGCCCGTCGAGAGCGCCGTGGCGTGCGCGACGCGGAGCGTGCCGGCGGAGACGGTGACGCCGCCGCCGAACGTGTTGGCGGTGCCGAGCACGATCAGCCCCGCGCCGTTCGTCGTCAGGGCCCACGTTCCGGAGACGGGCACGTTCACGATCAGCGGAAACGCGGTGCTGTTGTTCTGCCAGACCTGGCTGCCGCCGAGCGCCATCTGCAGCACCGACGACGCGCTGGTGGGCAGGAACGCCGTCGTTCCGGTGGCGTTGGCGTTGACGATGATCCCGTGGCCGGCCGGCACGTCGGCGCCGCCCGTGTTGATCGTGATCGTGGAGCCGGCGTTGCCCGTGGGCGACTTGAACGAGTAGCCCGTCGTGCCGCTGGCGTTGAACACGATCGTGCCGACGGAGATGTTGCCGACCGCCGGGTTCGTGCTGTTGCCGACCGTCACCGCACCGGCGTTGGTGGTGTTGGTCGGTGCCGGCCCGAAGCCGAACTGCATCGACTTGGACCCGTACGTGGTGAGCCAGATCGCGGGCGTGGCCGTGCCGGTGGACGACGTGGAGGTGTTTGGATTGTTGGTGGCGTTGGAGGTGCTCTGCCAGCTGCCCGCCCCGTCGCCGTAAAGCGTCGTGCTGTTGCGGTCCCAGTAGAAGTCGGTGGCCCGAGTGACGGCCGGCGCCGCCAGGACGCATGCTGCGGTCGCAGCCAGAAACCGGAGGAATACACGCATGAGCCGTCTCCTTCACGCGACACGATGAGAATGATCCGCCACCCCCCCGAAACTACGGAGCATCATAGCCCGCGCGTTTCCCGGCCTGCAACAGCCGCCGAGTCTTTCCGCGGCCGGCGGCCCGGTGTCATGGCAGCCCGGCCGGCGGCGGAATCGAGGCCAGCGTGTTGGGCCGCGACCAGCGGATCCGGGCCAGGAGCAGGTCGCCGCGAATGCCGTTGCGGGGCTGCCACTCGCCGACCGTCACCCACGACTCGTGCGGCGACGCGCTGGTGACGTGGAAGTTGCCCATGATCGCGACGCGGTCGGGATCATTCACGCCGTCGCCCACCAGCGGCAGCACGACCCGCTCCGTGCTCCGACGGAGCCGCAGCGCGTCGAGGTCGACCTCCGCCATCCAGAGCGGCGACCGCCAGCGGAAGACGTTCGCGTTGCGCGCGTCCTTCCGCGTGTAGACGAGGAACAGCCGCTCCGAGTGGGCGAGCCAGTGCTGCTGCGTGGTCGACGTCTCCAGTGGCTCGCCGTCGTCCCACGCCCACGGTCGGTGCGGCTCCCACGCGAGGCCGTCGTCGCTGGCGGCCACGTAGCCACGGCCGTCCTCGGCCCGAAGCGTGATCAGGAAGCGGTCGGCGAACCGCACGAGCGAGGGCTCCAGCAGGCTCCGCCCGGCGTCGTGCCGAAGTTCGGGGCCGACTTCCCGAATCGTGAGCCGCTCGCCATCGAAGCTGCAGCGGGCGGAGGCGACGCCCCTGGCCTGCGCCGGCGCGGCCGAGAAACTCAGGGCGAGGAGCACGTCGCCGTCGGAGAGCACGACCCGCTGGCCGCAGCGGCTCAGGGCCGCCCGTCTCCCTCGCAGAGCGTGTCGGCCTCGATCCGCGCCGTCGCGAGCACGTCGGCCACCTTCACCGGCACGCCGCCGCGCCGGCTGCTTTCGTGGGCCGCCTCCATGATCGCGTAGATCTCGATCGTCTCGGCGGCGGCGACGGGCGGCGTTCCGGTGCGGAAGAACGTGGCGATCTCGCGGACGAGCGGCCCGTAGCCGGGATTGTCGCCGAGCAACCGCACTTCCTGCTCCCCGAATGCCACACCACCGAAAGGCTTCAGGGGACGCATGCCCCGAAACGTGCCCAGCCGGCCGTCGGCCCAACGGCCCACCACCACGTCGCCGTCTGCCGCGGCGGCGCGGGTGACCTCCGCGCAGCCCGTGCCCATGCAGGTGACGAGCATCTCCACGCCGTGGATTCCGTACCAGAAGAGGTCGGGATGCGTCGCCTCGAGCGTGCACGGCCCGAACGTGTCGCAGCCGCGGACGCGGCCGATCGCCCCCGCCCGCACCGCCTGCGGCTCCGCGCCCCAGCGGAGCGCCGAACTCGAAAAGATCGGCACGCGCCCGCGTTCGGCGAGCGCGTAGATGGCGAGCACCTCGGCGAGCGAGCCGCCCACCGGCTTGTCGACGAACACGGGCTTGCCGGCGGCGATCACCGGCCGGATCTGGGCCAGGTGCGGCCGGCCGTCGTTGGTCTCCAGGAGCACGGCATCGACCTGCCCGAGCAGCGTCTCGATCGAATCCACGATCGCGACGCCCTGGGCGGCGACCTGGGCGGTGATCGCATCACGCCGCGAGGTGCTCGACACGATGTCGGGGCTGCCCTGCGGGGAGGCGGCGGTGACCCGCATTCCGCGGACGGCCTCCCCCGGGTCGGCCTGGTTGAACGTCTTGGTGAATGCGGTGGCATGGGAGGTGTCGAGGCCGATGATCCCGATGCGCAGGTCCGCGGCGACGGCCGGGCCGATGATCCCCCAGATGACGACAACGAGCACCCGCGGGGCCGTCATGCCGTCGGCCTCCACCCCGGGCGATACTCCTTCGTCCACAGGGCCGCGGCATCATCGGCACCGACGATGTGGCCGTCTTCGGGCCGGGTATGGAGCACCGTGTCGGTACGGTGGGCGATGTTTCCGAGATGGCAGAGCAAGGCGCTGGCGTGCCCGTCGGCGATGTCGGCGTTCGGCCGCCGGCCGGCGCGGATCGCCGCCAGGAAGTCGGCGACGTGCGCCACCTCGTCCCGCTTCGTCGCCTCGTGCTCGGCGACGGTCTGGTTCTTGCGGTCAAGCACCCGCCAGCCCTCGGTGTCGATCACGAGCGAGGCCTCGGGACCGTGGAAGGAGACGCCGAACGTGCTGCCCTGCGGCCCGAGCGGCGTGCAACTCTGTCCCTCCCACGTGATCATGACGCCGCCGGGAAACTCGTAGGCCACCGTCATGGTGTCGGGCGTCTCCTGATCGTCGTCGTGATACCACCGCCCGCCCGCCGAGGTCACGCGGGTGGGAAACGTGACGCCCAACGCCCAGCGGGCCACGTCGAGGCCGTGCACGCCGTTGTTGCCGAGTTCACCGTTGCCCCAGTGCCACCACCAGTGCCAGTTGTAGGGCAGCACGTTGCTCGCGAAGGGCCGCTCCGGCGCCGGCCCCTGCCAGAGCATCCAGTCGAGCGTGGCCGGCGGGGCGACCTTCTGACCGCGGCCAATCGATGGACGGCGATTCGTGTACCAGGAGCGGGCCACGTGCACCGGGCCAAGCGCCCCGTCCTGCACCGCCTTGACCGCCTCTTGCACCCACGGCCAGCTCCGCCGCTGCGTGCCGTGCTGCACCACCACGCCGTGCCGGCGGGCTGCTGCCAGGGCCAGTTCACCCTCGTCGGGCGTGTGGCTGCAAGGCTTTTCCACGTACACGTGCTTGCCCGCCTGGCAGGCCAGGATCGTGGCCGGCGCATGCCAGTGGTTGGGCGTGGCCACGACCAGGGCATCGAGCGCGGAGTCGTCGAGCAGCCGGCGGACGTCCCGCTCCACGCGGGGTTTCGCGTCCTGCCGCTTTGCGACCGCGGCGGCCGCCCGGGCCGCGGCGTTGTCGTCGACGTCGCACAGGCCGGCCACCTCGGCCCCTGCGGCGAGAAACGCCTGCAGCAGCGCCGAGCCGCGGCTGCCGAGGCCCATGATCGCCACGCGGACGGCGGCCTTCGGGTCAGCCGCGCGAACGGTCTCCACGGCGGCCATGATCGCTGCCGACGTGAGCATGCTCCGCCGCGTGGCCAACCCGTTCATCGACGTGCCCCCGCATCCGTCCTGCTCATGCCGCTCATGCCGCCCGACCAGCGGTCCCCCGCCCTGCGATGCCGCATGGTACCGCGGGCCCGCGCATGAGCCCACCCACGCGGCCTGCTCAATGCTCGCCGCGACCGGCAGGCGGCGGTAGGATCGAGGCACCTTCTCGAGGTGCAGTGGGCCGTGCATGGCGACAGATACAGGTCGGTGCCGGACGCATTCCTGCTGGCGGGAATGCTTGCCGCCTCGTTGGCAGGCCCCGCCGAGGCGGCGACCAGCACGTGGGTATGGCGGGGCGGCGACGGCACGCTCGCCTACCGGCAGCAGGCGGATGGCGACCGGATCGCCGACTTCTCGATGGTGGGCTACGGCGCCGGCTGGGTGGATCTCCCGGTGACGCCCCCGGTGGTCGTGTCGGTGTCGGCCACGACGGGTGACTGCACCTCCCGGATCCAGTCGGCGATCAACTCCGTGGCGGCGCTCCCGATCCAAGCAAATGGCTTCCGCGGCACCGTGCAGCTCGGGCCGGGCGACTACGAGATCGCCGGGCAGGTCACCATCACGGCCAGCGGCATCGTGCTCCGCGGCTCGGGCCGCGAACTCGCCTCGGGATCGGCCACGCGGCTGATCGCCACGGGCACCAGCACCCGCGATGTGATCTCGATCGGCAGCACCTCGGCGTCGCCCAACTACTCCGGCTTCTCGAAGGTGGCGATCTCCGACACGCGGGTGCCCGTCGGTGCGACCAGCTTCACGGTGGCCTCGACGGCGGGGCTCTCGGTCGGCCACACGATCAACGTCAACTGGACGAGCAACCAGGCGTGGATCAACGCCAACAACATGAACCTGCTCGACAATCCCTGGCAGCCCGGCGACCGCCAGCAGAACTCCGACCGCGTGATCACGCGGATCGAGGGCAACCGCGTGACCGTCGATGCGCCGATCACGTCGGCGATCGAGACGATCTACGGCGGCGGCACGATCCAGCGATACAACGGCTTCACGTCGGGCGGCCGGATCACCAATGTCGGGGTGGAGAATCTCGTGGGCCAGTCGCTGGCCGCGCGCGATGCGCTCAACGAGGCCCGGGCCTGGAGCTTCGTGGGCGTGAACGCCGCCGAGAACGTGTTCATCCGCCAGATCGAGGCCCGCTACTTCCCCTATGCGGCCACGACGGCCCACGACGACGCCAAGTTCGTGACCACGAGTCAGGCCCGCTCCCTGCTCGCCTCGGGCACCGTCACGGGCAGCCGCCGCTACACCTACAACGTCGATGGGCAGCTCGTGCTGGTCGTCGATTCGACCGCCTCCGAGGGGCGGCACGACTTCGTGACCAGCTCCAACGTCACGGGACCTTCGGCCTTCGTGAGCGGCACGGCCGTGCTGGCCAACAACGACACGGGTACGCACCACCGCTGGGCGAGCGGCATCCTCTTCGACAACATCTCCGTGAGCGGCGACGCGATCAACGTCCGTGACCGCGGCAACTCGGGCACCGGCCACGGCTGGTCGGGGGCCAACTCGGTGGTCTGGAACTCCAAGGCCGACAGCTTCATCGTGCAGAATCCCCCGACGGCCTCGAACTGGCTCGTCGGCTCGGTCGGCACGCTCGTGACCGAGGGGGGCAAGGTGGGCACCTACGATTCCCTGAACGCCCGCGTGAGCCTGGGCGACACGGCGACCAACCCGACCGACAGCCTCTACCGGTCGCAGCTGGCCGAGCGGCGGGCCGCGGGAGTCGACCTGCGATTCTGGGTGGGCGACCAGGGCACGCTCTGGACGAGCGGCACGGGCGGCTGGACGAACTGGTCCCGCACGCTCGGCACGCGGACGAACTCGTCGGCCCCGGCGGCACGGACCGACGTGCTGTTCGCCGTGGCGGGCTCCACCGCCCTGACGACGCGGCCGGGTGTGGACACGACGGTGAACAGCGTACAGTTCGACGCCCCCTCCGCGCCGCTCACGCTCCGCGTGGGGGGCACGAGCGGGAAGCTCACGATCGGCGGCAACGGCATCACGGTCTTCTCGGGAAGCCAGACGATCACCGGCGACGCGGGGGGCTCGGGCGCCGCCGGCGACGTGCTCGTGTCGGCGTCGCAGGCGTGGGAGGTGCGCGGCACGAGCCAGCTCATGTTCGCCGCGCGGCTGGGCAACACGGGCTCCGGCAGCGTGGTGCTCCAGCGGCTCGGCACGGGCACGCTCACGCTCGCGGCCACCAGCGGCGGCGTCAATGCGTTCAAGGCCACGTGGTCGCTGGCCGAGGGCACCACGCGGATCACCGACGCCGCCGCGTTTGGATGGTCATCCAACGACATCGACGTCGCGTCGGGAGCGGCCCTGCAGCTCGCGGGCGTCTCGATCGCCAACACGAACGCCGCGCTCACGCTCCGCGGGCTGGGCACGAGCGGCAGCACCGGGGCGCTCCGCAGCCTCTCGGGCACCACCACGCTGGCGGCCGGCACCGGCGTGGTGACGCTCGGGTCGGGTTCGACGGCGATCGGTGTGGATGCCGGCAGCCTCACGATCGCGCGGCCGGTTGGCGGCTCGGGCGGGCTCGTCAAGACCGGCCCGGGGCGGCTCGTGCTCTCGGGCACCAACACCTATGCCGGCGGCACCACCCTGCTCGCCGGCACGCTCGAGGCCCAGTCGGCGGCGGCGCTCGCCTCGGGCTCGGCCGCCCGGATCACGGTGGCCGGGGGCACGCTGACGCTTCCCGCCGCGAGGGCCGAGGCGGTCGCCGTGTCGCTCCTCGCCGTCGATCAGTCGAAGGCCGCGCGGCTCGAGCTCGGCGCCGGGCGGATCGACGTGCGGGCGGGGGGCATCACCGCCGCGGCCCTCGAGGCCGACGTGATCGCAGGACGGGCCGGCGGCACCTGGACCGGCACCAGCGGCATCACCTCTGCCGCGGCCGCCGCCGCGGGCCGGGCGGTGGGCTGGGTCGCGAACGGCGACGGCACGTTCGCCGTGGGCTACGCCGCCGCCGGCGACACCAATCTCGACGGCGCCGTCGACATCCTCGATGCAGCCAACTTCGTGGCGGGCGGCCGCTTCGACCAGGGGCTCGCAGCCGACTGGCAGGACGGTGACTTCAACTACGACGGCGTGCTCGACATCCTCGACACGGCCGATTTCCTGGGCGGCGGCCTGTACGACGCCGGCCCCTACCTGCCGGCGTCGGCGGCCGCCGTGGCGGCCGTGCCGGAACCCGCCGGGCCGGCCCTCGTGGGCGTGGGGATGCTGGTGGCCGCCGTGCCGCTCAGCCGGCGCCGAGGCGGCCGGTGAGTTCCCCGAACTGCCGGGCGTGGCGGGCGTGCGAGGTGTGCAGGTGCTCGCCCTGCGAGATGAAGCGGATGCGGTCGTTTCGCTCCAGGCCCCGGGCCCGCAGGATCCGCTCGAAGGGCAGCCGCGACTGCGCGTAGACGACGAGCAGCTTGTGCTCGTCGAGCTGCACCTCGAGCGAGAGCTCCGGATGCATGACGGCGATCGCGGCGCAGCCGTCGTTGAGCAGCAGGTCTTCGAACTCCCAGAGCAGGCTCTCGAGCACCAGCCGCTCCACGCCCTCGCGGGTCAGTTCGCGGCGGGTGGTGGTGGATTCGTGGGTCGATTCCAGCACCACGTCGCAGGTGTCGCCGAGCGGCTCGAGCAGGTCCAGGAACGTCGGAAACAGGTCCTCGCTGGAGACGGCGGCGATCAGGGCGGGCATCCGGGCGCCGCTCCGGGGATCCACATAGGCGTCGTGGCGGTAACCGGCCTGGGGAACGACGTCGAGCTGCCAGCCCGGGCGGACGGCCTCGGTGAGGGTGAAGCGGCCGTAGCGGCTGCGGGCCAGATGCGCGTGCATCGCAGCCCGGTCGGGGGCGGCGGCCGCGGGCTCGCGGAGTTCGGGGACGGCGCGGAGCCTGGGACCGGGAAGCGTGGAGCCGGAGTCGTCGAGGAAGGGCATGGGAGGCTGGGGCCGAAAAGGTCGGGAGTCGCCCCCGGCGAGCGCCGGAATCGAAGGGCACCACAACCCTAGGACACGCTTTGGCGCCGTGCGGCGATCACGTTGCGTCCCGAGGAATGCGGCCGGCCGGCGGCCCGTCGTTGCCGTTCCGGAGCCCGGAGCCCCATAATCCGCGACTTTTCCAGCCGATCCCCCCGGGAGTCGCAGGCCGCATGGACGGGAAAATCGTCGCCACCGGAATCACCTTCGACGACGTGCTCCTCGTGCCCCGGCATTCGGCCGTGGTGCCGTCGGAGGTCGACACGAGCACCTGGGTCACCCGCGGGATCGAGCTCAAGATCCCGATCGTCTCCTCGCCCATGGACACGGTCACCGAGAGCGAGATGGCGATCGCCCTGGCCCAGGAGGGCGGGCTGGGCGTGATCCACAAGAACCTCCCCATCGAGCGGCAGGCGGAGGAGGTCGACAAGGTCAAGCGGAGCGCCAACGGGATCATCATGGATCCCGTCACGCTGCCGCCGTCGGCCACCGTGGCCCGGGCCCGCGAGGTGATGGATCAACAGAACATCTCCGGCGTGCCGATCACCGCCGACGGTCGCCGGCTCGTGGGCATCATCACCCGCCGCGACCTCCGCTTCCTGGAGAGCGGCGAGACGCCGATCTCGGACATCATGACGAAGACGGGCCTGGTGACGGCCACCGGCACGGTGTCGCTCGACGAGGCCGAGACGATCCTGATGGCCAACAAGGTGGAGAAGCTGCTGCTGGTCGACCAGCAGGGGCTGCTCACCGGGCTGATCACCATCAAGGACATCGACATGATGAAACGCTTCCCCAGCGCCTGCAAGGACCGGCAGGGCCGGCTGCGGGTCGGGGCGGCCGTGGGGGTCTTCGACGAGGACCGGGCGGCGGCCATGATCGCCAAGGGGGTCGACGTGCTGATCGTCGACAGCGCGCACGGGCACTCGGCCAACGTGCTGGAGACCGTCGCGGCAATCAAGAAACGCTGGGAGATCGAGGTGGTTGCGGGGAACGTGGCAACCCGGGAAGGCTGTCGCGATCTCATCAGGGCCGGCGCGGATGGAGTCAAAGTCGGGATCGGTCCCGGGTCGATCTGTACCACGCGGGTCATCTCCGGCGTCGGCGTCCCCCAGATCACGGCGGTCTGGGAGGCCGCGCAGGAGGCGGCCGGCGCCGGCGTGCCGGTCATCGCCGACGGAGGCATCCGCTACTCGGGAGACATCACCAAGGCGATCGCCGCGGGGGCCCACTGCTGCATGATCGGCGGGCTGCTCGCCGGCACCGCGGAAAGCCCCGGACAGACCGTCCTCTACCAGGGACGGACGTTCAAGGCCTACCGCGGGATGGGATCGCTGGGGGCGATGGTCCAGGGTTCAAGCGAGCGCTACCGTCAGAGGGTGACCGGACGCGGCAGCGAGAAACTCGTGCCGGAGGGCGTCGAAGGCCGGGTGCCGTTCAAGGGCCCCATGAGCGTGTTCGTCTACCAGCTCGTCGGCGGCCTCCGGGCCGGCATGGGCTACTGCGGCACGCGGACCATCGACGAACTCCGGACCGAGGCCAGGTTCATTCAAGTGACCGCCGCCAGCGTCCGCGAGAGCCATCCCCATGACATCGTCATCACCCAGGAAGCACCCAACTACACCGCGGAGCACGCGAAGCCGGAATGAGCCCGTGGTCGGGCTCGTCGCGGCCCTGCTGTTCGGCGTGGTCGCCACCGCCGAGGAGTGGCGGACGTTCCTCAAGGCCCCCGAGACGCTGTTCTGCACGGTCACGCCCGTGATCGCCGCCAGCGACGCGGAGGTGGCCGGCGTCGGGGAGGCCCAGCCGGCGGTGCCGGCCGGCCTGCCGGTGCCGCCCGATGCCGTGCCGGCGGTCGATGACACCGCGCAGCCGGCCGCGGTCGTCGAGCCGGTCGCCGCCGAGGAGCAGGCCGGAACGGAGCCGTGCGGCGATGAGAACGAGGACTGCCGCGACGCGCTGCGGAAGCTCCGGGACGACCGGCTCGCCCTGATCGACCTCGACATCCGCGTCGGCGGTCGGCCCGGCAACGACTATCCCTGCGAGTGCCGGCTCGAGGGCGAGACCTTCGAGCCGCGGCGGTTCGCCACCACCACCTTCACGTGGAAGGCGGCCGGCTACTGCCACAAGCCGCTGTACTTCGAGGATTGGCAGTTGGAGCGATACGGCCACTCGCACGGCCCGCTGGCCGACCCGTTCTTCTCCGCGGCACACTTCTTCACCACGCTGCCCGTGCTGCCCTACAAGATGGGCGTGGAGCTGCCCTGGGAATGCATCTATCCGCTGGGCTACTACCGTCCGGGCACCTGTGCCCCGTGGACGGTGCCGGCCATCCCGATCAGCGTCCGCGGCATGGCGGTGGAGGCGGCCACGGTCACAGGCCTCGTGTTCCTGCTGCCGTAGCGCGGACTGAAGCCGCGTGCCGGGGTCAGCGTTTGCGGAGCGACGCGATGTAGGCGTAGCGATTCGCCACCGGCTGGAAGTCGACGTCGGCCCGCCCCGACGTGCCGAGCGCGGCGAGGGCGTCGTGCACCTCGGGACGGTAGTGCACGTGGAACATCGCCAGCCAATTCTTGAGGCCCGCCGCGAACACGGCCGGCAGGCCCTTCTGGTCCCAGAAATCGACGATCACGAGGTGGCCGCCGGTGCGGAGGTTGGCCATCGCGGCCTCGATCGCCCCGGGCCAGGTCGGCACCATCGACAGGCAGTACGAGAAGAAGATCGTGTCGAACGGCTCCTCGCGGCCGAACATCGTGCGGGCGTCGAGCTGCTCGGCGAGGCCCTGCCGGAGGCGGATCGGTTCGCGGCCCGCCGCCGGCACGCCCGCCCTGGCGATGCTCGCGGCGGCGGTGTCGAGCATTTCCTGGGAGGCGTCGAGCCCGCAGAGCAGCCCCGGGTCGGGACGCCGCGCCAGCTTGATGAGGTTGCGGGCGGTGCCGCAGCCCACCTCGAGCGTCGCCGTGCTCGGGTTGGTCTTCACCTCCGCGAGCATGCGGTCGCGGCCGAGCAGGTAGTAGGCCCGCGTCAGGTCGTAGACGTGCCTCGTGAACCGGTACATCCGGTCCATCGCCACGGCCTGGTCGGCGGCGACGGACTCGCTCATGTCGCCGCCGGATCCACGAGCTCGTAGAGGTGGAACATGCCGTAGATCGACGACCGATCCTGCTCGTGGAGCGGGCGGGCCTCCGCCGCGAGCGACCGAAACCTGGCCATCGTGGCCGGGGAGAGCGCCTCCTCGATCGGCGAGAGTTCGCCGGCCGTGCGGAAGATCACGCGGCTGCCCGGCGCGGCCACGGCGGCGATCTCCCGCCACAGCTCGTCGATCACCGGCGGGGGCATCCAGTCCTGGCTGTCGAGGAGGATGAACGAGTTGAGGCTGCCCGGCTTCTCGTGGCGGATCTGGTCGGCGAGCGAGGCGATGTGCGTCTCGACGCAGCCCACGGCCGCCTTGATGGTCGCGTAGTTCTCGCGCTTGAGATAGTCGGGCAGGGCCCGGCGCTGCTCGTGGTCGTAGCGGCGGCCGAAGGCCTGCCAGGTGAAGTAGTTGTCGTCGAGCGGGTAGCCGCACGCCAGCCGTCGCAGCCGCTGCTTGTACATGTCGAACAGCCGCTCGCCGTCGCCCGCGTGCTCCTTCAGCATGGCCGCGTGCTGGCTCGGCGGAATCCCGAGGCTGTACACGGCCACCGGCTGCCGCCCCATCCAGCGGACGAAGCGGTTGTCGAACAGCGCCGCATACTGCTCGTCGAAGATCCGCTCCTGCTCGGCGCGTGACGTGGCCGAAAGCAGCAGCGTCGGGTCGCGGCCCATGCGGCGTGCCAGCCCGTGCACCACGCGGAAGAACTGCCCCAGCTTGGCCTTCTCGTACAACCCGGTCTTGAAGTAGTTGATCCGCTTCGGGCCGACCGTCCGGCCCGGCCAGTCGGTGGTCTCCCAGAACGCCCGCGTGTCGGGGTCGAGCGCTTCCCGCAGGTAGCGGTTGTAGTTGGCGACGTTGTCGGGATGTCGGCCGAGGCCGAAGAAGTTGTAGAAGGTGTCGTAGTCGGGCAGCCGCTCGAGGGCCTTGAGCTTGAGCCGCGTCAGCGCCATGTGGTTGGCGTTGAGGTCGATGGCCACGATCCGCTTCGGGCGGTGGATGAGATAGTTGAGGACGTTGCAGCCGCCGCTGGAGATCGTGAGGATGCTCGACTCCGGCCCCATCCGCAGGGCCTGGGCGTCGACCCGCGGATCCTCCCAGATCTGGTTGTAGACGAAGCCGCGGAACCAGATCGTGAACATCCGCTCCAACACGCCCCGCTTGCTGGCGAGCTTGTTGTGATGGACGGCCTTGCGGAGGCGGTGGGTGTTGGTGTGCCCGGGACGGGCGGCGGCGGTCATGGCGACGAACATCCTCGTGAGGCCGCGGCGCGGTTGGCCGGCGGACGCCGAGAATGTAGCCGACGGCCGCGGCGGCCGTCGATGGCGGCGGCAGCCTTACGGCGTGGCCGCCGCGGCCCGCTCCGGGGCGGGAGCCACGGCGTCGATCTGCTCCACGAGCCTGCCGATCGAGCCGCGGAGCGACGTGGCGAGGGAGACGATCTCCCGCTCGGTGGCCGCCAGGTGCTGGCGGGACTTTGTCACCGCCGCGTCGAAGGCCGCGGCCGTCCGCTCCGCGGCCTCCGCATCACGCTCCCACTTCAGCTTGTCGTTCGCCAGCCGCGTGGCCCGCTCCCGCACGTTCGCGATCTCGGCGGTGATGTCGTTTCGGGACCCGTCGAGCAGGCTGATCGACGCCTTGATGCGGTCGATCTCGCGGTGCAGCACGGCGACCAGCGCGGCGATGCCGTCGGCGAGCACGACCTGGCCGCCGGCTGCCGATTCCGCGGCACCGGAGCCGTGCAACGCCGTGCGGGCATCGGAGAGCCGGCGCCGGTAGCGGACCTCGTCGATCGTCACGGTGCCCTTGTCGGCCAGCGCGAAGGCGGTCTGGAGATCGAACTCCGCCGTGTCGCCGACCGCGAAGGTCTGTGGCGGCACGGCGTCGGGCGGAGCCTCGGCGCCGGCCGCGGCCCCGGTCTCGGGGACGGAGGCCTCTTCCTTGAAGGTGACCACGGCCCAGTGGCTGCCCGGCGGTTCGGTGCCGGCATCGAGCCGCTCGCGGATCCGCTGCCACTCTTCCTTGTCGGTGACGGTGTCGTGCCGCCCGAGGTCTTCGAGAAAGCCCCGCTGGCGGTCCCGCTCGTCGAGCAGTTCCTCCACCTTCTCGATGCCCAGCGGCGTGGGCTCCGGCATCACCGGCTCCGAGGCCGTCTCGGGAGAGGTGGCGGAGAAGGCGACCCAGCGGTCGGAGGGCAACGAGTCGTACACCGTCACCGCGGCGTGATCGCCCTCCCACGATCTCGCGTCGTACTCGTCGCGCTGGGCCGTCTGCCTGACCGTGAGCACGAAGCGGCTCGAGGCGGGGTCGGGCTCGGCCGTCTCCACCTCGGCCGTCTCCACGAGGAAGGCGCCGAGATAGCGTCCGCCCTCTGCCGCCGCCGCGTCGTCGAACACGTAGACGATCGCTCCGGGATCGACGGGCGACGCGGGCGGCTTGCCCGGCTCCGCCGCGGGAGGGGCAGCCGGAGCCGCCCCGGCGGCGGCGTCGGCATCGGCGGCGGCGGGCGGAGTGCCGAAGGGGATTTCGATCCGGCCCGTGGCATCGTCCTTCGCCGGCGGCTCGAACGACGCGTTCGACCAGGAGCGGCCGCGCCAGGTGTTGATTCGATCGAGGGCCCGCTGCCAGCGGTCGCGCTCGGCGGTGAGATCGCGGAGCGGCCGGCTCTCCAGTGGGGCGTCGGCACCGGGGCCGGCCATCGGTTTCAGGCGGCCCCCGGCCGCTGGGTCGGGCACGAGCGCGTCCTTCACGCGAGCGAGTTCAACCTGCTTCCGGCGGATGGACTGGACCCACGCGGATTCGTAGGCGGCGAACCGCGAGGCGAGATAGAGGTAGCCGGTCGCCGCCAGCAGCACCAGGAAGGCCGCGACCAGCGTGCCCCAGCTCCAGCGCCGGTGGCCCACGCCGAAGGCGATGAGCCCGGTGAGCAGCACGATCGCGAGCAGCGCGAGCAGGACGTAGTTCATGGAGGACCTGACCGCCCCATCGGCACGACCGTCACAATCGGAGTATATCGCTCCCCTGACGGCGAACCGCCCTTGGCTATTCGTGCCGGCGACCTGCCGATCTTGAGCGGCGTCGTGGCGGCGCGGTGCATCCTGTCGACGCCGTGTCGCCGGAGCGTCGCCCGGAGGCGACACGGCTGCGGGGCCTGACGGCTCCGGGCGGACGGAAACCTGCGGGAAAAGCCCTGTCGCAGCCCTCGGCCCCCGGCGTTCGTGGCGGTTGGCATCGCATCTGCTTCGTTCCTGGGGCGGTCGACCCGCGGGCTTCGTGCCGCGGCGGGAGCGACCCTCACCACCCAGGGGACCGCCATGCGTCAGGCCACGAATCACCCTCACGATCCGCGTCGGGCGCCAGCGCCGGCCAGCCCTCCGCGGCCCTCCCGGCGGACGACGGCGGTGATCGACGATCCGATCCGGCTGTACCTCCTGCAGATGGGCGGCATTCCCCTGCTCTCCCGGGAGACGGAGGTGGCGCACGCCCGCGAGATCGAGAAGTGGCGGCGGCGGTTTCGCCGCACCCTCCTCGCCAACGACTTCGTGCTGGCCGGCGCCGTGCAGCTGCTCGAGCGGGTGCATGCGGGCACGCTCCGCCTCGACCGCACGATCGAGGTGTCGGTGACGAACACGCGGGAGAAGAAGCGGCTCCTGCGGCGGCTGGGCCCCAACCTGGCCACGCTGCGGAGGATCGAGCAGGAGAAGGCCCGACTGTTCCGCGTGGCGCTCTCGCTCCGCGAACCGCCCGAGGTGCGGCGGACGGCCTGGCGGCGGCTCGTCCGGCAGCGGAACAAGGCGGTCAGGCTGGTCGAGGAACTGCACCTCCGCATCCAGCGGCTCACGCCGCTCCTCCGCCAGCTCCGCGGGATGGCCGAGCGTCACACGGCTCTCGGCGAGCAGCTTCGCCAGGGAGGCGCGGCGGACGCCGCCGGCCGACGGGACCTGCTCGTCGAGCAGCGGCGGATCCTGCTGGCGACGCGGGAGAGCCGCAGGACGCTCGAGCGGCGGCTCGTCCGGCTGGAAGACCTCCAGGGCCGATACGACGCCGCGAAGCGCGACCTTGCGGCCGGCAACCTGCGGCTGGTGATCTCGATCGCGAAGCGGTACCGGAACCGGGGCCTCACGTTCCTCGATCTGATCCAGGAGGGGAACTCGGGCCTGATGCGGGCGGTCGACAAGTTCGAGCACGCCCGGGGCTTCAAGTTTTCGACCTACGCCACCTGGTGGATCCGCCAGGCGATCACGCGGGCCATCGCCGACCAGAGCCGCACGATCCGCGTGCCGGTGCACATGGTCGACGCCATGACGCGGATGCGGAACCTGCAGCAGGATTTCCTGCAGGCGCACGGCCGCCCGGCCACGGTCGAGGAACTCGCCGTCCTCTCGGACCTGTCGGTCGAGGAGGCGGAGTGCATCTGCCGGATGTCGCGGAAGCCGGTCTCGCTCGACCAGCCGCTGGGCGACAGCGACGAGGGGGCGGTGGGCGAGTTCGTGAGCGACCGGCGCGAGGACGACCCGCTCAAGGGCGTCAACCAGCAGTCGCTGCAGGGCATGGTCGCCCGGGCGCTGGAATCACTCTCCTACCGGGAGCGAGAGATCCTCCGGCTGCGGTTCGGCCTCGCCGACGGCTACTCCTACACGCTCGAAGAGGTGGGCACGATCTTCGACGTGACCCGCGAGCGGGTGCGGCAGATCGAGGCCAAGGCCGTGGAGAAACTCCGCCAGCCCGGGGCCGACTTCGACCTCGCGGGCTTCGTGGACGACGCCACCGTGGAGAAGTGGCGGGGCACGGCCGACGAGGCGGCGGAACTCGCGACCGCCGGCGCGTGAGGCGGCCTCAGGCCGGCTTGGCCTCGTCGAGGGCCTGCTGGAGCCGGGCCTTCGACTGCACGCCCATCATCTGCTGCACGAGCCGACCGCCGCTGAAGATCAGGATGGTGGGGATGCTCTGCACGTTGTAGGTCATCGCCAGCCGCTGGTTGTCGTCGACGTTCACCTTCCCCACCTTGAACGTGCCGGCGTTCTCCGCCGCGAGTTCCTCGATCACCGGGCCGATCATCCGGCACGGGCCGCACCACGGGGCCCAGAAGTCGACCAGCACCGGCACGGAGGAGCCGAGCACGTCGCTCTGGAAGTTGTCATCGGTGAACTCGAGGGCGTTTCCCATACGTCGGCATTGGCTCCTGTGGTGTGGAGGGCTGCGGCCGCGGTACGATCGCGGCAGGAACGGAGTATAGATGACGACCACGAAGCCGGAAACGTGCTGGCGGGTGCACCGCCTCCCGGACGGGACGGTGACGTCCGGCCGCGAGCCGCCGGGCTGGGATGCAGCGGCCGGTTCATCGGCCGGTGACCTGGTGATCCGGGTCGAGGCGGCGGGCGTCAACTACAAGGACGCCCTGTGCTGCGCCGGGCATCCCGGCGTGATGCGGTCGTCACCGCTCGTGCCCGGCATCGACGCGGCGGGGAGCGTGGCGGTCGGGAACGGCTCATTCGCCGCCGGCGCCGCCGTGGTGGTCACCGGCCACGGCATGGGCGAGGTTCGCGACGGCGGGTTCGCGACGCTCCTGCGGATGCCCGCGTCGGCGGTGCTGGCTCGCCCCCCCGGGCTCTCGGCCGAGGCGGCCATGGCCCTGGGCACCGCCGGCTTGACGACGCTGCTCGCGTGCGACCGGCTCGAGATGCTCGTCAGCGGCCGTCATGCCGCCGGCGCGGAGGCCTGGCTCGTGACGGGCGCCAGCGGCGGGGTGGGCATGCTGGCCGTCGCCGCCCTTGCCGCGGCGGGCCGTCGCGTGGTGGCCTGCTCACGAAAAACCGCGGTGGCCGACACGCTGCGGGCGCTCGGGGCGGCGGAGGTGGTCGAGCCCGCGGCGATCCGTGATCCCACGCCGAAGTCGCTCGTGAAGGGCCGCTGGGCTGGTGTCGTCGACACGGTCGGCGGTCCGCTGCTCGCCGAGGTGCTCCGTGCCGTGCGGCCGGGCGGCGCCGTGGCGGCCATCGGCATGGCGGGCGGCGCGGATCTGCTCACGAGCGTGCATCCCTTCATCCTGCGTGGCGTGACGCTGGCCGGCATCGATGCGGCCGGCCTGCCCACGCATGCCGAGCGGGCAGCGCTCTGGCTGCGGCTGGCGGCGCTCTGGCCGCGGATCGCGGCCATGTTTCCGGTGACGCGGCTTGCGATCGCCGAGGTGGGCGCGTGGGCCGATCGGATGCGGGCCGGCGAGACCTCGGGCCGCGGTGTCGTGATTCCGGGGTGAGGCGATGCCGCGGCACGTCATCAATCTGGCCTCCGCCTGGGAGCCCCCACCCCCCGGGGAGGCGTCGTGGACCCGCCGCTTTGGCCGGCCGACGGGCGTGCAGGCCGGCGACCGACTCCTGCTGGTGTGCGCGGCTGGATTCCGGAGCGAGGTGTGGCGGCAGGCGACGCTCAACGGACTGCCGCTCACCTGGCGGGACACCGCGCCAAACGGGCTCGAGTGCGACGTCACGGATCTGCTTGGCGACCGCAACACGCTCGTGGTGCCGGCGGGCTCGGCAGGCACTGGAGCGATGCCGCCGCCGCACGATTCGACGACCAGGTGGAAAAAGCTCGGGGACGGCCACGTCCATGGCCAGCCGGATGCGGTGACGCTGGTGATCGTGTCGGATTGACATGCCTGACGGCGACGCGGTACGACCACATCACGGCCGCGGGCGTGATCACGCCTGCGGCGGCACGCACACCAGGAGGGCATCATGTCGGTCATTCGCATGGGCAGCACGAGCAGGTATGCCGCAGGCTGGGACTCGATCTTCGGCGGCGCACGGGCAAGCAGGACGGCCGGCGCGAAGGCCGGAAAGGCGTCGTCGGCGAAGAAGCCCGCCGTGGCGAAGGGCAAGGCGAAGGGTGCGGCGAAGGCTGCGGCGAAGGGCAAGGCGAAGGAGGTGACCCCCAAGGCCGCCGCGAAGAAGGCCTCACGAGCTGCGAAAAAGAAGGCGGTCACAAAGGCTCGCACGCCTGGCAAGAGCCGCCGCGGCTGAGCGGGGCTCATACGGCCTCCACATGATGCTCGCGCCCCGGTTCGTCGCCGCAGCCGGCCGGAAGCATGTTCGGCGCCGGCGGCCCCGAGCCTCACGAACGTGCGAGGATCATGCGTGAACCGGCTCAGCCGAGTTCCTTCGCGCGGGTGGCGGCGGCCACCACCGCGTCGATCAGCGCGCCGCGGACGCCCCGCTGCTCGAGCACCGCGAGCCCCGCGATCGTCGTGCCGCCGGGGCTCGAGACGCGATCCTTGATCTGCGCCGGATGCTCGCCGGTCTGCTCCAGCAGCGCGGCCGTGCCCGAGAGCGTCTCGACCGCCAGTGCCAGCGCGAGGGTCCGCGGCAGGCCGGCCTTCACGCCCCCGTCGGCGAGCGCCTCGACCAGCAGCGCCACGAAGCCCGGCCCCGATCCCGAGAGCCCGGTCACCGCGTTGAGGTGCGACTCGTCGGCCTCGTGGACGTGGCCCACGGCGGCGAGCAGGTCGCGGACCCGTGCAGCCCGCGGCGCCGCCACGGCCGGCGTCTGGCAGACGACCGACACCCCCTGCCCCACCAGGCACGGCGTGTTGGGCATCACGCGGATCACACGGTCGGTGCCCGCCATGGCCGTCAGCGAGGCGAGGGTGATGCCCGCAGCGATCGACACGAGCACGGCGTCGTCGCGGAGCCGGCCCGCACACTCGCCGCAGGCCGCCGCCGCCTGCTGCGGCTTGACGGCCAGGAACACGATGCCGGCGGCAGCGGCCGCGTCGCCGGAGGAGGCCGCGAACCGCACCCCGGGCACCGCCGCGGCGAGCCGCTCGCGGGCCGGCGCGTGGGGGTCGTAGACCACGATCTCGTGGGCCGACACGAGGCCGGCACGGCAAAAGCCCGCGGCGAGGGCGAGGGCCATCTGGCCGCCGCCGATCATGGCGACGACTCGGTCGGGGGCGGATACCGGGCTGGTCATGGTGTCGCTCCTTGCAGCGTCACGGGAGGCAGGTCGGCGGCGATCGCGTCGAGGTCGAGCCGGCTCACCCAGAGTTGGCTCGACGCGCCGCGGCCGGCGTCGTCACCGCCGCGGCTCGCGGTCCACATCAGCAGCGATCCGTCGGGCGAAAAGGCGGGCAGCACGTCGGCGCCGGGGTGATCGGTGATCCGCAGCGGCGCGCCCGCGGCGAAGGAACCATCGGGGGCGATCTGCCAGGCGGCGATCCAGAGGTCGTAGTTGGGACGCGCCGCGGGATCGGAGTGGTCGGCGCCGGTCCAGATCAGCCACGGCCGCGTCGGATGCCAGAAGGGCGCCCAGCGGACGCCCCTGCCCGTCGTCACGGCCACGTCTCCGGAGCCATCGGCCCGCATCACGTGAATCTGGAGCAGATCCTTCTCGACGCGGTCGGTGCGGTAGGCGATCCAGCGGCCGTCGGGCGAAAAGAACGGGCCGCCGTCGTAGCCCGGCTCGTCGGTCAGCTGCCGCACGTTCGACCCGTCGGCGTCCATCACATAGACGTCGGGGTCGCCGTCGCGGTCGCTCACGAACAGCACCTCGCGGCCGTCCGGTGCGAACGAGCACTCCGCGTCGTAGCCGGCCGCCGTCGTCAGCCGCACGGGATCGCCGCCGTCGAGCCGCGTGGTGAAGATGTCCATCCATGGGTCGAAGTCCCACTGGTAGCGACGTCGCCTGCCGGCCTGGGCGTCGGCCTCGGCCTGCGCGCGGGCGGCGGCCTCCGTCGCCTCGGCGTCGGGGTCGAGGTGGCTGGAGGCGAACAGCAGCCGCGTGCCGTCGGGCGAGAACCAGCTGCAGGTGGTGCGGCCGCGGCCGGAGCTGACCCGCACCGGCGGTGCCGGACGGGGATCGGCCGCAGCGAACGCCTGCGTGAAGATCTCGTAGAACTGCCGGCCCGGCGGCACGGCCTGGTAGCAGATTCGCCGAGCGTCGGGGGCGAAGTAGCCCTCCCCCGCCTTGGTCATGCCCGTGGTCACCAGCGTCGGTGGAGCGGCATACCGGCTCTCGAGCGGCGATCGGGCCGCCGCGGTCGGGCTGGCCGAATCGCCGTCGGCGGCTTTGATTCCCGCCGCGGCGACGGCGAGGATGACCGCCAGCGCGGCCCTGTTGCACGTTTGGGGCATGGCGACGGAGTATACGTGCGGAGTTCGACGGCGCAGGAGGCGAGCGGCATGAAGATCTACACGAAGACCGGCGACGCGGGGCAGACGGGCCTGTTCGGCGGCCCGCGGGTGCGAAAGGACCACGCCCGGATCGAGGCCTTCGGCACGGTGGACGAGCTCAACAGCCACCTCGGCATGGTCCGCACGCATTCCGTGGCCGCCGCCTTCGATCCCCTGCTCCGCCGGGTGCAGTGCGAGCTCTTCGACCTCGGCGCGCAGCTCGCCACGCCCGATCCGGCGAGCGAGCGGATCACCGCGGGGCACGTGCAGGCGCTCGAGGTGGAGATCGACCGCCATGAGGCCACGCTCGAGCCGCTGACGTGCTTCATCCTGCCCGCCGGCACGCCGCTCGCGGCGGCCTTCCATGTGGCCCGCACGGTCTGCCGCCGTGCCGAGCGGCGGGTGGTGACGCTCGCCGCCCAGCCCGAGACCATCATTCCGCGCAACGCGATCGAGTATCTCAACCGGCTCGGCGACCTGCTCTTCGTGCTGGGCAGGGTGGCCAATCGGCAGGCGGGCGTGGCCGACGATCCCTGGGTTCATCCATGAGCGAGGCGGGCGCCGCAGCGCCGCCGCCCCGGGCCGCGGTCGTCCGGGCTGCGGCCGCCGCCGCCGCCGCGCGGCGACGGATTGCCGAGCGGCACGCCGCCGGGGGCGACGGCTGGGCGGTCGCCGTGCTCGCCAGCGAGCTCTGCGACGCGATCGTCGGCGACGTCTGGGAGTCGATCGTCGCCGATCTGCCCGCCGCCGATGCGGCCCGCGTGCGGGCTGCGGTGACGCTCGTGGCGCATGGCGGCTTCGGCCGCGGCGAGATGGCGCCCTGGTCGGACCTCGACCTGATGATCCTGCACGACGGCCGCTCCCCGGAGGTCGTGGCCGACGTGGCCCGGCGGCTGCTGCAGGATCTCTTCGACGCCGGGCTCGAGGTGGGGCAGAGCGTCCGCACCGCCGCCGAGGCGGTGGCCCTTGCGGGCGGCGACGCCACCATCATGAGCTCGCTGCTCGACTGCCGGCGGCTGGCGGGGCCCGAGGAGCCGCTGGCGCGGCTGCGGCAGCGGCTGCGGACGGCGCTGGCCCGCGGCCGGCGGCGGCACATCGACCGGCTCGTCGAGGCCCGCCGCGAGGAGGCCGACAAGCACGGCCGGACGGTGTTCGTGCTCGAGCCCAACGTGAAGCGGTCGCCCGGCGGGCTCCGCGACATCCAGCTGATCCGCTGGCTGGGCCGGCTGGCGTTCGGCGCCGAGACGATCGCCGACCTCGCCCAGGCCGGCGGCATCTCCCGGTCCGACGCCGACGCGATCCGCGATGCCCGCGAGTTCCTGATGCGCATCCGCAACGACCTGCACCTCACCGCCGGCAAGGCCGCCGACGAGCTCTCGCGGAGCGAGCAGGTGCGGATCGCGGCGGCCCGCGGCATCGAGGCCTCCGCCGGGCTGCTCGGCGTGGAACGCTTCATGCGGGAATACTTCGGCCACACGCGGCGGGTGGCCCGGGTGGTCGACACGCTGCTGCGGCTGCTGCGGCGGGCCGGGCCGGTGACGGCCCTCGCCCAGGGGCTGCTGGCCCACGACATCGCGGGCACGTTCCGCGTCGGTCCGGCCGAGGTGGCGGTGCCGCCGGGCAGGCTGCCGGCGGTGACGGGCAGCCTCCGCGAGATCGTGCGGCTGGCGGAGCTCTCGATGCTCTACGAGATGCCCGTCGCGCCCGAGACGTGGGAGGCGGTGCGGGCCGCGGTGCCGGCACTGCCCGCCGAGCCCGATGCGGCGGCGGTGGAGGCATTCGTGGCGCTGTTCGCGCATCCGGCGCGGGTGGCGGCCGCCCTCCGCTGGCTGCACGACGTCGGGGCCCTCGAGATCCTGGTGCCCCAGTTCGCCCATGCCCGGAACCTGCTGCAGTTCAACAGTTTCCACACGTACACGGTCGACGAGCACTGCCTGATCGCGATCGAGCGGGCCGCCGGCTTCGCGGCGGGCAGCGACTGGCTGGCCGCCGAGTGGCGGGCGCTGGGCCGGAAGCGGCCGCTGCTGCTCGCCTTGCTGCTTCACGACGTCGGCAAGGGGTTCGAGGAGGATCACAGCATCCTCGGCGCACGGATCGCGAGGGATGTCGGCGGGCGGCTCGGGCTGCCGGCCGACGAGACGGAGATCGTCGAGTTCCTCGTGCTCAAGCACCTCGCCATGGCACACCTCGCGTTTCGTCGCGACGTGGGCGACGACACGCTGCTGGCCTCGTTCGCCGGCGAGGTGGGATCGCCGGAGGTGCTGCGGATGCTCGCCCTGCTCACGGCCGCCGACGTGGGGGCGGTCGGCGAGGGCACGTGGACGAAGTGGAAGTCGGACCTGTTGGCGGGGCTCTTCTACCGGACGCTGGGCATCCTCGACGGCGAGGGGTCGTCGGCGGCGGCCGACCGCTGCGGACGGAGGCTCGCCGATCTCGTCGCCGCCCGGGGCGACGATCCGGTCGCCCACCTGGCCCGCGACCTGCCGCCCTCGTATCTCGCGGCGGCGGCGCCGGAGCGCATTGTCGAGGAACTCGGCCGGCTGGCCCGGCTGCCCGCCGCCGGGGCCTTCACCACCGCCCGCTGGCAGCCCGACACCTCGACCGTGGCGGTCACGATCGGCGCCCGCGAGGACGTGGCGGCGGGCATCTTCCACCGCGTCACGGGCAGCCTCACCAGCCAGCGGCTCGAGATCCTTGCGGCCGACATCCACACGCTCGCCGGCGGCCTGGTGATCGACCACTTCACCGTCGTCGACCCCGACTTTTCGGGCGCGCCGCCGGCCGACCGCCTCGCCGACATCGCCGCCGCCGCCCGGGCCGCGATCCTGGGCGACCAGCCCCCGGCGTTCGCCCCGCGGTGGAATCCGTTCGCGCCCCAGGTGCAGCCGGTGGCCCGCGGCGTGCGGGTGGCCTTCGACAACCAGAGTTCCCGGCGCGACACCATCCTCGAGGTGTTCGCCCACGACTCCCCGGGGCTGCTCTACGGGATCGCCAAGGCGATCTTCGACGCCGGGCTCTCGGTGCAGGCCGCCAAGATCGGCACCTACCTCGACCAGGTCGTGGACGCGTTCCACGTCACCACGGCGCACGGGGGCAAGGTGACCGACGTCGACGTGCAGCAGCGGCTGAGGATCGCGATCGAGAAGGCGGCCGCGCCGGTCACTGGCCCGCGGTAGGGGGAGGTGCTTCGCCCGTTGAACGCCGTGGCCGCTCCTCCGGCAGATACCGACGGTTGGCCTTCAGCCAGGCCACGCACACGTCGGGAAAATCGCTGAACAGGCCGTCGATCCCGGCGTCGTCGAAGAGGATGCGAAGGGCCGCGTCGGTATCGGCCGCGAAGGCCGGCGGCGCATCGCGGCGAAACGTGTAGGCATGGACGACGAGCCCGGCCCGATGGGCCGCGGCGACAAGTCCTGTCGGCCGGCCTGCGGCGTCGATCACGCGGGCCAGCGGCGGCCCGATGCCGTCCACGACGTTCGCGAGTGCCGCGAGCCCGCCGTCGGCCAGCAGGGGGTCGAGGCCGTCGTCGGGCAGGTTTCCCACCAGCTGCACGAGCCGTCCCTGCCAACCGAGTTCGCCCCGCAGCCGCGCCACCTCGTCGGCATCGAAGCACTGCAGGTGGCAGGGGTCGGCCTTCGTGGCGAAGCCGTGCTCCCGCAGCACCCGCAGGACAATCGGGCTGATGTCGTGGCCCTCGCCCCGATGCCAGGCGGGCTGCTTGATCTCCGGATACACGCCCGCCCGGCGGCCGGTGCTGCGGCCGAGCCCTTCGAGAAGCTCGAGCTCCTCGGCGAGCGTGGCGACGCGGAACGAGCCCGTTCCCGCCGGAAACCTCCCCGGGTAGAGCTGCCGGCCGGTCCGCGGATCGCGTCGCTCCGAGAGCCGCAGCCGCTGCAGCTCGGCGAGCGTGAAGTCGAGGACGTAGAAGCGGCCGTCTGCACGGCTGCGGCCGGGGAACACCTCGGCGACGTCGCTCACGGCGTCGAGGAAGACGTCATGGAGCACGACCGGCACGTCGTCCTTGGTGAGCACCACGTCCTGCTCGATCGCGTCGGCCCCCTGGGCGTGGGCGAGCGCCTTGCCGGCGAGGGTGTGCTCGGGCAGATAGCCGCTCGCGCCGCGGTGGGCGATCACGAGCGGCGCGGCCGGGGCGGCAGCCGGGGCCACCGCCGGGGTGAGGGTTGCGAGCAGCGTCATTGCGTGGCGGATCACCCGCGCCGGTTCGCGCCGCATCGGGGGGTCAGAGGTAGGTGTTGACCACGTTCTCGAACAGCTCCTGGCGGCCGCTGATGTTGGCCTGGGCATCGCCCCTGGCGAGCATCTCCTTCTCGAGCGACGCGAAGCTCTCCGTGCCCGCCTCGATCCGCTTGCCGACCGGGCCCGACCACGACGCGTACCGCTCGTCGATCAGCTTCTGGATGGCGCCGTCGGCCCGCATCGCCGCCGCGATCTTCAGGCCGCGGGCGAAGGCGTCCATCCCGCCGATGTGGGCATGGAACAGGTCGACCGGCTCGAAGCTCTCGCGGCGGACCTTGGCGTCGAAGTTCACGCCGCCGGGGGCCAGGCCGCCGTACTTGAGGATCGACCACATGATCTGCGTGGTGAGGTAGATGTTGGTGGGAAACTGGTCGGTGTCCCAGCCCACGAGCGTGTCGCCGGTGTTGGCGTCGATCGACCCGAGGAAGCCCTGCAGGCCGGCGTATTCCAGCTCGTGCTGCATCTCGTGGCCGGCGAGCGTGGCGTGGTTGGTCTCGATGTTCATCTTCACGTGCTTCTCCAGGCCGTAGGTCCGGAGGAAGTTGATGCACGTGGCCGAGTCGAAGTCGTACTGGTGCTTCATCGGCTCCCGCGGCTTGGGCTCGAAGTAGAACTGCCCGGTGAAGCCGATCTCGCGGGCGTGCTCCACCGCCATGTGCATGAACCGGGCGAGGTGGTCGAGCTCCCGCTTCATGTCGGTGTTCCAGAGGCACTGGTAGCCCTCGCGGCCGCCCCAGAACGTGTAGCCCGCGCCGCCGAGGCGGTGCGTCACCTCGATCGCCTTCTTCACCTGGGCCGCCGCGTAGGCGAACACCTCGGCGTTGGGGCTGGTGGCCGCGCCGTGCACGTAGCGGGGATTGGAGAACAGGTTGGCCGTGCCCCAAAGGAGCTTCTTGCCAGAGCGCTCTTGATGGGCCAGCAGCCGGTCGGCGACGGCGTCGAGGTTCTTGTTGCTCTCGGCCAGCGTGGCCCCCTCGGGCGCCACGTCGCGGTCGTGGA